>NZ_JBEZWH010000087.1:0-31256 GCF_040703975.1 Spirillospora sp. NPDC029432
ATCCACCAGCCCTCGTACTCGATGCTCAACCGGTGGATCGAGGGCGGCCTGCTGGTCACGCTCGTCGACCCGGCCACCCCACCGGTGGCCGCCGCGCCGTGGGTCGGTCGTCGTGCGGTTGTCTGCTCGTGTTTGCGCTGTTGTTACAGGTATTGGCCGGTGTTGGCGACGGTGTCGATGGATCGGCCGGCTTCGGAGCCCTTGGTGCCGGAGACGAGGGTGCGGATGTAGACGATCCGTTCGCCCTTCTTGCCGGAGATGCGGGCCCAATCGTCGGGGTTGGTGGTGTTGGGGAGGTCTTCGTTCTCGCTGAACTCGTCGACGCAGGCGGCGAGCAGGTGGGCGACGCGCAGGCCTTTCTGGCCGGTGTCGAGGAACTGCTTGATGGCCATCTTCTTGGCGCGGTCGACGATGTTCTGGATCATCGCGCCGGAGTTGAAGTCCTTGAAGTAGAGGACTTCCTTGTCTCCGTTGGCGTAGGTGACCTCGAGGAAGCGGTTCTCCTCGCTTTCGGTGTACATCCGTTCGACGACGCGCTGGATCATGGCGTCGACGGTGGCGCCCTCGTTGCCGTCGTTCTCCTTGACGTCGTCGGGGTGGAGGGGGAGGCCGGAGAGGATGTACTTGGAGAAGATGTCCTTGGCGGCTTCGGCGTCGGGGCGTTCGATCTTGATTTTGACGTCGAGGCGGCCGGGGCGCAGGATCGCGGGGTCGATCATGTCTTCGCGGTTGGAGGCGCCGATGACGATGACGTTCTCCAGGCCTTCGACGCCGTCGATCTCGCTGAGGAGCTGCGGGACGATGGTGTTCTCGACGTCGGAGGAGACTCCGGATCCGCGGGTGCGGAAGATGGAGTCCATCTCGTCGAAGAAGACGATGACGGGGGTGCCGGCGGAGGCCTTTTCGCGGGCGCGCTGGAAGACCAGGCGGATGTGGCGTTCGGTCTCGCCGACGTACTTGTTGAGGAGTTCGGGGCCCTTGATGTTGAGGAAGAAGCTCTTGCCCTCTTGGCCGGTCTTCTCGGCGACCTGCTTGGCGAGGGAGTTGGCGACGGCTTTGGCGATGAGGGTCTTGCCGCAGCCGGGGGGGCCGTAGAGCAGTACGCCCTTGGGCGGGCGGAGCTGGTGTTCGCGGAAGAGGTCGGCGTGCAGGTAGGGAAGTTCGATGGCGTCCCTGATCATTTCGATCTGCCCGCTGAGTCCGCCGATCTCGTCGTAGGAGATGTCGGGGACCTCTTCGAGGACGAGTTCTTCGACCTCCGCCTTGTGGATCTTTTCGTAGGCGTATCCGGACCGGGGTTCGAGCATGAGGGAGTCGCCGGCGCGCAGCGGTACGCCGCGGAGCGGTTCGGCGAGCTTGATGACGCGTTCCTCGTCGGCGTGCGCGATCACCAGTGCGCGTTCGCCGTCGTCGAAGAGTTCCTTGAGCATGACGACTTCGCCCTGCTCTTCGAATTCGAGTGCTTCGACGACGTTGAGCGCCTCGTTGAGCATGACCTCCTGGCCGCGCTGGAGTTCTTCGGCGTCCACGGCGGGGCTGACGTTGACCCGCAGTTTGCGTCCGCCGGTGAAGATGTCCACGGTGCCGTCGTCGCGGGCTTCGAGGAACACCCCGTAGCCGGACGGCGGCTGGGCCAGCCGGTCGACCTCCTCCTTGAGCGCCACGATCTGTTCGCGGGCTTCTTTGAGCGTCGCCACGAGGCGTTCGTTCTGGCCTGTCACGGCGGCCAGGTTGGCCTGTGCCTCATGGAGACGTTCTTCCAGAACACGTACTTGGCGCGGGGATTCCGCGAGCTTGCGGCGCAGCACGGAGATCTCCTCCTCCAGGAAGGAGATCTGCGTTTGGAGATCCCTGACCTCCTTGTCGTGCTGCGCCCTGCGCGCCCCAGCATCGTCACGAGCGGCCACGCCCCGTCACCTCCTCACGAAGAGAGCCGACGACCTACAGAGACCCTACCTATCTGGAGGGCTTCCGTAACCTGCCCGTTCGGTACTCGTGTGGTGCCGGGGGGATCTTGACTGGTCGGGGCGGGGGGTTCGGGGGGCGCGCGGAATGTCCGTAGCGGGAGGGTGGGGCGTCGAAACGGCGGATTCCGTTGTGCGGGGCGGCGGGTTCGGCGCTTTCCGTGCCGGGGCGGGTGGGGGCGGGTGGTAGTGGCGCGGGGGTGTGAATTGTGTGTTACGGCCTGCGGCGGTGGTGGGGGCCGCGCGTGTCGCGGGGTCGCGGGGCGGTGTTTGTGATCTACGCCTCGTCGGCGGGGGCGGGTGTGTCGCCGTCGGTGGCGGGCGTGTCGGCGGGGGGTGCGGGGGTGGTGCCGGGGGCGGGGAGGGGGGCGCCCTTGGCGGGGCGGCGGCGGCGGGTGGGCGGGGTGACGCCGTCGGCGAGGCGGCGGGCGGTGACGAGGAAGCCGGTGTGGCCGACCATGCGGTGGTCGGGGCGGACGGCGAGTCCTTCGACGTGCCAGCTGCGGAGCATGGTCTCGAAGGCGTAGGGCTCGGCGAAGGCGCCGTGGCCGCGGAGTTCTTCGACGATGCGGGACATCTGGGTGGTGGTGGCGATGTAGGCGCAGACCATGCCGCCGGGGATGAGGGCTTTGGCGATGGTGTCGACGCATTCCCAGGGGGCGAGCATGTCGAGGACGACGCGGTCGATGTCGGTCTCGGTGAGGGCGTCCTCGAGGGAGCCGACGGTGATGCGCCAGGCGGGGTGGGGGCCGCCGAAGAACTTCTCGACGTTGGCGCGGGCGATGTCGGCGAAGTCGGGGCGGCGTTCGTAGGAGGTGACGAGGCCGTGTTCGCCTACGGCGCGGAGGAGGGAGCAGGTGAGGGCGCCGGAGCCGGCGCCGGCCTCGACGACGCGGGCGCCGGGAAAGATGTCGGCCATGGCGACGATCTGGGCGGCGTCTTTGGGGTAGACGACGGCGGCGCCGCGGGGCATGCGGACGGTGAAGTCGGCGAGGAGGGGGCGGAAGGCGAGGTATTCGACGCCGCCGGTGGAGCGGAAGACGGTGCCTTCGGGGCTGCCGATGATCTCGTCGTGGGTGATGGCGCCCTTGTGGGAGTGGTAGGCCTTGCCGGGCTGGAGGGTGATGGTGTTGATGCGGCCTTTGGGGTCGGTGAGCTGAACCTGGTCGCCGGCGCGGAAGGGGCCGTGGGGGATGCGGCCGGTGGCGGTGGGCTGGGCCGGGGCGCCGGGTGTCGGGGTGGGTTCGCTCATGTCGGTCAAGGCTAGCGGCCCGGGGGCACTGGTCTGTTCCCCGCGGGGGTGGGGCCGAAACCTGCGGGTTGGTGTCAGATGCCGGTGAAGGCGCGGTCGACGTCGGTGGCGGTGAGGACGCCGTAGACGCGGCCGTCGGGTTCGAGGAGGAGGTATTCGGAGGCGGGGGCGCGGCGGAGGGCGTCGATGAGTGCTTCGCCGGCGAGGTCGGCGGGGAGGGTGAGGCCGTCGTGGACGGCGCGGGAGAGTTCGCCGGTCTGGATCCAGGGGCGGCGCTGCTCGGGGGTGGCGGTGACGGCCTTCTCGCTGACGATGCCGCGGGGGCGGCCGTCGTGGTCGACGATGACGAGGGCGCCGGCGTGCTGTTCGTGGGCGCGGCGGATGGCTTCGGCGAGGGGGACGTCGGCGGTGACCTGGGTGGCGCGGCGGGCGAGGCGGCGGGCGTGGAGGGCGGGGATGCGGCCGCGGATCTTCTCGGTGCGGAGGGTCTGGGTGGCGCCGACCCAGATGAAGGAGGCGATGAGGGCGGTCCAGAGGAGGGCGAGCCAGCCGAAGGCGGCGCTTTCTCCTTGGACGGGGTAGGTGGCCATGAACGCGCCGGCGACGAGGCAGAGGATGGCGACGCCGCGGCCGACCCAGGCGGCGAAGACGGCGCCGCTGGAGGCGCGGCCGGTGGCCTTCCAGACGGCGGCGCGGACGAGGCGGCCGCCGTCGAGGGGGAGGCCGGGGAGGAGGTTGAAGGCGCCGACGAGGAGGTTGGCGAAGGTGAGGGCGTCGACGAGGAGCATGGCGACGGGCGGGAGCGGGAGGAGGAGGTGGGCGAGGATGCCGAGGACGGCGAGGACGAGGTTGACGACGGGGCCGGCGAAGGCGATGAGGAATTCGCGGCCGGGGGTGGGGGCCTCTTCTTCGATGGAGGTCTCGCCGCCGAGGATGTGGAGGACGACGGAGCGGACGGGGAGGCCGAGGGCGCGGGCGGTGACGGCGTGGCTGAGTTCGTGGACGAACACGGAGGCGTACAGGAGTACGGCGTAGGCGAAGGCGACGGCGAAGCTGGCAGGGCGGTCGACGACGCCGTTGACCTGGCCTTCGAACATGACGGTGACGACGACGGCGACGAGGAACCAGCTGGGTGAGACGTAGACGGGCACGCCGAAGGGCCGCCCGATGAACAGGCCGGGGCCGGTGGGGGGCGGGTCCGCGGGCTTGTTCCGGGTGGGGGGCTCGGTCGGGGGTGCGCTGTCTGCCACGTCCTCGATGCTACGGCCCTGGCCGGGCGGTCTGGTGATCGGGCACGGGACCGGGTGCGGGGTTCTGCGTGGTGCGGGGGCTGGGCAGGGTGCGGTGCGGGGTGCGGGGCGAAGGGATTTCGTCGGGGGCGTGTCCTAGTCTGCTGTGCCATGACGACCACCGAGGCGGGCACCGGGACGGGCGAGCGGGGCGGTACGGGGCCGGTGGTGATCGGTTCGCTGTCGCCGTCGCGGGCGGGGGATTTCATGACGTGCCCGCTGCTGTACCGGTTCCGGGTGATCGATCGGATTCCGGAGCGGCCGAGCGCGGCGGCGGTGCGGGGGACGCTGGTGCACGCGGTGCTGGAGCGGCTGTACGACCTGCCGGCGGAGCGTCGGGTGGCGGCGGAGGCGCTGGAGCTGCTGGGGCCGCAGTGGGAGCGGCTGCTGGCGGCGGAGCCGGAGCTGGCGACGCTGTTCGGGGAGGGCGCGTCGGGTGAGGCGGAGCGGGCGGCGTGGCTGGAGCAGGCGCGGTCGATGGTGGAGCGGTATTTCACGCTGGAGGATCCGCGGCGGCTGGAGCCGGCGGAGCGTGAGGTGTTCGTGGAGACGGTGCTGGATTCGGGGTTGAAGCTGCGGGGCTATATCGACCGGGTGGACGTGGCGCCGTCGGGTGATGTGCGGATCGTGGACTACAAGACGGGGGCGGCGCCGCGGGCGGATTTCGAGGCGCGGGCGCTGTTCCAGATGAAGTTCTACGCGCTGGTGCTGTGGCGGCGGCAGGGGCGGGTGCCGCGGCTGCTGCAGCTGATGTATCTGGGGAACGGCGAGGTGCTGCGGTACGAGCCGGACGAGGCGGATCTGCTGGCGACGGAGCGGAAGGTGGAGGCGCTGTGGGCGGCGATCCGGCGGGCGATGGAGACGGGCGAGTGGCGGCATCGGCGGAGCCGGCTGTGCGACTGGTGTGATCATCAGTCGCGGTGTCCGGGGTTCGGGGGGACGCCGCCGCCGCTGCCGGCGGCGCCGGTGGATCGGCCGTCTCCCGCGGATCTGGAGCCGGCGGGGCGGGAGCGGGACGATCTGTGACGTGTGAGGGGCTGCGGGGCGCGGGCGGCCGGCGGCGTGTGCGGGCCGGTGCGGGGGGCGGGGCCGGGGTCGCGGGGTCATCCTTGGGGAGGATCGCGGATCGGCGTTCAGGAGGGCTCGGGTCCTGGTCCGACCTCCTAGGGTGAGTGTTGTGTCACCCCGCATCCGTGGTCTGCGTACCTGCCGTGCCTTCCTGAAGGCGCGTCCGCAGGCGGCCGATGCCGCGCTGGCGTTGGCGCTGCTGCTGGTGGGGCTGCCGCAGCTTTATCTGGAGGAGTTGCCGCAGGGGCTGGGGCGGCATTACGCCGAGACGGATCCTCGGCATCTGCTGCTGGTGGTGGCGGCGACGATGGCGCTGGCGTTCCGGCGGACGCGGCCGCTGGCGGCGCTGCTGTGGATCGCGGCGGCGGAGGTGCTGATCACGCTGGCGAGTTATCCGCCGACGATCCCGGATCTGGTGGCGTTCATGGTGGCGGCCTACAGTGTGGCGGCGCACCGGGGGCTGGCGGTGAGCGCGCTGGGCGGGCTGGTGGCGCTGGTGACGGTGAACGTGCTGCTGGTGACGTTCCCGGAGGACCTGGCGATGATCACGGTGCTGACGGACAACGCGCTGCTGGTCGGGGTGTGGGTGCTGGGGCGGAATCTGCGGTTGCGGCGGGCGTATTTCGCGGAGCTGGAGGACCGGGCGGCGCGGCTGGAGCGGGCGCGGGGCACGGACGCGCGGGCGGCGCGGGTGGAGGAGCGGTCGCGGATCGCGCGGGAGCTGCACGATGTGGTGGCGCATCATGTGAGCGTGATGACGGTGCAGGCGGGCGCGGCGCGGCGGATCATGGATCGTCATCCGGCGGGGGCGCGGGAGGCGATGACCACGATCGAGGAGGTGGGCCGTACCGCGCTGAGCGAGATGCGGCGGATCGTGGGGGTGCTGCGGACGGAGCGGGATTCGGAGGGGGTCGGGGCCGAGCTGGCGCCGCAGCCGGGTCTGGGCGATCTCGGGGAGTTGCTGGATCATGTGCGGGAGACGGGCCTGTCGGTGCAGTTGTGGATCGAGGGTGAGGCGCGGACGCCGTCTCCGGGGGTGGACGTGGCGGCGTTCCGGCTGATCCAGGAGGCGTTGACGAATACGCTCAAGCATGCGGGGCCGCAGGCGCGGGCCTGGGTGCGGTTGCACTACACCGATGAGGATCTGACCGTGGAGATCGAGGACGACGGGCGTGGCACCGCGACGATCATCGCCGACAACGGCGACAATCCGGGCCATGGCCTGGTCGGGATGTACGAGCGTGTCGCGCTGTACGGCGGCGAGCTGCGGATCGGTCCGCGGGTCGGCGGCGGTTTCGGGGTTCGTGCCCGGTTCCCGCTGCAGGCGTAGGCGGGCGGGGCGGCCGGATCGGCTGGATCGGATGGGTAGGGGCGAGGCGATGAGCGCGGTGGCGGCGGGTTGCCGGCGAGTGAGGGTGGGCGGATGAACGCCGTACGGGTGCTGCTGGTCGATGATCAGCCGTTGTTGCGGACGGGGTTCCGGCTGATCCTGGAGGCGGAGCCCGACATCGCGGTGGTGGGCGAGGCCGGGGACGGCGCGGTGGCGGTGGAGCTGACGCGGTCGCTGCTGCCGGACGTGGTGCTGATGGACATCCGGATGCCGGGCATGGACGGGATCGAGGCGACGCGGCGGATCGTGCGGGACGGGGCGGCGTCGCATGATCCGCGGGTGCTGATCCTGACGACGTTCGATCTGGACGAGTACGTGATCGAGGCGGTGCGGGCGGGGGCGAGCGGGTTCCTGCTGAAGGACTCGCCGCCGGAGGATCTGGTGCAGGCGATCCGGATCGTGGCGCAGGGCGACGCGATCGTGGCGCCGAGCGTGACGCGGCGGCTGCTGGACAAGTTCGCGACGCGGCTGCCGGCGGTGCGGGACGCGACGCCGCCGCCGGGGCTGGACACGCTGACCGAGCGGGAGCGGGAGGTGCTGTCGCATGTGGCGCGGGGGCAGTCGAACGCGGAGATCGCGGCGGCGCTGGTGGTCAGCGAGACGACGGTGAAGACGCATGTGGGGAACGTGCTGGCCAAGCTGGGGCTGCGGGACCGGGTGCAGGCGGTCGTGTACGCGTACGAGACGGGGCTGAGCCGGCCGGGCCAGGGCTGACCTCGGGGCGGCCCCGGGTGAACTCCGGGGGCGGGCTCGGGGGTGGGTGCCGGGGTCGCCCCTACTCCGGAAGGACGATCCGCGGGGGCGTCTCCCCCGGACGGCGGATCCGCAAGCCCGTTCTCGGGGATCATCCGCGGGGGCCGCGGGCCTCCTAGTGTTCTGGGTGTGTTCTGAGCGTCGCCCGCGTGCACCCGGGCGGGTGCACGCGGTGCTCTCGACGCTCTCGGTGCTTCTCGGCGCCGGCACGCACGTCCGTTCGACAGACCATCCGGTTCCGGCGTGGGATCGACCATGCCGGCCCACCATGCAGACCAGGGAGTTCCACTGTGAAGAACACCGCCCCATCGACCGCTGACGCGCACTCCGCGCCGGGGGCGGGCGACTTCGCCGCACGCGCCCTCCGGGTCGCCAAGGCGTACGGCTCGGGCGACGCGCAGGTCGTCGCGCTGGACGGGGTGAGCCTGGACGTGCCGCGCGGCCGCTTCATGGCGATCATGGGCCCGTCGGGGTCGGGGAAGTCGACGCTGATGCACTGCATGGCGGGCCTGGACGCGGTCGACTCCGGCGAGGTCCACATCGGCGGGACCGAGGTGACGCGGCTGAAGGACAAGCAGCTGACGCGGCTGCGGCGCGACAAGGTCGGGTTCGTCTTCCAGGCGTTCAACCTGGTGCCGACGCTGACGGCGCTGGAGAACATCACGCTGCCGATGGACATCGCCGGCCGGAAGGCGGACCGGCAGTGGCTGGACCAGGTGATCGACACGGTGGGGCTGCGGCCCCGGCTGGGGCACCGGCCGAGCGAGCTGTCGGGCGGCCAGCAGCAGCGGGTGGCGTGCGCGCGGGCGCTGGCGTCCCGCCCGGAGATCATCTTCGCGGACGAGCCGACGGGGAACCTGGACTCGCGGTCGGGCGCGGAGGTGCTGGGGTTCCTGCGGTCGTCGGTGCGGGAGATGGGCCAGACGATCGTGATGGTGACGCATGACCCGTCGGCGGCGGCGTACGCCGACGAGGTGGTGTTCCTCACCGACGGGCGGATCGTGGACTCGATGGCGGCGCCGACGGCCGAGCGGGTGCTGGAGCGCATGAAGGGCTTCGAGCTGCCGGGGGTCGCGGCCCGATGATGGGGAAGGTCACGCTCCGCAACCTGGCGGCGCACAAGATCCGCCTGGTGCTGACCGCGGTGGCGGTCATCCTCGGGGTGGCGTTCGTGTCCGGCACGCTGATCTTCACCGACACGATGAACCGGCAGTTCGACGACCTGTTCGACAGCGTCGGCAAGGGCGTCGCCGTGGACGTGCGGGCCAAGAAGGTCGTGGAGGACCCGGCCGACACGGGGCAGTCCGCGCAGCCGGTGCCGGCGTCGGTGGTGGAGACGCTGAAGAAGGTCGAGGGCGTCAGGGAGCCGTTCGGGAACGTCACCGGGTACGCGGCGGTCGTCGGCCGGGACGGCAAGATCGTCTCCGGTCAGGGCGCCCCGCAGATGGGGATCAACTGGAATCCGGGCGGCGACTACGCGATGACGTCCGGCCGGGCCCCGGCGGGCGGCGCCGAGTTGGCGCTGGACGCCCGCACGGCCGAGAAGGCGGGGTACCGGGTCGGCGACACCGTCCAGGTGGTGACGCAGGGCCCGCCGCAGCGGGCGCGGCTGGTCGGGGTGTTCGACGGCGGCGACATGATGGGCGCCAGCATCGCCGCGTTCGACACGCCGACGGCGCAGCGGCTGATGCTGAGGCCGGGCTACTTCACCGACGTCCAGATGGGGTCGAGCGGCCCGTCCGAGGACGAGCTGCGCGCCGCGGTCGCGAAGGTGCTGCCGGCGAACATGGAGGCGATCACCGGGACGCAGCTGCGCGAGGACGCCAAGAGCGGCATCGCGGAGTTCATGGGCTTCTTCCGGACGTTCCTGCTGGTGTTCGCCCTGATCTCGATCTTCGTCGGGGCGTTCATCATCTTCAACACGTTCTCGATGCTGGTCGCGCAGCGCACCCGCGAGCTGGCGCTGCTGCGCGCGATCGGCGCGGCCCGCTCGCAGGTCACCCGGGCGGTGATCGGCGAGGCGGTCGCGGTCGGCGTGGTCGGGTCGACGCTGGGCCTGGCGGCCGGCGCGGGGCTGGCGGCGCTGCTGCAGTCGCAGGTGATGGGCGAGGACGGCGGCGGCCTGGTCCTCACCGCCAACCCGGTCATCTGGTCGTACGCGGTCGGGATCGTCGTCACGGTCGTGTCGGCGTACTTCCCGGCCCGCCGCGCCGCGAAGATCCCGCCGGTGGCGGCGATGCGCGACGACGTGGCGCTGCCGCAGCGGTCGATGCGGATCCGGCTGGCGCTGGGCACGCTGCTCACCCTGATCGGGGCGGGCCTGATCGGGCTGGGGCTGGCCGGTGACGCCGGCAACCCGGCGATCCCGGTCGGCGCGGGCGCGTTCCTGGTGTTCATCGGCGTGACGCTGCTCGCCCCGGTGATCAGCGTCCCGGTGATCCGGGTGCTGGGCGCGCCGGCGGCGCGGCTGCTGGGCGCGCCGGGCCGGCTGGCGCGGCAGAACGCGCTGCGCAACCCGCGCCGCACCGCCGCCACGGCCGCCGCACTGATGATCGGCCTGGCGCTGATCACGACGGTGAACGTGCTCGGCGCCTCGATGCGGACGTCGGTGGACGCGCAGGTCGACGACCAGTTCGGCGCCGACTACATCGTGATGCCGACCGGGTTGAACGGGCTCAGCACCGACGTCGTGGACCGGGTGAAGGGCGTGTCCGGCGTGGAGAGCGCCGCGCCGTACTACACCGGCAACGCCAACATCAAGGGCGAGCGGGCCGCGTACGTGGCGGGCGACGCCGCCGCGCTGGCCAAGGGCGTCCGGATGGAGCTGGTGTCGGGCGCGCTGCCGGCGGGCCGGGACGGGATGCTCGTCGACGAGGACACCTCCCGCGCCCAGGGCTGGGCGGTCGGCGCCGCGGTGCCGGTGCAGTTCAGCGACGGCAAGACCGAGACGCTGAAGGTCACCGGGGTGTACGCGAAGAACGACTTCCTCGGCCCCCGGATGATCAACGGGGAGGCGCACCGGGCGCACGCCGCCCGCACCGCGGTCGGTGCCGTCCTCATCGACGCGTCCGCCGCGAACGCGGCGACGACCACGGCGCTGGAGCGGGCGCTGAGCGACCACCCGAACGCCGAGGTGCGGGACCAGGCGGGCGTCAAGAAGCAGGCCCGCCAGCAGGTCGACGGGTTCGTGTCGTTCCTCACCGTGCTGCTGATCATGTCGGTGATCATCGCGGCGGTCGGGGTGGTCAACACCCTGGCGCTGTCGGTGATCGAGCGGACCCGGGAGATCGGGCTGCTGCGGGCGATCGGCATCAGCCGCCGCCAGCTGCGCCGGATGATCCGGCTGGAGTCGATCGTGATCGCGGTGTTCGGCGCGGTCCTCGGCATCGGGATCGGGGTGGCGTTCGGCGCCGCGCTCCAGCGGGCGCTGCGCGAGGAGGGCCTAAGCCTCCTCAGCATCCCGGCCGGCACCCTGGCCGTCTACCTGGTCATCGCGGCCGTGATCGGCGTGCTCGCCGCGCTGTGGCCGGCGTGGCGGGCGGGCCGGATGGACGTCCTGAAGGCGATCTCCACCGACTGACCCGGCGTCCGGCGCGGGACCGGCGCCCCGTACGGCCACCGAGGCCGCGCGGGGCGCCGCCCCGTACGGGAGGATGATCTTCATGCCCGCTCTCACCCACGCCGAGGCGCAGGCCCGCGCCGCGCTCCTCGACGTCGCCGAGACCACCGTCGACCTCGACCTCACCCGCGGCGACGCGGTGTTCGGATCGGTGACCACGCTGCGGTTCCGCTGCGCGCGGCCCGGCGCGGCCACGTTCGCCGAGATCACCCCCGGGACGCTGCGCCGCGCCGTCCTCAACGGCCGCGACCTCGACCCCGGCACGCTCCGCGACGGCCGCCTCCCGCTCCCCGACCTGGCCGCCGGCAACGAGCTGCGCGTCGAGGCCGACCTGGAGTACTCCCGCACCGGCGAGGGCCTGCACCGCTACACCGACCC
The DNA here is from genome assembly GCF_040703975.1 of Spirillospora sp. NPDC029432. NCBI lineage: Bacteria > Bacillati > Actinomycetota > Actinomycetes > Streptosporangiales > Thermomonosporaceae > Spirillospora > Spirillospora sp. NPDC029432. The sequence continues at coordinate 11,714 of NZ_JBEZWH010000087.1, forward strand.
CGCCGACGGCGAGGTGTACGTGTACGCCTGCTGCGGCCCGGGCGACACGCCGCGCGTGTTCGCGGCCTTCGACCAGCCCGACCTGAAGACCTCGCTCACGTTCACCGCCACCGTCCCGGCGCACTGGACGGTCCTGAGCAACGCCGAAGGCCGCCGCCAGGGCGGAACCGCGCCGGGCGGGGCAGCGCGCTGGGAGTTCGACCCGACACCGCCGATCAGCCCGCACCTGGCCGCGCTCGTCGCCGGGCCGCTGCGCTCGGTCCGCGCCGAGCACGACGGCGTCCCCCTCGGCCTGCACTGCCGCCGCTCCCTCGCCCCGCACCTCGACGCGGAGGCCGCCGAGATCCTCGACGTCACCCGCCGCTCCCTCGACCGCCACCACGAGCTGTTCCGGCCCCGGTACCCGTTCGGGAAGTACGACCAGGCGTTCGTCCCCGAATTCGGGCATGGCGCCGTCGAGAACCCCGGCTGCGTCACCTTCCGCGAGGAGTTCCTGTTCACCTCCCCCGTCCCCGTCACCGAACGCGACACCCGCGCCATCGTCATCGCGCACGAGATGGCCCACATGTGGTTCGGCGACCTCGTCACCATGCGCTGGTGGGACGACCTGTGGCTCAGCGAGTCGTTCGCCGAGTACATCGGGCACCGGGTGGCCGCCGAGACCGGCGTGTTCCCCGGCGCGTGGACGTCGTTCGCCGTCACCCGCAAGCCGTGGGCCTACGACACCGACCAGCGCCCCACCACCCATCCCGTCGCGCCCGGCGAGGTCCCCGACACCGCCGCCGCGTTCTCCAACTTCGACGGCATCTCCTACGCCAAGGGCGCCTCCGCCCTCCGCCAGCTCATCGCGTGGATCGGCGACGAGGCGTTCCTCGCCGGCGTCAACGACTACTTCGACCGGCACCGCTTCGGCAACGCCGGCCTCGGCGACCTCCTCGACGCCCTCGCCCGCGCGAGCGGACGCGACGTGCACGGCTGGGCGGACCTCTGGCTGCGCACCACCGGCACCGACACCATCGGCACCGGCACCGGCACCGGCACCGGCACCGGCACCGGCGGGACCGTCGCGCGCCCGCACAGCCTCCGGATCGGCCGCTACGACACCGACGGCGGCACCGGCCGACTCGTCCCGCGCGAACGCGTCCACGCACGGCTCGCGCCCGGCGACCCGGCCCGCATGCAGCCGCCCGAAGGCGCGCCCCGCCCCGCCTTGACCCTGCCCAACGACGGCGACCACACCTACGCCAAGATCCGCCTCGACGAGCGGTCCTGGCGCGCCGCCGCCGAGGGCCTGTCCACCATCGCCGACCCGCTGCCGCGCGCCGTGCTGTGGAACGCCGCCCGCGACATGGTCCGCGACGCCGAACTGCCGCCCGCCGCGTTCCTGGAGCTGGCCGCGCGGCACCTGCCCGCCGAGACCGAACCGGCCGTGGTCGCGGCGATGCTCGCGTTCGCCCGCACCGAGGTCGCCGACCACTACCTGCCGCCCGCCCGGCGCCCGGACGCGCTCGCCTCCCTCACCGCCACCTGCCGGGACGTCATCGAGCGGGGCGGCGAGGCGATGCACCCGATCGCCGCCCGCACCCTCATCGAATGCACCGCCCCCGACGACGCCGCCGAGCTACGCGCCCTCCTCGTCGGCGACGGCGACGGCGACGGCGACGGCGACGGCGACGAACACTCGCGGAACGCCGGGCAGTGCCCGGACGCGCACCCGCACCCGAACGCCGAGGAGTACCCGGACGCACCCGCGCGCCCGTCCACCGAGCCGCGCCCGGACGCACCCGCCCGCTCAAGCACCGAGCCGCGCCCAGACGCACACCTGCGCCCGACCACCGAGCCTCGCCCGGACGCACATGCGCGCCCGACCACCGGGCCTCGCCGGGGCGTGTTCGCGGGTCCGAGCGCCGAGTCGCGCCGGGGCGTGTTCGCGGGGTCGGGGGCCGGGCTGCGGTGGGACGCGCTCGCGCGCCTGTGCGTGCTCGGCGCGGCGGGCGAGGACGACATCGCCGCCGAACGCCGCCGCGACCGTGGCGCGTCCGCCGACGCGGGCGCCGCCCGGTGCCGCGCCGCCCTTCCCGATCCCGCCGCCAAGGAGCGCGCCTGGCACGCGATGCTCGGCGGCGCCGAGTCCGCGCATCTGGTGGCCGCCACCGCCGCCGGGTTCTGGCATCCCGAGACGGCCGCGCTCACCGTGCCCTACGTCGACCGCTACTTCGAGGAGGTCCCGGCCGCCGCCGCGCGCGGTGCCGCCGTCGCCAAGGTCCTGGGGACCGCGCTGTTCCCCGCGCACGCCGTCTCCCCCGCCACCGAACGGGCGGCCGCGCGCCGCCTGGAACGCGGCGGCCTCCCGCCGGCGCTGCGGCGCGCCCTCACCGAGCGGCTGGACGACCTGCGCCGCGCCCTCCGCGTACGCGCAGCAGAACCCGGCGCAGCAGCAGCGCCGTGACCCCGCACGCGACGCCGGCGAGCGCGACGGCGCGGCCGACGCCCAGCACCTCGGCCACGGCCCCGAGCAGCACCGGGCCGAGGCCCTGCAGCGTCATCAGCCCGGTCGACAGCAGCCCGAACGCCTGGCCGCGCGCCTCCTCCGGGACCGCGTCCACGAACGGGCGCTGCAGGCCGAGCTCGTAGGCGAACCCGGCGCCCGTCACGGCCAGCAGGGCGGTCAGGACGGGCAGCGGGAGGTCGGCCGCCAGGGCGAGCAGCGGCAGGCCGAACAGCGCCATCATCGGCACCACCAGCCGCTCCCGGGTGTGCGGCCGCAGCAGCCGGCCGCACACCACGTTGCCCGCGGCCATCCCCACCGGCAGCGCCGCCAGCAGTACCGCGCCCGCCGCCTCCCCGTGGCCGCGCACCTGCGCGTACGGGATGAGGAGGCTCTCCGCGCCCGCCACGAACGCCGCCGGCAGCCACTGCGCCAGCAGGATCGTCCGCACCGCCCGGTCCCGCCACAGCCGGCGGTTGGCCGCCCGGCTCGCGCCGACGACCGACGACGCCGGCCCCTCCCCCGCCGGGGCCGGCGGGAGGTCGTCCAGCAGGGCCCGCACCAGGACGGCCGCCACCGCGTACACGGCGGCCGTCACCAGCAGCGCCCGCCGGTCCCCCAGCGCCGCCACCGCGATCCCGCCGAACGCCAGCCCCATCAGCTGCGCCACCGCCGCCGCGATCATCATCAGCGAGCGGCCCAGCACGAACCCGTCCCCCGGCAGCACCTCGGCGGCCAGCCGGTTCACCGCGCCCGACACCACCGGCGTCACGCACGCGATCGCCGCGACCAGCAGCAGGCACACCGCGACCGGCAGGTCCAGCAGGCCCAGCGCCAGCGCCGCCACGGCCTCCGCCGCGTACACGCCGGTGATCAGCGGCCGCGGCCGCAGCCGGTCGGCCAGCGACCCCAGCAGCGCCCCGCCCGCCACCTGCGGCAGGAACCCGATCCCGAACGCGACCGCCGCCAGCAGCGGCGAGCCCGTCCGCGCGTACACCAGCACCGACAGCGCCACCATCCGCAGCGTGTCCGCCGCGATCACCAGCGAGCGGGTCGCGAACAGCACCCGGAAGCGCGGCTCGGCCAGGATCCGGGCGTAGGTGACACGCGCGAAGTCGTCGGACATGCCGGTCACCCTGCCGGGGCCGCGGCCGCGCCACCACCTTTACGTCCCTGGGCGTAAGGTCGCGTAGGCTCCGGACCGTGATCCGCTTCGAGGTCGAGACGGAGGACCTGCTGCACAGCCGGTTCGCGCTCTCCCCGCTGTTCGAGCTCGACGCGCTGCTGCGCACCCTCGCCGGCCTGCCCGGCCGGCGGCTGCCCGAGGCGTGGTCGCGGCGGCTCGCCCCGGCGTTCCGGCGGCTGCTCGCCGAGACGCCGCTGGACGCCGTCCTGGCGCTGCAGTCCCTCGACTACGGCCCGAGCTTCACCTCCCCGCCCCCGGACCGCGGCCTGGCCCAGACGGTCGAGGACGACCTGGAACGCGTCCGGGCCACCCCGCCGGAGCTGGCCCGCCGCGAGATCGCCGAGTCGCTGCGGTACCGGGGGGACGTGCCCGCGGCCGCCGCGGCGCGGCTGCGCGACCCCGGTGTCGTCGGAATGATCGCCGAGGCGCTGGAGGCGGCGTGGCGGGAGCTGCTGGCGCCCGGCTGGCCGCAGTTGCGCGCCATCTGCGAGCGCGACGTCGTCCATCGGGCAGGGCGGCTCGGCGAGGGCGGCTGGGAGGCCGCGCTGGACGGCCTGCACGAGCAGGTCCGGTGGCGCAACCGCGGCGTGGAGATCGTCGGCACCCGGGGCCGCGAGACCGTCACGCTGGGCGGGCGGGGCCTGCTGCTCATCCCCTCGGCGTTCCTGTGGCCGCGGGTGGCGATGCACACCGACGAACCCTGGCCGTACGCGCTGATCTACCCCGCCCGGGGCATCGCGGCGCTCTGGGAGGACCCCGCGGAGGCCGACCCCGGCGCCCTGGGCGGGCTGCTCGGCCGTACCCGCGCCCGCGTCCTGCTCGCCCTGGAGGACCCGGCGGGCACCACCCAGCTGGCGCGTACCCTCGGCATCGCCGTCGGCGCCGCCGGCGACCACCTCACCGTGCTCCGCCGCGCCGGGCTCCTGGAACGGGCCCGCGCCGGACGCCACGTCCTGTACCGCCGCACCCCGCTCGGCGACGCCCTCGCCCGCGGCGCCCGCGGGCACTGACGCGCGCACCGGCAGGATCCCTGACGCCGGAACCGACGCGGGCACCGGCGCGGGCACCGAACGCGGGAACCGGCCGCCCTCCCGCGGAGGATGCGGCCGGTTCCCGGCGTGCGCGCGTCCCGGACGTCAGTCGTCGTCGTCCGGCTCGCCCTTGACGACCGACGCCTCGGCCGCCTGGCCCTTGAGCGCCGCGGTCTGCGCCGCCACCAGGTCGGTCGCGCTGACCGTGGTGTTCTCCGGGAAGTGGCAGGCCGCCTCGTGCCCCGGGCTCAGCTCCACCAGCGGCGGTTCCTTCTCCTTGCAGATGTCCTGCGCCTTCCAGCACCGGGTGTGGAAGCGGCAGGCGGGCGGCGGCTCCAGCGGGCTCGGCACGTCGCCCTGCAGCCGGATCCGCTTCCGGTTCTCGCGCTCGGCCGGGTCGGGGATCGGCACCGCCGACAGCAGCGCGTTGGTGTACGGGTGCATCGGCCGCTCGTACAGGTCGTTGCGGTCCGCGATCTCGACGATCTTGCCGAGGTACATGACCGCGACCCGGTCGGCGATGTGCCGGACCACCGACAGGTCGTGCGCGATCACCACGTAGGTGAGGTCGAGCTCGTCCTGCAGGTCCTCCAGCAGGTTGACCACCTGCGCCTGCACCGACACGTCCAGCGCCGACACCGGCTCGTCGGCCACGATCAGCTTGGGCCGCAGCGCCAGCGTCCGGGCGATCCCGATGCGCTGCCGCTGGCCGCCCGAGAACTCGTGCGGGTAGCGGTTGTAGTGCTCGGGGTTGAGCCCGACCAGCTCCAGCAGCTCCTGCACGGCCTTCTTGACCGGGACCTTGGTGTCGATCTTCTGCAGCCGGAACGCGGCGCCGACGATCGCGCCGACCGTCTGCCGGGGGTTCAGCGACGAGTACGGGTCCTGGAAGATCATCTGGATGTCCCGGCGCAGCGGCCGCATCCGCTTCTGGGACAGCTTGGTGATGTCCTGCCCCTCGAAGGTGATCTTCCCGAAGCTGGAGTCCAGCAGCCGCATCACCATCCGGCCGGTGGTGGTCTTGCCGCAGCCCGACTCGCCCACCAGGCCGAGCGTCTCGCCCTTGCGCACCGAGAACGACACCCCGTCCACGGCCTTGACCGCGGCGACCTGGCGGCGCAGCAGCCCGGCGTGCACCGGGAAGTGCTTCCCGAGGTTGCGGACGTCCAGCAGCACCTCGCCGTCGGCGACGGCGGGCCGGTCGTCCACGGCGACGTCCGCCGCCGTCGCGCCGGAGACCGCCGCGGCGGCCTCGGCGGCCTCGGCGTCCGCCGGGCGCTTGTCGTCGGAAGTGCTCACGATGTCTCCACTGCTCCCGTCACAGCTTGGGAGCGATCTCGTCGGTCCAGATGCGGCGCCGCCGCTCGGCGGCCATGTGGCAGGCCACGCTGTGCCCCGGGGACGTCTCCCGCAGCTCGGGACGCTCGGTGGTCGCCTTCCCCTCCGTCAGCCCCTCGTACGCGCAGCGCGGGTTGAACGCGCACCCCGTCGGCAGGTTGATGAGGCTGGGCGGGGTGCCCTTGATGGGCATCAGCCGCTCGGACGGCGGCCGGTCCAGCCGCGGCATCGAGCCCAGCAGCCCCCACGTGTAGGGGTGCTCGGGCCGGTGGAACACGTCATCCACGCCGCCGTACTCCACGCACCGGCCGCCGTACATCACCAGGATGTCGTCGGCCAGCTCGGCGACCACCCCGAGATCGTGGGTGATCATGATGATCGCGGAGTTGAACTCCTGCTGCAGGTCCCGGATCAGGTCCAGGATCTGCGCCTGGACGGTCACGTCCAGCGCGGTGGTGGGCTCGTCGGCGATCAGCAGCTCCGGGTCGCACGACAGCGCCATCGCGATCATCGCGCGCTGCCGCATGCCGCCGGAGAACTGGTGCGGGTAGTCGTCCACCCGCCGGTCCGGCCTGGGGATCCCGACCCGGCCCAGCATGTCGATCGCGTGCTTGCGCGCCACCTGCTTGGACACGTCGTTGTGGACCCGGTAGGCCTCGATGATCTGCTTGCCGACCGTGTAGTGCGGGTGCATCGACGACAGCGGATCCTGGAAGATCATCGACATCTCGCGGCCGCGGAGCTTCCGCACGTCCTCCGGCGGCGCCGAGACCAGCTCGGTGCCGTTCAGCCAGATCTCGCCCGAGACCTGCGCGTTGCGCCGGTTGTGCAGGCCGAGGATCCCCAGGCTGGTCACGCTCTTGCCGGACCCGGACTCCCCCACGATGCCGAGCGTGCGGCCCCGCTCCAGCCGGAAACTCAGCCCGTCCACCGACTTGACCAGGCCGTCGTCGGTGGGGAAGTGGATGCGCAGGTCGCGCACGTCGAGGAAGGACTTCGCCCCGTCCACCGTGCCTCCCGTCCCCTCGTCCATCAGCTGTGCCTCACCCTCGGGTCGACGACGCCGTAGAGGACGTCGACGACCAGGTTGGCCAGGACGATGAAGATCGCCGCGACCATGACCACACCGAGCACCACCGGCAGGTCGCTGCCGTTGACCCCGTCCAGCGCCAGCCGGCCCAGGCCCGCCAGCGAGAACGTCTTCTCGGTGAGCACCGCGCCGCCCAGCAGCAGCCCAATGTCCAGGCCGAACAGCGTGAGCAGCGGCGTCAGCGTGGCGCGCAGCGCGTGCTTGGTGATGACCTTGTTCTCCGGCAGGCCCTTGGCCCGCGCGGTGCGGATGTAGTCCTCGTTGAGCGTCTCCAGCATCCCGGCCCTGGTCATCCGCGCGTACATGGCCGCGTAGAGGAAGGCCAGGGTCACCCAGGGCAATATGAGATTACCCGCCCAGGCGAAGGGATTGTCCAGGAAGCTGTGATAGCTGACCGGTGGCAGCAGCCCCCAGGCGTGCACCACGAACGTCAGCGACAGCAGCCCGGTGAAGAAGATCGGCAGCGACACGCCGGCCAGCGCGATCAGCATCGCGGCGCGGTCGAAGAACGAGCCGCGGCGCAGCGCCGACAGCACGCCGATCGCGACGCCGATCGCCAGCCACAGCACCGCCGCGCCGACCACCAGCGACAGCGTGACCGGGATGCGGTCCAGCAGCTGGTCGGTCACGTTGGTGTTGGTGCGGAACGAGTACCCGAAGCACGGCGCCGGGCAGTCGATCTTGGCGGTGCCGGTGTCGTAGGTGTCGCCCACGACCACGGCCTTGATGAAGTCTCCGTACTGGACCGCGATCGGGTCGTCGAACCCGAGGCGCTCCTTCACGGCCGCCACGGTCTCCGGTGTGGGCGCCTTACCGGCGAACCGGGCCGCGAGGTCGTCATTGGTGGTGCCGGCCAGCCGGGGCAGCAAGAAGAAGATCGCGAAGGTCACCGCGCTGATGACCAGCAACAGCGCGATCGCGCCCACGAGCCGGCGAACGATAAATGCGATCACGGTCAGCGGCGGTGGGCGGCCGCCCGGGGTGCCGGGCGGCCGCCCGCTGCCTTCACCTGCTTTCGTTCAACGAGTCGACCAGGGAGACGACCGGGTCAGCCGCTCAGGCCCAGGGTCGAGTAGTTGTACATGCCGTACCCGTCGTGGAAGAACACGTTGGTCAGGTTGGCCGGCCTGTACAGGAGCGACTTGGCGTACACGTTCGGGATGAACGCGGCCTGCTTGCGGATCGAGTCGTCGATCTGGTTGTAGATCTTGTTCCGCTGGGCGGGGTCCTCGATCTTGACGACGTCGTCCCACATCTTGTTGATCGCCGGGTCGTCGAGCTCGGAGACCGCGGCGTTGCCGGACGGGACGATGGCGTCCTTGTCGGTCAGCGCCTGCAGGTAGCCGTAGCCGGTCGGCCAGTCGGCGTGCCAGCCGTAGGTGCCCAGGCCGATGCCCTCCTTCTTGATGAAGGACGGGGAGCCGAACTGGTCGTTGGTGTAGGTGTTGGCCGGGTAGCCCTGCAGGGTCAGCTTGATGCCGACGCGCTGGAGCGCGGCCTGCATCGCCTCGGCGACGGCCTTCTCCTTGGGCCGGTCGCTGCGGTAGGTCATCTTGGTCTCGAAGCCGTTCGGCTTGCCGCAGGCGGTCAGGGACTCCTTGGCCTTGGCGGTGTCGCCGGTGTAGCCCTTCTCGGCCTTGGTGTAGTAGTCGGTGCCCTTCTCGCGGCCCTCGATGTTCGGGGGCATGATCGAGGTGGCCAGCTCGCCGCCGACGTCACCGCCGTAGGCGCGCCACAGCGAGTCGCGGTTGGTCGCGTACACGATGGCCTTGCGGCACTCGACGTTGTCGATCACCTTGGTGTTGATCGGCATGTACCAGTGGAAGCCGCCGGGGGGGTTGTCGGCGTTCTTGCGGTGGTCCGCGCTGGACAGCAGCGTCTTACGGCCGTTGTCCTGGACGCCGGTGCCCTCCAGGGCCACGTGGATCTGGCCGGACAGCAGCTGGTTGTCCAGCTCGTCGGCGTTCATGCCGGCCAGCAGCTCGATGCGGTCGGGCAGCTGCTTGCGGTTGGGGTCGGTCGCCTGGTCCCAGTTCGCGTTGCGGACCAGCGCGCCGCCCTTGTTCGGCTGGTAGTCGGCCTCCCACTTGTAGGGGCCGGACGAGAACGGGTGCAGGCCGTAGCGCTCGCCCTTGTCCTTGTCCTGCGGCACCGGGGTGGTCTGGCCGCTGAAGGTCACCAGCTCGTTGAACTCGGCGAAGGGCGCGTTCAGGTGGAAGACCACGGTGTGGTCGTCCGGGGTGGTGACGCCCTTGAAGTTGTCGAGGTTCTTGTCCTTGAACGGACCCTTGTAGCCCTTGGCGTCCAGCAGGTTGGAGAAGTAGCTGGGGCCGTTGCGCAGGACGCCGCGGTCGAACGTCCGCGCCACCGCGTACTTGATGTCCTCGGCGCGGATCTCCGAGCCGTCCTCGTACTTGAGGCCGCGCTTGAGCTTGTAGGTCCACTCGGTCTTGTCGGCGTTGGACGTGCCGAGGCCCTCGGCGATGTCCGGCACCGGCTTGAACCCGTCGGGGCCGGGCTTGGCCGGGTAGGTCAGCAGCATCCGGGAGTACAGCCGGGTGAAGTTGTTCGCCCAGGCGTAGTACATGTTGCCCGGGTCGGTGGAGTCGATGTCCGAGCTGGTCGCCATCTTCAGCGTCCCGCCCTTTTTGTCGGACGGGTTGTGGACCTTGCCGATGGCGGCGTTGCTCACACTCGTCCCGCCGCCCTGCTTGTCATCGCCACCGCCGCCGCAGGCGGACAGTCCCAGACTCAGCACGACGGCGCCGGCCGCCGCGGCGGTCAGAACCTTGGGCCTTTTCATGGATTCCCTTTCACTAAGGACGGTCGTTCCCGCGGGGGTCAGCGGGTCCGTGGGTCGAGAGCGTCACGCAGCCCGTCGCCGAAGACGTTGAAGGCCATGACGGTGATGAAGATGGCCACGCCGGGGATCACCACGAAGTACGGCGTCACCTGGTAGGTCTGGATGGCGGTGGTCAGCATGCCGCCCCAGGACGGGGTGGGCGGCTCGATGCCGACGCCGAGGAACGACAGCGCCGCCTCGAACAGGATGTTCGTCGGGATCATCAGCGTCGCGTAGACGAGGATCGGCGCGACCAGGTTCGGCAGGATCTCCCGCACGATGATGTACGGGCCCCGCGCCCCCATGCTGCGGGCCGCGTCCACGAACTCCCGCTCGCGCAGCGACAGCGTCTGCCCGCGGACGATGCGGCCGATGTACGGCCAGCTGAAGAACCCGATCACGAAGACCAGCACGCCGATCCGCAGCCCGTTGCCGGTGAGGCCGGCCATCCGGTCGGGGATGACGCCGACGATGGCGATGGCGAACAGCATCAGCGGGAAGGCCAGGAACACGTCCATGATGCGGGAGATGAGGCCGTCGACCCAGCCGCCGAAGTAGCCGGCGATCACGCCCATGGCGGTGCCGATCAGCGCCGCGACGATGGTGGCCAGGAACCCGATCAGCAGCGACACCCGCGCGCCGTACACGATGCGGCTGAACAGGTCTCGGCCGGTGCCGGGCTCGAGGCCGAGGAGGAACTGGCCGCTCATCCCGCCCATGGGCTCGTTCGGGGAGCCGAACGTCGGGTCCAGCAGCTCCTGGTGGTACTCGTTCGGCGGATGCCCCAGCAGCTTGACGATCAGCGGCGCGAACACGGCCATCAGGATCAGCACGACCACCAGCACGCCGCCGGTCATCGCCACCTTGTCGCGCCGCAGCCGGAGCCAGGCGATCCGTCCGAGCGAGCGGCCCTGGATGGCCTTGCTCTCCACTCCCGAGAGCACGGCCTCCGGCTGGGCCTCCTTGTCCGTCCCGGACACCTCGATCGGTGCGCCCACCCTCAGTACCTCCTACCCGTCGGCCACGCGTGACCGGTCGACCGTTCCCGGGGACGGAGATCGTCCGCCCTCCGTGCCCGTTACGCCGCGTTTGCTGGAGGGAAACCTAGTCGTTCGGGGACGACTGTCCATCCGTGGAGCGTGGTCCGCCAGTACCCGTTTCTGACTTGTGATCTCGCCGTCATCTCGGGCACACGCGATCCGCACAATGCATCGGCAAAGCGCCCGAATAGTACGTGGCCGGAAGGAGTGAAAGACAACAGCCATCCGGTCTAGACCGGGAAGCTTTACCGTAATGAGGCCGTTTCGAGACCGATCATGCGCAGGTCAGGGCGGTGCGGGCGCAAAAAGAAGGGCCGGAGCGGCACAGGATGCTGCTGTGCCGCTCCGGCCCCCGGCGGCTCCCGGGGCGGGAGTCGCGGGCAAAAAAGCGGTAAAAGATCGCGGGCGGCTACTTGATGCCGCGGTTCCGCAGGATCTCCTCGATCTCGGCCATCTCCGGGTCCGCGGCGGCCGGCCTCGACTGCTCCACCGCCCCCTTGGGCGCCCGGTCGCCGCCGGCGGCCCGGCGCTCCCGTCCCCCGCCGGCCGCGGCCTTCCCCGGCGCCGCGCCCGCGCGGCGGCTGAGCATGACGCCCGACACCAGGTACAGCAGGACGGCCACGCCCGCGATGGCGGCGCCGCCCCACTTGGCCGGGCTGAACGTGGCCAGGTCGACGAAGAACGCCGTGACCCCCGTCATGGTGGCGGCCACCGGCACCAGCGACCAGGCCGCGCCGCGCAGCCCCGACGCCGCGCCCCGCCGCCGGTAGACGCCCCAGCTGATGACCAGTCCCAGCAGGGTGATGCCCAGGCTGATCGCGAATATGGTCGCATCGGTCATGCCGGCCCCTCAATCTCGCATGGTGCTGCTTCCTCCATGGAAGCACGTGAGAGGCCGTTCCATGCTCCTCCGGGCGGACGGTTCCGGGCGCCGCCGCCTCCTCCTCCGGCGTGATCCCCACCCTGAGAACCCTGAGACCCGCCCGCCGGGGCGCCGGGGACGCCCGCAGCGGGCGCCTCGGACGCCCGGCGGGGCGCCCGGCCCACTGGACCTACCGGTCGGTATCGGAGCGGTCTCGGCCAGGTCACGGCCGTGCGGAGCGAGCTCCGGCGGCCCGGGCCGCCGCGCGGTCAGCCGGCCGCGGCGACCAGCCCGGCCAGCCTCTGAAGATCAACTTCTCGCAACGATCCGACGACGGTCCGGCCCGGCGCCGGGGGCACCGGGAGGACGTTCGGGACGGCGACGGTGACGCAGCCCGCGGCCTCCGCCGCGGCCACGCCGTTCGGGGAGTCCTCCAGGACCACGCACCGCTCCGGGACGGCGCCCAGCCGCGCCACCGCGGTCAGGTACGGCTCCGGGTCGGGCTTGGTGCGGCTCACCTCGTCCCCCGCGACGCTGAGGGCGAAGTGCTCGCGGCCCATCGCGTCCAGGGCGGGCTCAAGCAGCGCACGGTGGCTGGAGGACACCAGCGCGGCCGGGACGCCGGCGGCGCGGATCTCGGCCAGCAGCTCCTTGGCGCCGGGCATCATCGGCACGCAGGCGCTCAGCCGCTCCAGCATGGCGTCCATCATCCGCCGCCCGACCTCGGCGGGCGGGACGTCCGCGCCGGTCAGCTCCAGCATGTAGGCCACGGCGATGTCCAGCGAGCCGCCGACCAGGTGCTCCTGCTGCTCCTGGCTCCAGGTGCCGCCGAGCCACTCCATGGTCTCGGTCTCGGCCTCCAGCCACAGCCGCTCGGAGTCGACCAGCAGGCCGTCCATGTCGAACAGGACGGCCTGCAGGCCCTCTCCGGCCGGGCCGGTCTCCCGCACGGTCTCGCGCACGCGCGCACCCCTCCTCGGATCCCCCGAAAACAAGATCTTTCGAAGGACCGAGGATAGGTCACGTGTTGAAGTACTTCGCCTCCGGGTGGTGCACGACCAGGGCGTCCGCCGACTGCTCGGGGTGCAGCTGGAGCTCCTCCGACAGGCTCACGCCGACCCGCTCGGGCTTGAGCAGCCGTACCAGCTTGGCGCGGTCCTCCAGCTCCGGGCAGGCGGCGTAGCCGAAGGAGTAGCGGGCGCCGCGGTAGCCGAGCTTGAAGAAGTCCTCGACGTCGGCGGAGTCCTCGGCGCCGAAGCCGATCTCCGACCGGATCCGGGCGTGCCAGTACTCCATCAGCGCCTCGGTCAGCTGCACCGACAGGCCGTGCAGCTCCAGGTAGTCGCGGTAGGCGTTCTTGGCGAACAGCTCCCCGGTCGCCTCGGCGATCCTCGAGCCCATCGTCACGAGCTGGAACGCGACCACGTCGGTCTCCCCGGACTCGCGGGACCGGAAGAAGTCGGCCAGGCACAGGTGCCGGTCGCGGCGCTGGCGCGGGAAGGTGAACCGCTCCCGCTCCGAGCCGTCCTCGTGCAGCAGGACCAGGTCGTTCCCCTCGCTGACGGCCGGGAAGTAGCCGTACACGACGGCGGCCTCCAGCAGCCCCTCGGTCTGGATGCGGTCCAGCCACATCCGCAGCCGCGGCCGCCCCTCGGTCTCCACCAGCTCCTCGTAGGAGGGGCCGCCGGCGCCGCGGGCGGGCTTGAGGCCCCACTGGCCCATGAACGTGGCGCGCTCGTCCAGGAAGGCCGCGTAGTCGTTGAGCGGGACGCCCTTGACGATGCGGTCGCCCCAGAACGGCGGCGCGGGCACCTTGTTGTCGGCGGCCACGTCCGACCGGGCGGGCATGTCCTCGGGCTCGGTGACCTCGAAGCGGGCGCCGCGGGACTTCACCCGGCGCTCGCGCAGCGGCGGCAGCTGCGCGCCCTCCTCGCCGCGCTTGACGGCCATGAACGCGTCCATGAGCCGCAGCCCCTCGAACGCGTCGCGGGCGTAGCGGACCTCGCCGTCGAACAGCTCGGCCAGGTCCTGCTCGACGTAGGCGCGGGTGAGGGCGGCGCCGCCCAGCAGCACCGGCCAGTTCCCCGACAGGCCCCGGGAGTTGAGCTCCTCCAGGTTCTCCTTCATGATCACGGTGGACTTGACCAGCAGCCCGGACATCCCGATCACGTCGGCGCGCTCGTTCTCGGCGGCCTGGAGGATCGCCGACATCGGCTGCTTGATGCCGAGGTTCACGACCTCGTAGCCGTTGTTGGACAGGATGATGTCGACGAGGTTCTTGCCGATGTCGTGGACGTCGCCCTTGACGGTGGCCAGCACGATCCGGCCCTTGCCGCCGTCCTCGTCGGACTTCTCCATGTGCGGCTCGAGGTAGGCGACCGCGGTCTTCATGACCTCGGCGCTCTGCAGCACGAACGGCAGCTGCATCTGGCCGGACCCGAACAGCTCGCCGACCGTCTTCATGCCGTCCAGCAGCACGTCGTTGACGATCTCCAGGGCGGGCCGCTGGGTGAGGGCCTCGTCCAGGTCGGCGTTCAGGCCGTCCAGCTCGCCGTCCACGATGCGGCGCTTGAGGCGCTCCCACAGCGGCAGCGCGAGCAGCTCGGCGGACCGGTCGGCCTTCATCGCCGCCGTGTCGACGCCCTCGAACAACTCCATGAACGTCAGCAGCGGGTCGTACTCGCCCTGGCGGCGGTCGTAGACGAGGTCGAGGGCGACCTTGCGCTGCTCCTCGGGGATCCGCGTCATCGGCAGGATCTTGGAGGCGTGCACGATCGCCGAGTCCAGGCCGGCGTCGGCGCACTCGTTCAGGAACACCGAGTTCAGGACGATCCGGGCGGCCGGGTTGAGGCCGAACGAGACGTTCGACAGGCCCAGCGTGGTCTGCACCTCGGGGTAGCGGCGCTTGAGGCCGCGGATCGCCTCGATCGTCTCCAGGGCGTCCCGGCGGGACTCCTCCTGGCCGGTGCCGATGGTGAAGGTGAGGCAGTCGACGATGATGTCGCCGACCCGCATGCCCCAGTTGCCGGTGAGCTCCTCGATCATCCGGCAGGCGATCTCGACCTTGCGCTCGGCGGTGCGGGCCTGGCCCTCCTCGTCGATGCACATGACCACGATCCCCGCGCCGTGCTCGCGGACGATCGGCATCAGCTTGCGGAGCTTGGAGCCCTCGCCGTCGCCGTCCTCGAAGCTGACGGAGTTGACCACGGCGCGGCCGCCGAGCATCTCCAGGCCGGCCTCCAGCACCGGCGTCTCGGTCGAGTCGAGCACGATCGGCAGGGTGGCGGCGGTCGCGAACCGGAACGCCAGCTCCTTCATGTCCCTGACGCCGTCGCGGCCGACGTAGTCGACGCACAGGTCGATCATGTGGGCGCCGTCCCGCGCCTGGTCCCGGGCGATCTTGACGCAGTCGTCCCAGCGCTCCTCCAGCATCGCCTCGCGGAACGCCTTGGAGCCGTTGGCGTTGGTGCGCTCGCCGATGGCGAGGTACGAGGTGTCCTGCCGGAACGGGACGTGCTGGTAGAGCGAGGACGCGCCGGGCTCGGGGCGCGGACGGCGCTCGGCGATCTCGCGGCCGCGCACCCGCTCCACGACCTGGCGCAGGTGCTCGGGCGTCGTGCCGCAGCAGCCGCCGACCAGCGACAGGCCGAACTCGCGGGTGAAGGTGTCGTGCGCGTCGGCCAGCTCGCCGGGCGTCAGCGGGTAGTGGGCGCCGTCGGAGGTCAGCTCCGGCAGGCCCGCGTTGGGCATGCAGGAGATCCCGACGCGGGCGTGCCGGGCGAGGTACCGCAGGTGCTCGCTCATCTCGGCGGGGCCGGTGGCGCAGTTGAGGCCGATCAGGTCGAGGTCCAGCGGCTCCAGCGCGGTCAGCGCGGCGCCGATCTCCGAGCCCATCAGCATCGCGCCGTTCTGCTCGATGGTGACCTGGCCGATCAGCACGGTGCCCGAGCCGGCGGCGGCGATGGCGCGCTTGGCGCCGATCAGGGCGGCCTTGGACTGGAGCAGGTCCTGGCAGGTCTCCACGAGGATGGCCTGGACGCCGCCGTCGATGAGGCCCTCGGCGGTCCGCTGGTAGGCGTCGCGGAGCTCGGCGAACGTGACGTGGCCCAGCGTGGGCAGCTTGGTGCCGGGGCCGACCGAGCCGATCACCCAGCGGGGGCGGTCCTCGGTGGAGTACTCGTCGGCGACCTCGCGGGCCAGCCGGGCGCCGGCCTCGGCCAGCTCGTAGATCCGCTCGGTGATGTCGTACTCGCCGAGGTTGGCGAGGTTGGCGCCGAAGGTGTTGGTCTCTACGCAGTCGACGCCGGCGTCGAAGTAGGCCGCGTGCACCGCGCGCACGATGTCGGGCCGGGTGACGTTCAGGATCTCGTTGCAGCCCTCGTGGCCCTGGAAGTCGTCGAGGGTGGGGCCGGCGTCCTGGAGCATCGTCCCCATGCCCCCGTCGGCCACGACGACGCGTTGCTTGAGGGCCTGACGCAAGGAGTGCGAAGTGGGAGTGCTCATGGTGCCCCAGCCTAGCCAAGGCCCGCGGGCGCCCGTGCGCGCATCTCCCGGTACGAGGGCGCGGCCCCGTGACGGATGGGTCACCGGGAGGATAACGTGCCACCCTGCAACCTACTCCCCGGTAAGGAGCGGCATGAGCGCATACCGCACCATCCTCGTCGGCACGGACGGCTCGGACTCCTCGTTCCGCGCGGTCGACCGGGCCGCCCAGCTGGCCGCCGCCACCGGCGCCACGCTGCTGCTCGCCTCCGCCTACAGCCCGATGCCCGAGCGCGAGCGGCAGAGCGCCGCCGACCGGCTGGGCGACCTGGCGTACAAGGTCCAGGGCTCCACGCCCGCCGACGACGCGCTGCGGGCGGCCCGCGAGCGCGCGGTGGCGGCCGGCGCCAAGGACATCGAGCAGGAGGCCGTCGAGGGCGACGCGGTCGACGTGATCAGCAGGCTGGCCAAGGACCGCGCCGCCGACCTGGTCGTGGTCGGCAACCGCGGCCTCAACAGCCTGGCCGGCCGGATCCTCGGCTCGGTCCCGGCCAACCTCTCGCACCGCTCCCCGTGCGACGTGCTGATCGTGCACACCACCGACGGCAAGTGACCGCGGCGCCGCCCGGCGGCGAGATCCAATCGTGACCGCGCCCGTCCGCCGCCCCGTCCCGGTGAGGTCTGGGCGGCGGATCGGTGGGGTAGGTCCCCACTCAGGACGTAGGGTGTCAGCCACCGATCATGATCCCGGGCCCCCGACCCGGGAATGACGGCCCCCCGCGGTGACGCTGTACCCGACGTCGGAAGGAGGCAGCGCGTGGTCGAGCTGGAAAGCGTGCCGGAGCTCGTGAACCCGGTGCTCGTGGCCGCCTTTGAGGGGTGGAACGACGCCGGGGAGGCCGCCAGCGGGGTCGTCCAGCATCTGGAGTCCACCTGGGACGCGGTTCCGATCGCCGAGTTCGACCCCGACGACTACTACGACTTCCAGGTCACCCGGCCGCTCATCGAGATGAGCGACGGCGAGAGCCGCGGGATCACCTGGCCCACCACCCGGATCTCCTGGACCCGGCTGCCCTCGGGCCG
Organism: Spirillospora sp. NPDC029432; assembly: GCF_040703975.1. Classification (NCBI taxonomy): domain Bacteria; kingdom Bacillati; phylum Actinomycetota; class Actinomycetes; order Streptosporangiales; family Thermomonosporaceae; genus Spirillospora; species Spirillospora sp. NPDC029432. Next base: position 29,156 of record NZ_JBEZWH010000087.1, read on the forward strand.
CGACGTGGTCCTGGTGCACGGGATCGAGCCCAACATGCGGTGGCGGTCGTTCTGCCGCGAGCTGGTCGGGCTCATGCTGGAGCTGAACGTGCAGAACGTCGTCCTGCTCGGCGCGCTGCTGGCCGACGCCCCGCACACCCGCCCGGTCCCGGTCACCGGCGCCGCCTCCGAGGCGGGCCTGGTCTCCACCCTCAACCTGGAGCCGACCCGGTACGAGGGCCCCACCGGCATCCTGGGCGTCCTGCAGGACGCCTGCGCCAAGGCCGACCTGAGCACCGTGTCGCTGTGGGCGGCCGTCCCGCACTACGTCGCCCAGCCGCCCTCCCCCAAGGCCACGCTGGCGCTGCTGCGCCGCGTGGAGGACCTCCTCGACGTGACCGTCCCGCTGGGCGAGCTGCCCGAGGAGGCGCGCGCCTGGGAGAACGGCGTCAACGAGCTGGCCGAGGAGGACTCCGAGGTCGCCGAGTACGTGCGGACCCTGGAGGAGCAGAAGGACGCCACCGAGCTGCCCGAGGCCAGCGGCGACGCCATCGCCCGCGAGTTCGAGCGCTACCTGAGGCGCCGCGACGCCGGCTGACCCCCGCGCGCGCCCCGGGGAGGGGCCCTGTCCCGCACGCCCCAAGGGGCGTTTCCGGCATGTCGGGTCACGCGATGAACGGCGATCCCGCACGGGGCGACGCCGCCAGGTGATAGGTGTGGAGGCGGCGCGCTCCGCCGCCGGGGCGCGCTCGATCGATCATGCGTCCCGCCCGCCGGCGGCGCGCCGAGACCGGACCGAACCGGATCGAACCGGACCGAACTGGACCGAAAAGGAGCCCGTGTGCCGGAGGCCCAGCCGCTGCAGCCGCAGGACCCCAGGCGCCTGGGCGCGTACGGGCTGGTCGGCAGGCTCGGCTCGGGCGGCCAGGGCACGGTCTTCCTCGGCACCGGGCCGGGCGGCGAGCGGGTCGCGGTCAAGCTGCTGCGGGTGCAGTTCGACGACGACGAGACCGCGCGGGCCCGGTTCATCCGCGAGGCGTCCGTCGCCCGCCAGGTCGCCCGGTTCTGCACCGCCCAGGTCCTGGACGCCGACGTGGCCGGCGACAACCCGTACCTCGTCAGCGAGTACGTCCCCGGCCCGTCGCTGAGCCGCCAGGTCGCCTCGGCGGGGCCGATCACCGGCGGCGCCCTGGAGCGGCTGGCGGTCAACACCGCCAGCGCGCTGGCGGCCATCCACCGCGCCGGGATCGTGCACCGCGACCTCAAGCCGCACAACGTCCTGCTCGGCCCCGACGGCCCGCGCGCCATCGACTTCGGGCTGTCGCGGGTCCTGGACGCGGCCAGCGCCGTCAGCAGCCGGCCCGTCGGGACCCCGGCGTACATGGCGCCCGAGCAGGTGACCGGCGAGGACATAGGAGCGCCCGCGGACGTGTTCGCCTGGGGCGCGACGATGACGTTCGCCGCCACCGGGCGGCCCCCGTTCGGCGCGGACTCGATCACCGCCGTGATCTACCGCGTCCTGCACCACGAGCCCGACCTCGGCGACCTGGACGGCGACCTGCGCGCGCTGGTCGCCGCCGCCCTGGCCAAGGACCCGGCCGAGCGGCCCACGGCCGCGCAGGTCCTGCTGCGCCTGGTGGGCCACGACGACGCGTTCGCCCCGTCCGGCACCGCGGCGACCGCACCATCCTCGCCCGCCGCGGTCGGCGCGGTCGGCCCGTCCGTTTCCGACCCGCTCCTGGACGCCGGCTCGCCCGAGGCCCCGGCCGCCGCGGCGAACGGCGCGTCCCCGGACACGGCCCTGGAGACCGCCGGAGCCGAGGAGACGGCCGGGGGCGAAGGCAATGGCTCCACCGAGAGCACGCGGCCCGGGACGGGCTCCCGGGGCGGGCGGCGGCGCCGGCGGCGCGGCTGGATGCCCGCCGTGCTGGCGGCGGCCGCCATCGCCGTGGCCGCCGGCGGCGGGACCTACGCGGTGATGGCGCTGACCTCCGGCGGGAGCGGCCGGGGCGCGCCCGTCGCCCACCCCTCCGGGAACGGGTGCTCCTCGGCTCCCTGTCGGGCGGCACGGACCTGTGCACCGGGTTCGTGGGGCCGTCCGTGCTGCTGCCCCTGCGCGCGG
>NZ_JBEZWH010000088.1:0-30595 GCF_040703975.1 Spirillospora sp. NPDC029432
GGGTGGTGGTCGACCTCCCCCCGGGGGTTGGGGGGGGTCCTGGTCAGCCCGGCCCGGGGGGGGGGGCTCTCCTGTTGTCTGTGGCCGCGCCCCCCCCACCCCGGGCCCGGGTGGTGTGGAGGGTCGCCCCTCCACGATGACCGGTGTGGAGGGTCGCCCCTCCACAATCAACTCGCCCGCTTGGCGCGGGCTCGGGTGCGCTCGCGCTCCTTGGCGTCCAGGACGACCTTGCGGAGCCGTACGGCGGTCGGGGTCACCTCGACGCACTCGTCCTCGCGGACGAACTCCAGCGCCTCCTCGAGCGTCAGCAGGCGGGGCGGGGTGAGGGTCTCGGTGCTCTCGGCCGTGGAGGAGCGGATGTTGGTCTTCTGCTTCTCCTTGCAGATGTTGACGTCCATGTCGTCGGAGCGCGAGTTCTCGCCGACGATCATGCCCTCGTACACCTGCGTGGTGGGGCCGACGAAGAAGGTGCCGCGCTCCTGCAGGTTGGTGATCGCGTACGCGGTGGCGGCACCGGTGCGGTCGGCGACCAGGGACCCGGACGGGCGGGTGCGCAGCTCGCCGAACCAGGGCTCGTAGCCCTCGAAGACGTGGTGCGCCATCCCGGTGCCGCGGGTCTCGGTGAGGAACTCGGTACGGAAGCCGATCAGGCCGCGGGCGGGAACCAGGAACTCCATCCGGATCCAGCCGGTGCCGTGGTTGGTCATCTGCTCCATGCGGCCCTTGCGGACGGCCATGAGCTGCGTGACCGCGCCCAGGTGCTCCTCGGGGAGGTCGACGGTGAGCCGCTCGACGGGCTCGTGCTTCTTGCCGTCGATCTCGCGGGCGACGACCTGCGGCTTGCCGACGGTCAGCTCGTAGCCCTCGCGGCGCATGTTCTCGACGAGGATGGCCAGCGCCAGCTCGCCGCGGCCCTGGACCTCCCAGGCGTCGGGACGCTCGGTCGGCAGGACGCGGATCGAGACGTTGCCGACCAGCTCGCGGTCCAGGCGGTCCTTGACGAGCCGGGCGGTGACCTTGGTGCCCTTCTCGCGGCCGGCGAGCGGGCTGGTGTTGGTGCCGATCGTCATCGAGATCGCCGGCTCGTCCACCGTGATCAGCGGCAGCGGGCGCGGGTCGTCGGGGTCGGCGAGGGTCTCGCCGATCATGATGTCGGCGATGCCGGCCAGCGCGATGATGTCGCCGGGCCCGGCCTCGTCGGCGGGCTTGCGGGTGAGCGCCTCGGTCATCATCAGCTCGCTGATGCGGACGCGCTCGACGCTGCCGTCGCGCTTGCACCAGGCGACCGACTGGCCCTTCTTGATGATCCCGGAGTGCACCCGGCACAGCGCGATGCGGCCGAGGTAGCTGGAGGCGTCCAGGTTGGTGACGTGCGCCTGGAGCGGGGCGTCGGGGTCGTACGAGGGGGCCGGGATCGTCTGCTTGATGATGTCGAACAGCGGCTCGAGGTCCTCGCTGTCGGGCATCCCGCCGTTCTCGGGCTTGGTGAGGGACGCGCGGCCGGCGCGGCCGGAGGCGTAGACGATCGGGAAGTCGATCTGGTCCTCTTCGGCGTCGAGGTCCATGAACAGCTCGTACGTCTCGTCGACGACCTCGTCGATGCGGGCGTCCGGCCGGTCGGTCTTGTTGACGACCAGGATCACCGGCAGCTTCGCGGCCAGCGCCTTGCGCAGCACGAACCGGGTCTGCGGGAGCGGGCCCTCGCTGGCGTCCACCAGCAGCACGACGCCGTCGACCATGGACAGGCCGCGCTCGACCTCGCCGCCGAAGTCGGCGTGGCCGGGGGTGTCGATGATGTTGATCGTCATCCCGGCGTGCCGGACGGCGGTGTTCTTGGCCAGGATCGTGATGCCCTTCTCACGCTCCAGGTCGCCGGAGTCCATGACGCGGTCGTCCACGTCCTGGTTGTCGCGGAACGCCCCGGACTGCCAGAGCATGGCGTCGACCAGCGTCGTCTTCCCGTGGTCGACGTGGGCGACGATCGCGACGTTCCGGAGGTCGTCACGCGTGGAGATGGGCATGCGGTCTCGCCTTGGGTGAGAGTGTGGGGTTCCGCCGCAGACTGCGACTCTTTCGATTCTACTGGGCGTTCAACGTCGACGGCCCGCCCACGTCTTCCCGCGCGCCGCACATCTTGCTATTTGGCCAACTTTGCCCGGACTTTGTACTCTCCCGTAATCCGGTCGTTCCGAGTCCCGCCCCCCGGGACGACGGCCGGAGACCGCCGAATCCCCTCCGGGGGAACCGGGGACCCAGGCCCCCTGGGGTGAATCGGCGCGCACCCCCGCGCGCCGTAGGGCGACTCCTGGCCCGAACCCGTCAGCTAACCCGGTAGGCGGCCAAGGAGAGGAGTTCACCGGTTTGTCACCGGCTCGCGAACGGCGCGGCTTCGCCGTGCCCTCCCTCACCGCTGCCACGGTCGTCGCGTTCGGCGCGCTGACCCCGATCGCCGCGGAGGCCGCCGTGCACCCGGCGGCCGCACCCACGATCGCGCCCCCGGCCGTACGGGCCGCGGCCACCCCCGCCGCGCAGCCCAAGCCGTCCGAGAGCGAGCTCCGCAAGCGGCTGGACGCGCTGAACACCGAGGCCGAGAAGCTGACCGAGGCGTACAACAAGACCCGCGTCGACCTCAAGGCCGCCCAGCGGGCCGAGCGGACCGCCGCGCAGACGGCCGCGCGCCTCCAGCAGCAGGCCGCGCCCGCCCGCGAGGAGCTCGGCCGGCTCGCCGCCGCCAACTACATGGCGGGCGGCTCGGACATGTTCTACGGCGCCGGCACCGACACCTCCGGGCTGTCCGCGTCGGCGTACCTGGCGCAGAGCCGCGCCGCCGCCGTGAACCGGCTCCAGGCGCAGATCGACCAGGCCACCCGGGCGCAGAACGCGGCCAAGGCCGAGACGGCCCGCGTCCAGCAGGCCGCGACGAAGGCCCAGCAGGCGCGCGGGGCGGCCAAGGCCAAGGTCACCGAGGTCGTCAAGCAGCTGGACAAGCTGACCACCACCCGGGTCAAGGACCCCAAGACCGGGCTCAAGGCGACCGTGAAGGGCTCCGACCTGCCCGCCAAGATGGCCCGCAAGGCGCTCACCAAGATCGGCAGCCCGTACGTATGGGCCGCCGCGGGCCCCAGCAGCTTCGACTGCTCGGGCCTGGTCGTCTGGGCGTACGGGAAGGTCGGCAAGCCCGGCCTGCCCCACTACACCGGCGCCCTGTACGGCGAGGGCCGGAAAGTGAGCAAGGGCGAGCTGCGGTCCGGCGACCTGGTCTACTTCGGCTCCAGCCTGCACCACATGGGGATCTACCTCAGCGACGGCAAGTACCTGCACGCCCCGCAGACCGGCGATGTGGTGAAGATCTCGAAAATGTCGGACCGCTCCGACTACGCGGGCGCCAACCGGATCTCCTGAGACCGGCCGGCGGGCCGGCGCGGGCCCGCCGGTCCCACCCGGCCCCACCGCCCCCGCGAGGCCGTCAGCCGCCCAGATGCGGCCGTACGGCCTCGACGATGGGCAGGTCCGCGGGGAGCCACGCGACGTCGTACAGCTCGTCCGGGCCCAGCCACCGCAGGGCGAGGTGCTCCAGCGCGCGCGCCTCGCCCTCGACGACCGCGGCGGTCCACACCCGCAGCACGCCGCCCAGCACCAGCGGCCAGTCGCCGCCGATCCGCTCGGCCAGGGCGACCTTGACGCCCAGCTCCTCGTGGCACTCGCGGACGAGGGCGTCCTCGTCCGTCTCGCCGGGATCGACCTTGCCGCCGGGGAACTCCCAGCCGCCGGCCAGCGCCGCCGGCTCGGCCCGCTGCGCGGCCAGCAGCCGCCCCCCGGAAATGATCGCCGCGCCCACCACTACGTTGATCGTGACCAGCCCCTCTCTGCCCGGCATCATGCCGGACGGGCGGGCCGAGCGTCTCAGGAGGCCGCGCTCCGCGCCGAGCCGGGCGCGGCTCCGGCCGTCCCGGCCGCCGCCACGACGGCCGCCGCGTCCTCGACGATCCGCTCCAGATGGCCGCCGTGCGCGCCGCGCCAGTAGACCTGGCCGCAGTCGGTACAGCGCCCGTACACGTCGTAGCTGCGGCGGGTGCCGTCGGCCAGCTGCCGCTCGACCTCCTCCTTGCCCACCTGCGCCAGCACGCCGTTGCAGGCGGTGCAGCGGGTCCACGGCGACAGCGCGGGCGCGAAGCGCTCCAGCAGGTCGCGCAGCTGGTCGTCGGGGCGCGAGCCGCGCACGTACGCGCCGAACCACAGCGCCCGGCGCCGCAGCAGCCCGCGGTCCTGCGTCAGCAGCACCCGGCGCTCCTCGTTCGCCTGGACGACCAGCGCGGGGTCGTCCATGTCGTTGTGGTACGCGGTGTCCAGGCCGAGCAGCCGCATCCGGCGGGCCAGCGTGCCCAGGTGGACGTCCAGCAGGAAGCGGGGCGCGGCCTGGCCGGGCTCCAGCGGTACGGGCTGCGGCCGGGACACCGCCTCCACCCGTACCTCCTCGCCCGCGGCCGGCTGGTGCCCGGGCTCGACCGGGACGCCGTCCACCAGCAGCCGGCCGGCCTCGGGCAGCGGCACGCCCAGGGCCTCCACGATGTGCCCCAGCGTCGAGGTGCCGTCGTGCGCCACCTCCTGCCGCGCCCGGCGGCGCGCGGAGGGCAGGAAGATCAGCAGTTCGTCGGCGATCGAGATCGTTGTCGCGGGCTCCACGCGGCCAGCATGCCACGCTGCGCCGCGATGTCGACCGAATTGATCCGCGCCCGGCCTCCGGACCCCCGAGCGCGGCCGGTACGTCCTGCCGAAGCGGGGGTAATGCGATCGGCAACTTCCCCTGAAACCCGCCGGGCGGCCTTGACCGCTGCCGGGGGCGGGCCCGCACACTCGAACCCATGAAATCCCCCCGCCACCTGCTCCTGCTCCCGTTCGTCGCCGCCGCCTTCCTCGTCCCCGCCGTCCAGGGCGCGCCGGCCGCCCAGCCGCTCGCCGGGCCGCCCGCGCTCGCGGCCGTCATCGCCGCGGACATCCCGCCGATCTGCGCGACCGAGCTGCCGCCCGAAGCGGACGACACCATCCGCCTCATCGACCGCGGCGGCCCGTACCCCTATCCCCAGGACGGCACCGTCTTCCAGAACCGCGAGGGCCTCCTGCCGGACGAGCCCGCGGGGTTCTACCGCGAGTACACGGTCGAGACGCCCGGCGTCGACCACCGCGGCGCCCGCCGCATCGTCACCTCCGGCGACGAGGGGCACGACGGCATGTACTACACCGACGACCACTACGAGAGCTTCTCCGACATCGACTTCGCCTGCTGACCGGAGCGGAAGGCCGCCCGGCCCCGGTCAGCCCGACCGGGGCTGGGCGGCCAGCTCGGCGACCCGGCGCTTCATCTCCGGGCGGGCCAGCGGGCGGGTCGAGCCGATCCAGTCCGAGCGCTTGTACGGCTTGACGCCGATGTTCGGCGTGCAGGTCGAGCAGCTCGCCACGATCATCTTGCCGTTGCCGATCACCATGCCGACATGGCCGGGATTGTTGGCGGACGTCCCGGGACCCGAGTTGAAGAAGACCAGGTCGCCGGGCTGCTCCTTGCCCTTTTCGATCTTCACGCCCCAGGGCCACTGCTCGAACGTGGTGCGCGGGATGTTGAGCCCGACCGAACGGTACGCGCCCTGGAGGAGGCTGGAGCAGTCCCAGGCGTCCGGGCCGTTCGCGCCGAAGATGTACCGCTTCCCGCGCTGCGCCATCGCGAACGCGATGATCCGCTGCACCAGCTCGCCGGCGTTCGCGGGGAGCTGGTTGTCCTGGCACTCGACGCCGTTCGACTGCACGATCGTGAAGTCGCCGCCCACGTACTTCTTGGCCCAGTCGAGGACGAGGTTCACGTAGTCCCACGAGTGGTTGTACATGAACAGGGCCGTGCGCATCCGCTCCGGGGCGCCGTTGTGCTTGAGGTAGCGGGCCGCGGACGGGATCGCGTCGTCGGGGTCGTACCGGTCCTTCTTGCCGTCCTTGTCGCCGTCGACCGCGAACGACTTGAACGTGGCCGCCAGGAACTGCATCGGGCCGCCCGCGCCCGCGTAGTTCTCGCCGCTCTGCACGCCGGGCAGCCGGGACGTCCCGTGGCTGGTCTCGACCTTGCCGATGCCAGCGAGGACGTTCCACGGGATGCCGTAGTCCTTGCCCGCCTTCTTGTAGAGCTCGAGGTAGTTGGCCGGGATGGCGCGGGCGTCGTTCGCCTCGGAGGGCTGCGACCCCGCCTGGGAGACGTCCACGCACGCGGCGCCCGCGCCCCCGCCGCCGAACATGAACTGGCTCGCCCCGAACAGCACCGGAACGATCATCAGCGCGCCGAACACCGTCGCCACCGCGCCCAGCGCCGCCGCGATCAGCAGCCTGCGGCGGCTCATCCGGTATCACCGGCGCCGGCGGTGTCGCCGGCCTGGCCGGCGTCGGCGGGACCGAACGCGTACACGCGCAGGGCCGACCCGTCGCGCGCGACCGTCACCGCGTACTGCTGGCTCTCCTGGCCCTCCTTGCCGCCCTTGGTCACCCGCTGCTTGCCGGTCACCAGGAAGATCACGGAGTTGTCCTCGATGTCGCGGACGCGGTCGAGGGTGGCCGTGCTCTGCGCGACGATCTGCTGCCGCCGCCGTTCCTCCAGCAGTCCCGGCGAGGCGGCGCTGCGCTGCAGCTCACCGCGCAGCTGCTCGGTGACCATCCCGGCGAGCCGGTCCGTGTAGGCCTTGGGGTCCTCGTCGTAGCGGTACGTCCCGTACGCCGCGGTGAACCGCTGCGCGAGGTCGGCCGCCGTCGCGAACTCCTGCTGCGAGAACGGCAGGAGGCGGTACAGGTCGAAGTTCTGGGCGGAGACCGTGCCGGAGATGCCCGGCGGCGGGGACGCGGGCCCGGTGGGGCCCGCGGTCGCGGCGGGCGGCGGGCTCGCGTTCTCCTCACCGCCCGGCTCGCCGCCGGGCGCCGCCACGGTCAGGTAGACACCGACCGCGGCCAGCACCAGCACCAGCCCCGCGAACAGCCATTTGCGCTGACGGTCCGTCAGGTTCATCTAGTCGTCCCGCTCCGCGTCACCGTCGACCGGACGCAGCCAGAACGGGATCGGCGGCTCGTGGCCGCCGCCGCCCGAGTCGCGGCGCCCCCACAGCGGCGGGGGCTGCTGCCGCCCGCCGGAACCGCCGGCGGGCGCCGCACCGGACGCGCCCGTTCGAGGCTTCGGCACGTTGGACGCGGGATCGGAGCCCCTGCCCTTCGCCGGGGCACCGCCGCCGGACGAGCCGTTGCCTCCGCCGCCGCCGCTCCCGGAGCCGCCGCCCGCGCGCCCGCGTCCCCGCCCGGAGGACGCGGAAGAGCCACCGGACGCGCGCCCGCTGCCGCTGCCGCCGAACCAGCCACCGCCCCCGGAAGCACCGCCACCGGCCGACGCACCACCCGCACCGGCTCCGGCACTGCCGCCGGAGCCGCCGCCGGCACCGTTGCCGCCGCCTCTTCCGTTGCCGCCACCCGCGACGGACGAGCCGCCGCCACCAGCGCCGCCGCCGGGACGCGACGCCCACGACGTCGGACGCGCCGTGCCTCCACCGGCACCGGCGGCACCGCCGGACTTGGCGCCGCCCGTACCCGCGCCGCCTCGCGCGCCCTTCGCGACGACGCCCGCCAGCGCGCCGCCACCGCCCGCGGCGCCGCCCGCACCCGCACCGGCGCCCGCGGCACCGGCCGTGGCGCCGCCGTCGGCGCGGGCGTCACCGAGCGCGCCCGCGCGCGTCGGCAGGTTCAGCGGGGGCGCGCCGCGCCTCGACCGCCCCTGCGCCGCGGCCACACCGCCGCCGCGCGGCTTGGCCGCCAGCACCGGCGCCGCCTCCGGCGACGGGCCCTCGCCCGCCCCGGCCGCGCCGCTGCGCCGGTCCGTCGTCGTACCGGCCGCCGTGACACCGCCCTCGCCACCGGCCGCCGTACCCGCCTCGCCCGTGCCGTCCGACTTGCCGTAGCGCGCGAGCCGGTAGCCCGCCGCCCCCGGCACGACCGCGGCCGCGACCGCCGTGGTGTTCTTGCGCGCCTCCACGATCGACTTCTCCAGCGAGGCGTCGCTCTTCTCCCGGGAGCCGACCGCCGAGTAGCCGACCGCCGAGAACAGGTGCTGGAACGGCTTGCGGTAGATGAACGCCGCGCCCGTCACCAGCGCGATCATCAGGATCTGCAGGCCCCACGGCAGCGTCTCGCCGAGGATCAGCCCGTACGCCCACAGCAGCAGCGACAGCACGCCGATCAGCGCCGCCTGTTTCAGCAGCATCGACAGCAGCAGCTCCAGCCATCTGATGGCGATCACCCGGCCGATGCCCGGATGGATCCCGATGCCCAGGAAGATCGGCCCGGCCACCAGCAGCAGCAGGAACGCGATCTTCACGACGATCAGCGCGATCGCGATCACCAGGATCAGCAGCCCGGCCACCAGCGCCGCGAACAGCCCGCCGAACGCCACCGCCAGCCGGCTCGTCCAGTTCTTGCCCTGGAACAGCGGGTACGCCCCGGCGTGCTCCTCCTTGACGTTGTTCGCGACGTCCTTGTACGCGTCCGCCTTCTTGGCCAGGTCGACCTTCTGCCCGCCGTGCGTCTCCGGCAGGTCGACGGCCTGCGACCACAGCAGCTTGTCCGCGTTGTCCTTGACCACCTTGGCGTTCGGGTCCGTCGTGCCGAACTGCCCCATCAGCCACGGCTTGCACACCAGCGCCACCCACAGCCCGTTGGCGTTGCGCGTGGTCGCGTCCACGTTGGCGGCGCTCGCCGGATCCGCGCGGCCCTCCGGCGGCGGGATGCAGGTGGAGCCCTTCGCGTCGCTCTGCGGCAGCGCCGCGTTGAACGCCGCGCTCGTCGCCTCCGACACCTTGGTGCCCAGCGTCGTGAAGTCGGCGGGCCGCGCCACCAGCCAGATCAGCGCCACCATCGCCGCGACCATCCAGATCGCGCCCTCGGTGACCTTGCTGGCCCGCTTGCGCACCAGCCCCCACCAGGCCAGCCACATCGCGCCGAGGATGACCACCCACGACCAGTACCGGGCGTTGAACGTCTTGCCGATGTCGCTGATCACACCGTCGACGGTGTCCTTCAGCCAGCCCAGCAGCGACTCGGACGCGGCCGCCTGGTAGACGCTGATCGTCGTCCGGTCGATCGCCCTGACCAGCGTGAACGTGGTGTTGGCGAGCGCGTTGCCCATCATGGCCATCGCGTCCGAGCAGCCCATGTCGACCGCGTACCAGTGCTGCCCGGCCGTCCCGTACCGGTCGTAGTACGTCAGCTGCTCGACCGGGGTCTTCTTCAGCTGCTCGCTCGGGTAGTCCGGCGGCTTGATCATCCCGTCCGTGCCCGAGCCGTACTGCTCTGGCGCCGGATTGTCGGCCGGACGGCAGGGGTCGCCGCCGAACGGACCGGCGCCCGCCATCGGCGCGAGACCCACCATGAAGATGGCGGCCATGAGCATGAGCAGGACCGGCCGGCGCCCGCGGACGCGGCGCGGCCGCCGCCGCGCGCCCTTGAGCACCGACTCGTCGAGACCTTCCGAGGGAGAACGTTGCAGCCTGCGCGCGGTCGCGCGGCCCAGTTGACGATCCGGCATGCGGGGACGGCTCATCGACTGACCTCTCCTGTTCACCCGGCTCCACCTTGCCCCTGAGCGGCTTCGGCCCCCGAGGTCGCGAGTTCGGCCTGACCCGGGCGGGACCGGGTCGGGTTGGTGTCCAGCCAGTGCCGCAGCTCCTCGGAGATCAGGTCGACGCCGATGCGGCCGGCGCGCCCGTCCAGGTCACGGAAGATGCACTCACCGTTGCCGAGGTTGCGCAGCACGGCCTTGTGCTCGTCGGACGTCTCCACCCCCAGCAGAGACATGACGTTCCCGACCTCCACGCGCTCGGAGGAGCGGAACGAGAACACCGACGAGAGGCAGTTGGTCACCTGCTCGTTCAGGAGGTCCCCGGCGTTCTGCGACACCAGGATCAGCGCGGTGTTGCGCGAGCGGCCCATCCGCGACACCTCCGGGATGAGCTTGGCGCCCTCCGGGGTCGAGGTGATCGCCCACGCCTCGTCCAGGAAGATCGCCTTGGGCATCCGCCGGTCGAGCCCGTGCATCAGCCTCCGGGCGAACTGGGAGACCAGGTACATCAGGGCGACCGACAGGCGCTGCTCGTACGAGTAGTCCTCCCGGGAGATCGCCACGTCGGGCAGGGTCAGCCCGCCGAGCGTGAACACGGTCGTCCAGCCGGCGGTGTCGATGCGCTCGCCGCCGGACGGGTCGAAGCACAGCCGCGCGAGCCGCATCTCCGACATGGAGCGGAGCACGGCGCCGAGGTTCTTGGACGCCGGGTCGTCCGAGCCCTCCAGATGGTCCACGACCTTGCCGAGCGAGGGGCGGTCGGCGTTGGCGACGGCGCCCACCGCCTGGATCATCGCGGACTCGCGCTCCTCCGACATCCGCGGCAGCAGTAGCCGCAGCGTCTCGGTCGCCATCGTCTTCTTGGCCGCGAGGTCGTCGCCGAACGAGAACGGGTCGAGCAGCCCCGGCGCGGCCGAACCCAGCGGCAGCGTCCGCGCCTTCCGGCCACGCGCCCGCAGCAGCTCCACCAGCGACTCGGCGTCGCCCTTGGGGTCGATCGCCGCGATCGTCACCCCGCGCAGCGCCATCTGGTAGATCAGCAGCAGCGCCAGCGTGGTCTTGCCGCCACCCGGCTCACCGGTGATCGCCACCGCGGTCGGCCGGTTGCGGGCCGCGGCGACCAGCGGGTCGAAATGCACGATCGACCGCGCCCGGCCGAGGGTCTCGCCGATGTACGGGCCGATCCAGCCCTCGCCGTTGTCGTCGGTACGGTCCCCGAGGTCGACCGTCGCCACCGGCATCCCGCCCGCGATCGTGCGCAGCGGCTGGCGCTGCGCGTACGCGTTGAGCCGGAGCCGGTCGCCGGGCAGCGTCTCCATGAACAGCGAGAACTGGTCACCGGTCGAGTTCACGACGTCGATGCCGATGTCGCGGTAGTGCTCGACGACCGCGTCCACCCGCTGGGCCAGCAGCTCCTCGGTCGGCGCCGACACGATCAGCCGGTGCCAGCCGTACACGAACGGCAGCCGCTCCTTGGTGATGCCGTGCTCCAGCAGCCGCGCCGCGTCGATCTGCTCGGCCAGCGCGATCGGCGCCTCCACGCCCGCCTCGCGGATGTGCTGGTCCATGTCCCGCGCGTGCGCGAGTTTGCGGGAGACGTCCTTGGACGCCTTCGCCGGCGGGATCAGCTTCATCCGCGAACTGATCTCGACGGGGAACGGGAGCGCGTCCGCGTAGTGGAACCACGGCTCCCCGTCCGGGAACGGCATCATGTCCGGGAACCGGGCGAACGACAGGTACGCCACGTACGACTGCGCCGTCGCGCCCGGCCCGACCCCGTTGAAGTTGGGCTGCTCGACGCGCAGGTAGGAGCGGCCGTTGTGGATGGCGCCCTCGACCAGCGCCTCGATCTCGCCCTTGCCCCACGTCCGCCGCGGCACCGCCGACGGCGGCGGGTCGGCGAGCGACGCCGTCACCGCGTGCTGGAACATCCACGCGACCTCGGTCGAGGCGGCGTGCCGCGCGTACAGGGCGGACCCGGCCAGCGCCCGCCCGACGCGCTCGGCCTGGTCGGTCCAGCGCGCGATCTCCTTCTTGTCGATCGCGTCGTCGGTGATGCCGAGGACCTGCTCGCTGCGCTTGTAGAAGCCGAGCCACTGCGCCAGCACGCCGCCGGAGAACTGCGCGCCCACCCCGCGCGGACCGAGCCGTACGCCGAGGTAGACCTCCTTGGTCCAGAAGTCCTTGGCCCACACGTGGGCGTAGGTCTCCTCCAGGTACTCGCGCCAGCCGGAACCCCCGTCCGAGGTCCTGTCCAGCGCCAGCGCCCAGTCGGCCGCCGGGTAGGTCCGGTGCGCGATCCGCAGGTGGATCTCGGCGTCCTGCATCCGGATGCCGGCCAGCGCGATCGTGATGTTGGTGGCGAGCGCCTCGCGCTCCTCGCCGGTGGTGAACTCGTACGACACCGTCGGCAGCCGGAAGTACGCCCAGGCCGCGTTGTCGGTGAGCAGCACCCGGTCGTCGAAGTACCGCACGCCCAGCCGCGTCGCCCGCGCCTTCGACGCCCTGCTCATCGCCTCGCTCCGCTCAGCGGCTCGCAGCCGTGCTCACGCACCGGCTTCCCTCGTCGCTCTGGTCGCAAGCTCCCGCCGCTCCTCACTCCAGCCGGCACGCGACTGCTCGCGGGGCTCATCGAGTGGCCTCCTGCTCCTGCTGACGCTCCTGGTAACGCTCGGGCACTTCGGCGAACCCCCCGGCGACGACGCCGGCGAGGGCCAGGTAGGCGCGCCGCGTCGGCGCGCGCAGGGATCTGAGCTCGTTGCGGGGCGCGCGGTCCATGCTCAGATGATCGTCCCATGGGATCCGCACCAGCGCCCGGCACCGGCCGCGCGCCACGGACTCGGCCTGCTCGACGTCGTCCATGCTGCGGCGGCTCACCCCGTTGATGACGGTCACCGCGCGCGAGCGCAGCTCCTCGTACCCGTGGCCGTCCAGCCACTCGTACGTCATCGCCACCGCGCGCGGCGCGTCGGCGCTCGCCGGCGCCACCAGCACGACCTGGTCGGCGTACGGCAGCACCCGCGCGACCACGGCCGCCGCCGCGTCCAGCAGCGTGACGGAGTAGAAGCGGTCGATCGTCCGCATCGCCAGCGCGTAGTCGCGGTCGTCCAGCGCCTGCAGCGGGTTCTTGCCCGCGGCGACGACCTCCAGGCCCGACTTGGCCTGCGAGGTGTACCGGCGCATCGCCGTCAGGCTGTTGACCTGGTCGGCGCGCGTGATGAGCCCGGTCAGCGTCTCGTTGGTCTCGCTCCGCGTCCGCCGCGCCAGCGCGCCCGGCCCGGGGTTGACGTCGATCGCCACGACCGGTTCGCCGTTGTGCTGCGCGAACGTGTGCCCCAGCATCAGCGCGGTCACGGTCTGGCCCGCGCCGCCCGTGCAGCCGAGGACCACGATGTGCCGCGTGCCCTGGAACGGCTGCTGGAGGCGCTGCTGGTACTCCGCGTCCGCCTCGCCGTGCCCGCCGCCGACCGCGTGGATGAGCCTGCGCAGCCCGCCGCCGCCGTGCGCCTCCTGCTCCGGGTCGGGCGGCGTGATCGCCGGCTCGGACGGCGGCGCGGGCGGAGGCGGCGGCAGCGGCCGCGGCCGCACCGGCGACGCGGGCCCCGACCGCACCTCCCGCGGCGGCTCCTCCCGCACATGCCCGGCCCCGGGCCCCGCCATCGGCGCCCGCCCCGCATGCCCGGCCGCCGGCCGCTCCGCCGGCGCAGGCCACTGCTCCTCCGCAGGCGACCCCGCATGCGGGGACTGCTCCACCTCTGCGGGCCACCGCGCGTGGTCGGACGACTCCGATTGTGCGGGTTGTGCGGGCCGCTCCACGTGCCCAGGCCATTGCCTCTGAACGGGCCGCTCATCACGCGCGGGCGGCTCCGCCTCCGCAGGCTGATCCCCCTGCGCGGGCCACCGCGCATGAGCGGGCGACTCCGGGTGTGTGGGCTGCTCCGCCTGGGCGGGCTGCTCCGGCTCTGTGGGGCGCTCGTCTCTCGGCGCTGGGATGGGAGGCCAGACGAGGGCGTCCGTGGTGGCCGCCCGCAGCGGCTTGGACAGCTCCTCGGACCACGGCTTGGGCGGCTCCCGCCGAGGCGCCTCGGCCTCGCCTTCGTCCGCGTTCCGGTCCGCCGCGCCGAAGGCGCCGGGGACCATCGGGATGTCCGGCCGGGTCGGCTTCGCCTGGCCGACCTGGGGGATGTCGGGCCGCGTCGCCGGCGCCTGCTGCGGGATGTCCGGCCGCGTGGCGGCGGCGGGCTTCACCCCGGTCGCCTGCTCCTCCGTGCCGTCGTCCTGCCCGGCGGAGTCCGCGCCGGCGCCGGACGCCTCGGCGGCGGGCGCGGGCACATCGGCGGCGGGCCGATCGTCCGCAGGCCGGGACTGCTCGTCCTGCGGCTCCGGCCCGTGGCCCGCATTGGTAGGCCGCCCTTCGGTACCGGCCACCGCCTGCCCCACGGCCTGCGGCCGCGTCACTGCCGCACGCCCCTTGGACGGCTCGGCCCCCGTGTCCGCGGCACGCGCGGTCTCGTGAACGTCCGCCGCCTCCTCGGCCGCGGGCGTGGCGTTCTCATCGGCCGTCCCCTCGGTGACCGCCGGGACCGCGTGCTCGGACGCGGCGGGCGTCCGGTCGGCGGCCGTGTCTTCGCCGGGGTCGGTGGCCGCTGGGAGGTCGGTGGCCGTGGTCGTGGCGGGGCGGGGCTCGGTCGGTGGCTCGGGGGTCTTCCAGAATTCCGGGGGGCTGCCCGCGCGGCGGATGCCGGAGGCGAAGGCGCGCTTGCCGGAGGCGCCGAACTCCAGCTGGGGGGTCGCCGGGGGGCGCTCCAGGGCCTCTTCCTCGTGGGCGATCTCGCGGGTCGGGCGGTGCCAGGGCTTGGCGGCCGGAGGCGCGGCGGGAGCCTCGGTGGGGGTGCCGGCCACGCGGACGTCGTCCTCGGTGTTGAGGGCGCCCCATTCCTGGGCGGCGTGTTCGGCGAGGGGGCGGGGCTCGGACGCGATGGCGGGGGTGGGGGGCAGGGCGGCCGTGGGGGTGAACGCGGGGATCTCCTCGGGGCGCTGCCTCCTGCGGGCCTTGCGGCGGGTCTTGAGGGCGGCGCGTTCGGGGGCCGCGGCGGGGGCGGGGGCCTGGGGGCGGCGCCAGACGCGGGCCACGATGACGACCTCGCGGGGCTCGCGGATGGGGGTCAGCCGGCACCAGGTACGGGGTTCGGCGAGGTAGCGGGTCTGGGAGAGGAGGAGTTCGGTGAGCCGCTTGCCCTCGATGACGGGGCGGGTGGCCAGCCAGGTGAGGACGCCGGGCGGGACGATGTAGAGAACGTGCCACGGCGACTCGAACGGAATGCCGACGATCTTGAGCAGCAGGATCCAGGGGACGAACACGCCGGCGAACACGCCGATCTGGACGAGCGGCAGCGGCATCGGCAGCCGCAGGTCGTACAGCTTGTACAGCCTCTTCTCGATGCGCCAGATGTTCGTGTACGTGGGTAGATCCACGCCCCTACTCCCCTAACTGTGCGAGCACAGTGCCGCCTGACCCCGGCCGAGGGTCAGGTCAAGTCCACTCCCAGGGCCCGGGCGATCGCCCTGGCCGTGACTTCGATGATGTTCGGTACGTAGAAGATCACCCCGATTCCGATCGCGAGCAGGATGAACTGGACGAACCGCGTGATCTCTCGGGTGAAGAGAAAGAAGATCGCCACGATGGACACGATCACGAGGAAGAGCGGGCCGAATATCTGCCGCAGCCAGTCGGCGAGCTGGTCGGTTTGCAGATCGTCGTTCGGCGCCGCCAGGACCTCGAACGGAATCGACGCCATCAAATGGTGCAGCATCGACTGACTACCTTCCTGGGTCGGCGGGTGCCTCGGGGGGTCGGCGTGCGGTCACGCCGGGTCCCCGTCATGACGCACCCGGCTCTGTGGTGCCGCGGATTTCCTTGACGTACCAGGCGTTGTCCTTCTTGACCATCGCCAGCTCGTAGGTCTGCTCCAGTTCGCCGCCGGCGGCGGCGCCGGGGATCTGCCAGGCGACGGTGGCGGTGACCGTGCGGTCGCCGGCGTCGCCGCGGGGCGCGTTGACCTCGCGCACCTGGACGAACGTGACCGCGTCGGCCAGCCCGGTGATCGGGGCGCCGGTCGCGAAGCGGGCCAGCGAGGCCTGGTCGTTGCGCGCGTAGGCCTGGAAGAACGTGGTGAGGACGGGCGCCAGCTCGGTCTCCAGCGCGCTGTCGCGTTCCCGTACGCCCTGCTGCGGCAGCGTGGCCTTGGCGGGCGGGGGCAGCAGCGCGGGACGGGCGGAGATGACGAACGCGCCGTTGCTGCTGTAGACGGGGACGGCCAGCCGGAACCACTTGTCCGCGCTGCGGGCGAGGACGGTGACGACCGCGTTGTTGGCGTCGCGCGCGTCGACTCCGGCGACCTGGACGGACTGGACCTGGGACTGGCCGACGCCGTTCCACCCGAATTGGCCGTCGGCGCCCTCGGGGATGAACGCGCGCAGCTGCGCCTCGCGGGCGGCGGCGCTCTTCTGGTCGTAGTTCAGGTAGACGCTGGCGAACTGGAGCGCGAACGCGCCCCCGGCGCTGGCGGGGAAGCCGGCGCCCTTCTGGGGGGACGTGGCGCCGCCGGAGGAGGCGGTGTCGGAGGTGAAGCGCTCGAACGGGGCGCGGATGCCGTTGACGAGGATGACGATGATGACCGCCCACAGGACGGCGCGGCCGAGCCAGACCCACCAGCGGCCGCCGGAGCCTCCCCAGCGGCCGGCGCGCGAGCGGTCGCCGCCGCGGGCGGCGCCGTTCGCCCGCCGATCGTCGGCGGGCGGGAGTGCGCGCTCCTGCTCCACGGCGGTCTCCCGGCCGTGTGCCACGGCCGACCTGCGAGCCATCCTGCCTCCGCTCGCGCCTCGCCCCCGGTCGGCGCGGTCATCTGTGCAACTGGTCGTGTAACGGGGTGCGGTTTCGCGAACCCACTTCGGCCCAGCGTAACCACGAGCGTCAATTGTTCCAGCGCATCGGGGCGAAGCACAGCCCCGGCACGCGGTTGTGGATAAGGCGATCCACCTCGGTCGTGCCGGGATGGATTGCCAAACGGTGACGATCTCCTATCCAGGACTCCGAACGACGTGCGAAAGGCGGTTCCGGACAAGCACCCCGGACCGGACGGGTACTTGGTCACCGCGTGGCGCGCCGGAGCGCAATCTCTTCCCACGAAATCCGGCATCATGGCCGTTTCGCGACAAAACACCGTGCAGCACATCGACCCGCGGGTCATGAGACTCTGGCCTCCGGGCTGCCCCTTCGGCACTCGCGACCGGCGCAACTTACACGTTGAAGCGGAACTCCACCACGTCGCCGTCGCGCATGACGTAGTCCTTGCCCTCCATGCGGACCTTGCCGGCGTTGCGGGCGGCGGCCATCGACCCCTCGGCGACCAGGTCGTCGTACGAGACGATCTCGGCCTTGATGAAGCCGCGCTGGAAGTCGGTGTGGATGACGCCGGCCGCCTCGGGCGCGGTGTCGCCCTTGCGGATCGTCCAGGCGCGGGCCTCCTTGGGCCCGGCGGTCAGGTACGTCTGGAGGCCGAGGGTGGCGAAGCCGATCCGGACGAGCTGCGACAGCCCGGACTCCTCCTGGCCCATGCCCTGGAGGAGTTCGAGCGCCTCGTCGTCCGGCAGCTCGATCAGCTCGGCCTCGATCTTGGCGTCCAGGAAGATCGCCTCGGCCGGGGCGACCATGTCGCGCAGCCGGGACCGCAGGGCCTCGTCGGTGAGCTCTTCCTCGTCCAGGTTGAAGACGTACAGGAACGGCTTGGCGGTGAGCAGGTGCAGCTCGCGCAGCAGGCCCAGGTCGATCCCGGCGCGGTCGGCGCCGGCGAACAGCGTGGTGCCGTCGTTCAGCAGCTTCTGCGCGGCGGTGACGGCCTCGACGACGGCGAGCTGGTCCTTGTCCTTCTTGGTGCGCGCCTCCTTCTCCAGGCGCGGCAGGGCCTTCTCGATCGTCTGGAGGTCGGCCAGGATCAGCTCGGTGTTGATCGTCTCGATGTCGCGCAGCGGGTCGGTGTCGCCGTCCACGTGGGTGACGTCCGGGTCGTGGAACGCGCGGATGACCTGGCAGATCGCGTTCGTCTCGCGGATGTTGGCGAGGAACTTGTTGCCCAGGCCCTGCCCCTCGGAGGCGCCCTTGACGATCCCGGCGATGTCGACGAACTCCATCGTCGCCGGAAGGATCTTGGCCGAGCCGAAGATCTCCGCCAGCCGGTCCAGCCGGGGATCGGGCACGCCGACGACGCCGACGTTGGGCTCGATGGTCGCGAACGGGTAGTTCGCGGCCAGCGCGTCGTTCTTGGTCAGCGCGTTGAACAGCGTGGACTTGCCGACGTTGGGCAGCCCGACGATTCCGATGGAGAGGCTCACGGCGGACAAGTTTATGGGCCGCGCGGACCACACCGGGACGACCGGGAGGTGAACGGATGCCCTCGTTCTCAGGCGTCGGCGCCGCGCAGGAACTCGGCGATGTGCCGGAACGCCGCCTTGCCCTCGGGGACGAAGTCGGCGAACACCGTGAAGACGTGCATCAGCCCGTCCCACTCCTGGTAGACGGTGCGGACGCCGGCGGCCCGGGCGCGTTCGGCCAGGTCGCGGGTCTCGTCCCGGAGGATCTCCGAGCCGCTGGCCACCAGCAGCAGCGGCGGCAGGCCGGTCAGGTCGCCGTGCAGGGGCGCGAAGACCGGGTCGTCCTTCGCCCGGCCCGCGCAGAAGCGGCGGCCGAGCCAGGCGAGCTTGCGGGCCGGGATGATCGACTCGCTGCGCGCGTTGAGGCGGTGCGAGTCCGACGCGCAGAGGAGGTCGACCCACGGGGAGAGGCAGACGGCCGCCGCGGGCAGGCCGGTGCCGCGCTCCTTGAGCGCCAGCAGGAGGGCGAGCGCCAGATGGCCGCCCGCGGAGTCGCCGCCGACCACGATGTCGCCGGGCGCGTACCCGCTGCGCAGGAGGAAGTCGTACGCGCCGATCGCGTCCTCCAGCGCGTCGGCGGGCGTGTGGTCGGGGACGAGCCGGTAGTCCGGCACCAGGACGGGACGGCCCGTGGCCGCCGACAGCCGCCAGCTGGACGGCCGGTACAGGCGGGCGCTGCCGAAGAAGTAGCCGCCGCCGTGCAGGTAGAGGAAGACCTTGCGCTCGTCGGGCGCGCCGGCCCGGACCCACTCGCCCTCGCAGGTCCCGAGGTCGGCGCGGGCGACGGCGACGCCGCGCGGCACGGTCTGGACGCGGCTGAACAGGTCGTTGCCGCGCTGGAAGCGGCGGAGCCCGGCGTCGGTGTCGGGCAGCGAGTTCCAGATGGTCAGGACCGCGGAACGCAGGATCCGGCCCGCGATCCGGGCCTGCGGGCTGGGCGGGCCGCCGGGTTCGAGCGCGAGCGCGGCCATCACCCGCCGCTCCGCTGCCGTCCGCGCCACGGGCCGTACCTCGGGCTGCTCCGTGCTGGTGGTCAAGGCGTCCTCCTCGCGACGGCGGGGGTGCCGAACGATGCCGGGGGTGCACCGTTCTTCCGATATGAGGATGTAAGTGAACGCTGAGTCTAATGTCCGATGCGGCGCGTGTCCCGGCGCGTCGCACCGGCGCCGCCCTGATCCGCTGTCACGATGAACGGATGGATCTCGCGCTGTTCGCCGGACTCGCCCTCGGGGCCGCGCTCGGCGCGGTTGTCGGGTTCGCGCTGGCGACCGGCCGGCAGGGCACGCTGATCGCCCGCGCCCGGGCCGCCGAGGAGAAGCTGGCCTACGCCGAGGAGCGGATGGCCGAGCACTTCGAGAACCTCTCCGCCAAGGCCCTGGACGCCAGCAACCAGCGGTTCCTGGAGCTCGCCGACGCCCGGCTCAAGACCGCCGGCGCCGAGGCCGCGGGCGAGCTGGAACGCCGCAAGCAGGCCGTCGAGCACCTCGTCGCCCCGCTCCGCGAGACCCTCGGCAAGGTCGAGGAGCAGCTGCGCGAGCTGGAGACCGGCCGCCGCGAATCGCACGCCATGCTGGCCAAGCAGGTCGAGTTCGTCCGGCAGAGCTCCGAGCAGCTGCGCGGCGAGACGCACGCGCTCGTCCGGGCCCTCCAGCGCCCCGAGGCCCGCGGCCGCTGGGGCGAGCTCCAGCTGCGCCGGGTCGTCGAGCTGGCCGGGATGGTCCACCACTGCGACTTCGACGAGCAGGCCACCGCCGCGACCGAGGACGGCGCCGTCCGGCCCGACATGGTCGTCCGGCTCGCCGGCGGCAAGAACATCGTCGTCGACTCCAAGGTCTCGCTCGCCGCGTACCTGGAGGCCGCCGAGTCCGGCGATCCGGTACGGCTCGACGCGCACGCCCGGCACCTGCGCGACCACGTCGACCGGCTCGCGGCCAAGTCGTACTGGCAGGCGTTCAGCCCGGCCCCGGAGTTCGTGGTGCTGTTCATCCCGGGCGAGGCGTTCCTCGCGCCCGCGCTGGACCGCGACCCCGCCCTGCTGGAGTACGCGATGCGCCGCCGCGTCCACATCGCGACGCCGACGACGCTGGTCACGATGCTGCGCACGGCGTCGTACGCCTGGCAGCAGGCGGCGCTGTCGCGCAACGCCCGGGCGGTGTTCGACCTCGGCAAGGAGCTGTACGAGCGGCTCGGCACGATGGGCGGCCACATGGACGAGCTGGGCCGCTCGCTGACCAACGCCGTCAAGACCTACAACCGCACGGTGGGCTCGCTGGAGACGCGCGTCCTGGTCAGCGCCCGCCGGCTGAACGAACTCGGAGTGGTGGACGGCCCGCTGGACGGGCCGGACCCGGTCGAGGAGAGCCCCCGCGCGCTGTCGGCGGCCGAGCTGACCGACGGCGCGGCGCCCGGTGAACCGGTAGGTTTCGGCGGACGGGCCATCCCCGACCAGAACGACCGGCGGGAGAGGTGGCCATGAGTTCGACGACGGTTCGCGAGGTGCCCGCGGGGGCCTCGCCGGAGGCTGGGGGTCGAGTGCGAGGTCAGCGCGGCCGCGCCGCCGCCCGTACCGGGGCGGCGATCACCCTGACCGGGCGCGGCGGCGTCGTCGTGCTCTTCGCGGCCGGCCTGCTCGGCGCGCTGCCGGCCCGCTGGTTCGACGCGCCGCTGCTGGCGGGCGCCGCGTTCGCGATCGGCTGCGCGCTGGCCGCGCTGGCCACCCGCCCCGCGGACCTGCTGACGCTGGCCGTCAGCCCGCCCGCGGTCTTCCTGGCCGTCACGCTGCTCGCCGAGATCGTGACCTCGATCGGCGAGGGGTCGCTGCTGCAGGGCGTCGCGCTGGGCGTGCTGGCGTCGCTGGCCGCCACCGCGCCCTGGCTGTTCGGCGGGACGCTGCTGCTGCTCGCGATCAGCGTGCCGCGCGGGCTGCCGGCGGCCGTCCGCGACCTGCGCGGCCGGCTGGCCGGGGGGCGCCTGTTCGAGACCGAGGAGAACGAGAACCCGGTCCGCTGGGAGGAGCCCCCGGCGCCGCGCGGCCGCCGCGCCGCCCCGCGCCAGGAGCGCGAGCGCACCGAGGACGCGAGCTGACCGGCGCCCTGCCCGGCCCCGGGTTCGGGCCCGGGGCCGCGTTCAGCCGACCGGCGTGATGGGCAGCGGCGTGCGCAGGTCCTTGCGGAGCTCGTGCGGGAGGGCGAAGCGCATGCTCTCCGGTACGGACTCGATCTCCTGGACGTCGCCGTAGCCGCGCTCGGCCAGCCAGGCGAGCACGCCCTGGACCAGCTCGTCCGGTACGGAGGCGCCGCTGGTGACGCCGACCGTGCCGACGCCGTCCAGCCAGGACTCGTCGATCTGCTCGGCGTAGTCGACCAGGTGGGCGTCGTCCGCGCCGTGCTCCTTGGCCACCTCGACCAGGCGGACGGAGTTGGAGGAGTTGGTGGAGCCGACCACGATCACCAGCTGGGCCTGGGCGGCCATCTCCTTCACCGCGACCTGGCGGTTCTGGGTGGCGTAGCAGATGTCGTCCGACGGCGGGTCCATCAGGTTGGGGAACCGCTCGCGCAGCTTCTCCACGGTCGCGATGGTCTCGTCCACCGACAGGGTGGTCTGGGACAGCCAGGCGACCTTGTCCGGGTCGCGGACCTCGACGTTGGCGACGTCGTCGGGGCCGTCGACCAGGTGGATGTGGTCGGGGGCCTCGCCGGTGGTGCCGATGACCTCCTCGTGGCCCTCGTGCCCGATCAGGAGGATGTCGTAGTCGTCCTTGGCGAACCGGACGGCCTCCTTGTGGACCTTGGTCACCAGCGGGCAGGTGGCGTCGATGGTGCGCAGGCTCAGCCCCTCGGCCTCCTCGTGCACCACCGGCGCGACGCCGTGCGCCGAGAAGACCACGATGGCGCCCTCCGGCACCTCCTCGGTCTCGTCCACGAAGATCGCGCCGCGCTCTTCCAAGGTCTTCACGACGTGCACGTTGTGCACGATCTGCTTCCGCACGTAGATGGGCGCCCCGTACTTCTCCAGGGCGATCTCGACCGTCTGCACGGCCCGGTCCACGCCCGCGCAGTAACCACGCGGCTTTGCGAGCAGGACACGGCGCTGGCTGTTGGAGGTCATGCCCCTATCGTACGAGCCGCGCCAGGAGCCCCGCACAGGACGAGAGCGGGCGCGTGGGACAGATGTGACTGACTCCACTGTGACTGACTCCACGGCGCTGTTGACTAGAAATCCAGTAGCCCGGGGTGACCGCCGCCGAACGCATGGGGCAGAGTGATATTCGACAGACGGCCTGATCGAACCGGTCCGGAGCAGGGAGATGGAGACGATGACGAAATCGCCGCGCCGCCTCAAGGAGCAGGTCCGCGACACGGTGGGCGAGCAGGTTCGTGACCTCCCGCTGCACGCGGTCCGGCTGGCGATGTTCGGGGTGGGCCGGGCGCTGCTGCTCAGCGACCGGGTGACCAAGGACTACAAGGAGATCACCGAGGGCGGCGGCGTCAAGCCGGTGATCGGGCGGCTGCGCGACGACGTCCAGCACACGGCGGAGAAGGTCGTGGGGACGGTCGTCGAGCGCGTCCGCGGCGGCTCCGAGCCGGAGCCCGAGCCGGAGCGGGCGTTCACCCGCCCCTCCCCCGCCAGGACGGCGACGAAGCCGGCACCGGCGCCGAGGGCCGGCGGGGAGATCTCGGTCGGCAAGCCCAAGCCCGCCCCGGCCCCCGCGCCCAAGCCGGAGGCGAAGGCCGCACCCAAGCCGGAGGCGAAGGCCGCACCCAAGCCGGAGGCGAAGGCCGCGCCGAAGCCCGCCGCGAAGCCCGAGGCCGAGCCGGCGCCGAAGCCTGAGGCCAAGACCGAGGCCGAGCCCAAGCCCGCGCCTAAGCCCGAGGTGAAGGCCGAGGACGCCCCGTTCGAGCCGCGGCCGGAGGCGAAGCCCGCCGCGCCCGCCGAGGCGGAGAAGATCGCCGCCGAGCTGCCGGTGCCCGACTACGACTCGGCCACGCTGCCGCAGCTGCGCGCCCGGCTGCGCGGCCTGTCGGTGGACCAGGTGAAGCTGCTGCGCGAGTACGAGCGCAAGCACGCCGCCCGCGAGGACGTCCTGCGCATGTACGAGAACCGCATCGCCAAGCTCAACGGCAACGGCTGACGGCCCACCGCGCAGATATACAGCGCACGAGAAGCCGCGCACGAGAACGGCCCCCGGATCGGATCCGGGGGCCGTTCCGTTCTCGTGCGCGGTCCTCAGCGGACGGGCTCGGGGGCGTCCTGGAAGGTGTGGTCGATGTCCACGCGGTCCAGGGCCCGCAGGTGCCCGCGCCGGACGGCCAGCACGCCGATGGCCACGACGCAGCAGGCGGCGCCCACCAGGTACGGCACGTCCGCGTTGACGTCCTCGGCGAGCCGGCTGGCGATGTACGGCGCGAGCGCGCCGCCCATCCAGCGGACGAAGTTGTAGCCCGCCGACGCGACCGGCCGCGGGTGGTCGGAGACCTCCATGGCCGCCTCGGTGAACGCGGTGTTGTTCAGCCCGATCGGGATCCCGGTCAGGATCGCGAACACGATGATCCCGATGTGCCCGGACAGCACCACGCCGATCTGCAGCACGGCCAGCAGCGCCAGGGCGGCGTGCATGACGCGGACGGTTCCGTACCGCCGCTGCAGGAACGGGGCGGCGAAGACCGAGGACAGCGCGACCAGCACGCCCCAGCCGAAGAAGACGGCGCCGATGCCGTGCGCGCCCATGTCCAGGACGAACGGGGTGAACGCGAGCACCGTGAAGAAGGCGTAGTTGTAGAACAGCGCCGTGAACGCGGTGGTCGACAGGCCGCCGTGCGACAGGGCCCGGACGGGGGCGCTCAGCCGCGTCTTGACGGCGGGCTTGGGCGTCGGCCGGAGCAGGGTGGCGATCAGCAGGAAGCCGACGGCCATCAGGACGGCGGTGCCGAAGAACGGGAACCGCCAGTTCATGTCGCCCAGCAGCGCGCCGGCGAGCGGGCCGAGCGAGATGCCGAGGCCGAGCGCGGCCTCGTACAGGATGATCGCGGATTCGGCGCCGCCGCTGGCCGCGCCGACGATGACGGCGAGCGCGGTGGCGACGAACAGCGCGTTGCCGAGGCCCCAGCCGGCGCGGAAGCCGATCAGCTCGCCGACGGTGCCGGACGTGCCGGCGAGCGCGGCGAACACCACGACCAGCGCGAGCCCGATGAGCAGCGTGCGCTTGCCGCCGATGCGGCTGGAGACCCAGCCGGTGACCAGCATCGCCACCGCGGTGATCAGGAAGTAGCTGGTGAACAGCAGCGAGACCTGGCTGGGCGAGGCGTGCAGGCCGCCGGCGATGGCGGGCAGGATCGGGTCGACGAGCCCGATGCCCATGAAGGCGACGACGGCGGCGAAGGCCGTGGCCCACACCGACAGCGGCTGCCGCAGGATGCCGCCCTTCGACCGATCTGCACGGTCCTCGCGATCCGGTGGACGCGCGTGCATCGAGTTCCTCCTCCCGGAAGTCCTGAGTTCCGCGCGGAACGTCAGGTACGGCCGGGCGGCTCGAAGAGCATGTCCAGTGCGGGCAGGGCGGCGGCGATCGCCGCGCGCCGCTCCTCGCCGAGCTCCGCGAGCCGTCCGGTGAGAAAGGCGATCCGCCGCTCCCGGGTGGCCAGCAGCAGGGTGCGGCCGCGGGGGGTGATCTCGACGGTGACCACGCGGGCGTCCTGCCCGTCGCGGCCACGGGTGACCAGGCCGTCCCGTTCCAGCCGGTTGACCTGCGCGGTCATGGTCGGGAGCCGGACGCCGTGCTCGGCGGCCAGGGCGGTCATCCGCAGCGGGCCGCCCTCCAGGGAGCCGAGCACCGACGCCTGCTGGCTGGTGACGGGCTCGTCGGCCGCGACCTGGCGCAGCAGCAGAACGACGTTCCGCAGCCGCCGGTTGAGCTGCTCGGCGAGTTCCCTGCCGGGGTCGCCGCTGTTCTCGGGAGCCGTCACCATCGCCTCTCTCGGTTACTTAGCCAGTCTAAGTTAGCTGGGCTAACCTTTCAACGTGAGCCCCGTCACGGCCGCCACCCTGCGTAGGCTGGCGTTCCATGGCGATGGAGACCACGGCGGAGTCCCCCGTTCCGGTGCGCACCGTGCTGCAGGCGGTGGGCGGCTGGATCGGGCGGCTGGGCCGCATCTGGGTCGAGGGACAGATCACCGACCTCAACGCCCGCGGCGGCACCTGTTACCTGACGCTGCGCGATCCGGTGGCCAACATGTCGGTACGGGTCGTCGGCCCGCGCGCGGTGTTCGAGGCCGCCGGGCCCGCCGTGACCGACGGCGCCCGGGTCGTGGTGCACGCCAAGCCCGACTTCTGGATCAACCGCGGCACGTTCTCGCTGAGCGCCCTGGAGGTCCGCCCCGTCGGCGTCGGCGAGCTGCTGGCCCGGCTGGAGCGGCTCAAGCAGGTGCTGGCCGCCGAGGGCCTGTTCCGGCCCGAGCGCAAGCGGCCGCTGCCGTTCCTGCCCGGCAAGGTCGGGCTGATCTGCGGCCGCGACTCCGACGCCGAGCACGACGTCCTGCAGAACGGGCGGCGGCGCTGGCCCGCCGTGGCGTTCCGGGTCGAGAACACCGCCGTCCAGGGCACGTACGCGGTCGGCGAGGTCATGGAGGCGCTGCGCCGGCTGGACGCCGACCCGGAGATCGAGGTGATCATCATCTCCCGCGGCGGCGGCTCGATGGAGGACCTGCTGCCGTTCTCCGACGAGGCCCTCGTCCGGGCGGTCGCGGCGGCCCGTACCCCGGTGGTCAGCGCGATCGGTCACGAGCAGGACGCCCCGCTCCTGGACCTGGTGGCCGACGTGCGGGCGTCCACCCCGACCGACGCGGCCAAGAAGGTCGTCCCGGACGTCCGCGAGCAGCTCCAGCTCGTCCGGCAGCTGCGCGACCGGGGCCGCCGGGTGCTGGCGGGCGGCGTCGAGCGCGAGCTGGCCTGGCTGCGGGCGGTCCGGTCGCGGCCCGCGCTGGCCGACCCGGTCCGCGAGATCGAACGGCAGTCCGAGCAGGTCGCCGCGCTGCGCGACCGGGCCCGCCGGTGCCTGTCGGGCGCGCTCGACCGGGGCGGCGACGAGCTGTCGCACACCCGCGCCCGGCTGCTGGCGCTGTCGCCCGCCGCCACGCTGAAGCGCGGGTACGCGATCGTCCAGCGGGCGGACGCGTCCGTCGTCCGGGACGCGGCCGGCACCGCCAAGGGCGACCGGCTGCTGGTCCGCCTCGCCGACGGGCGGCTCGCCGTGACCGTGGACGAGATCACCGAATCCGGTCCCGGCGGGCCGTAGGGTTGCCGTGTGAGCGATGCCAACCCTGAAGTGCCCGGCGAGACGATGTCGTACGAGCGGGCCCGCGACGAGCTGACCGAGGTGGTCAAGCGCCTGGAGACGGGCGGGCTCACCCTGGAGGAGTCGCTGAACCTGTGGGAGCGCGGCGAGCGGCTGGCCGCGATCTGCGAGGAGTGGCTGGAGGGCGCCCGGGCCCGGCTGGCCGCCGCGATGGCCCGCCCCGACGGCGCCGAGGAGGGCGGCCCGGCCCCGTTCTGACGCGGCCGGAACGCCCCGCGCGCCACGTCCCTCAGCCGCAGTGCTCGTACGCGCTCGTGTACGACGCGGGGCCGATCGAGCCGCCCCACTTGACGCACTTGCCAGGTGCCGCCGCGGTCACCGGACCCGCGTAGGTGGTGAAGTCGCCCTTGTCCGAACGGGCGGCGGCCCCCTTGACCTGGAGAGTGGCCGCCATCGCGGTCGCGGCCCCCTTGGGCTTGACGGTGATCACGCAGTTGCGGCCGTCCTTGTAGCCCAGGTAGACCTTCCCGTAGGTCGTGGCGCCCTTCTTGAGCGTGGCCTCGTCGATCTTTGCGTAGCCGGCGCCGCAGATGTCGGCGACCGGATCCGCGGCGCCTCCGCCGCACGCGGTCAGCCTCTGCTGCGGGTAGCCGAACCGCTTGCCGCCGAAGTACGCGGCCACGGGCGGGTAGCCGCCGTTGAGCCGTACCTCGTAGTGCAGGTGCGACGACATGCCGCCGTTGCTGGGACGGGTCGTCCGGCCCACGGCGCCGATCTTCTCCCCCGCCGCGACCTGCCGGCCGACGCCGACCGACCGGTACTTCAGGTGCGCGTACCAGGTGGTGTAGCCGCCGGAATGCTGGACGACGACGTGGTTGCCGAAGCCGCTCTCGTCGACGTGCCTGGTGGAGCGGATCACCTTCCCGGCCGCGGCCGCCACGACCGTGTCGCCGTTGTCGGCCTCGGCGGTGCCGCCGCGGTTGAAGTCGATCTCGTTTCCGGTGTGGGCGCTGCTGGCGCTGCTGTTGCCCGTCCAGGTCTGACCGCAGGGGAACGGCAGCCGGAACGCGGGGGCCGCGGCGGCGGCCTGCTGGGCCCGTACCTGCGTCTGCAGCTGGGCCTGGGGTGCGGCCGCGGGAGCGGTACGGGCCGCGTTCGCCGAGGTCAGGCCCAGAGCCAGCGCGGTTCCCGCGAGGGCGGCGGCGGCACCGGCCGTGAGGGCGGGGCCTCGCCCGCGGAGCGGTATTCGCCTCAGTCGGCTCGTCCGCCTCGTTCGGCTCGTTCGACTCATTCGCACCGTCCCTCGCACCGACCCGCTGATGTCGCTTGATCATCAGGGGTGGGGGCGGGCGGCGTGAAGCCGATCACACGGCCGATCGCGAAAAGTAAGACAACCCTGGCCATCCGGCCAGTAGCGGCTGAGCTGGGCTTATGGCACGTAGCGAGAGGTCAGGAGCCCGTCTGCGCCGGAATGGGCGCACCGCTCTGCTTCGGCTGCGCCTTCAGCGCGCCCGCCAGCACCGCCAGCTCCTCGAACGAGGCGGTGCCCGTCACCACCAGCGTCGGCCCACCCGGCAGCGTCCTGACCAGCGAGCGGGCGTTCTTGTCCTCGCGGTGGTGCTTGGCCCACGCGACGTCGTTCACCTGCTGCGTGCCGATCGACTTCTTGATGTTGGTCATCCGCGGGACGTAGGCCGCGGGCTTCTCGTTGCTCTGCTCCAGCGCCGCGTACTCCTCGCTCGGAGTGAGGAAGCCCAGGTGCCAGGCCACCGGCCCGTCACCGCCGAGCCCGTGCATCCGCGAGCTGGTCGGGCGCCACGTCGCCGGCAGGCCCTCCGGCGCGTACACGGTGTACGGGGCGTCGCTGCGCATCGCCCACAGCTGCGTGCTGTAGTCGACCTTCGGCAGGACCTCCTCGTCGCTGCGCGGCGTGATGAGGTAGATCACGCCCACCAGCGCCAGCGAGGCCGCCATCGCCAGCGTGAAACCGCCGAGCCCGGTGGTCAGCCGCTTGTAGACGCCCGGGCTCACCTGCACGGTCCCACGGGCGCCGCCCGTACCACCGGCCGTACCGCCGCCCTCGGCGGGCCGATCGGCGGCGGTCTCCGGGCCGCCGGTCGCCGCGGCGCCGAACGCCGGCTCGGTCTCGGTGGACGGGGAGGCGGAGGTCTTGTCGCTCACGCCTCCAGGATCCCGCACGGTCAGCGATGCTCCGAACCGGGGCGCCGGATCGTGCCGATGATGGCCATGATGTCGTCCGCCAGCCGGCGCGCGGCGGCCACGTCATCGCCCGCCGAGACCTCCGACACCGCCCCGGCCATCGCCCCCGTCAGCACCGTGACCAGCGCCTCGTCCACCCCGCCGTCCGCGGTGTGGAACAGCGCCGCGTTGCGGCGGGCCCACTTGTTCAGGCGCTTGCGCATCACCCGGTCGAACCCCGGCGGGCCGTCGCCAGAGACGAACAGCCGAGCGACGTCGCGTTCGGCGAGGCAGCCGTTGAGATAGGCGCCCGCGCCGGCGACGAACAGCGCCATCGGGTCCTTCTCCCCCGCCTCCCGCGCGGCGTTGATCGCCTGCCGGGTGCGCTCCTGCTGGCGCCCCTGGAACTCGTCGAACAGCGTCAGATAGAGATCGGCCTTGCCGTTGAAGTGGTGGTAGAGGCTGCCGACGCTGGCGCCCGCCTTGGCGACGATGTCCGTGACCGCCGCCTGGGCGAAGCCCGACTCGCAGAACACCTCGCCGGCCGCCGCCAGCAGCGCGCTGCGCGTCGCCGCCCCCCGGTCGGACGTCCGCGCGGACGCTCCACTGGCGGGGGGATCGCCCGCCGCGCCTCCCTGGCCGCCCTCGCGCGGTGCGCTCCCGTCCGCGGTGAGGCCGCTGGACGAGAGGTCGATGTCGCTGCTCATGGAAGCTGAGATTACGCCCTCTCACGCCGGGGAAACGATCCCTTACGCGGGCGGAGGCCAAATCGGGTCCCCGCCCGCGGGCCAGGGTGGGGCGCCGAGCGCTGGTCTGGTCCAATTTGTGGCGCGGTGCCCACCCCCCGGACAATTCGTGTCACCAACTGACCGAAAGGGCTGCCGCGCATGTCCGATGACACTATCCTTTCCCCGCTCACCACCGAGCCGGCCGCTCCGGACCGCAACCTCGCCATGGAACTCGTCCGGGTGACCGAGGCCGCCGCCATGGCCGCGGCCCGCTGGGTGGGCCGCGGCGACAAGAACGGCGCCGACGGCGCAGCCGTCAACGCCATGCGGCAGCTGATCAACACGGTGTCCATGAAGGGCGTCGTCGTCATCGGCGAGGGCGAGAAGGACAACGCCCCCATGCTGTTCAACGGCGAGGAGGTCGGCGACGGCAGCGGCGCCGAATGCGACGTCGCCGTCGACCCCATCGACGGCACCCGCCTCACCTCGCTCGGCATGAACAACGCGATCGCCGTCCTCGCCGTCGCGCCGCGCGGCTCCATGTACGACCCCTCCGCCGTCTTCTACATGGAGAAACTCGTCACCGGCCCCGAAGCCGCCGACGCCGTCGACATCGAACGCCCCATCTCCGACAACATCCGCGCCATCGCCAAAGCCAAAGGCACCTCACCCCACGACGTCACCGTCGTCATCCTCGACCGCCCCCGCCACGAAGGCATGGTCAAGGAAGTCCGCGAGACCGGCGCCCGCGTGAAACTCATCACCGACGGCGACGTCGCCGGTGCGATCATGGCCGCCCGCGCCGGCACCGGCACCGACCTCCTCCTCGGCATCGGCGGCACCCCCGAAGGCATCATCGCCGCCTGCGCGATCAAGGCGCTCGGCGGAGTCATCCAAGGCCGGCTCTGGCCCCAGGACGACACCGAACGCCAGAAGGCCATCGACGCCGGACACGACCTCGGCCGCGTCCTCACCACCGACGACCTCGTCACCTCCGACGACGTCTTCTTCGCCGCCACCGGCATCACCGACGGCGAACTCGTCGGCGGCGTCCGCTACGGCCGCGACTCCGCCTTCACCCACTCCCTCGTCATGCGCTCCCGCAGCGGCACCATCCGCACCGTCGCAGGCGAACACCGCCTCGACAAGCTACGCGCCTACAGCACAATCAACTTCGACAGTATTTAACTGGGGTCCCAACCCCAGACCCCGGGCGCGGACGGGCGCACCCCCTGCGCTCGCTGGCGCTCGCTTCGGGGGCGCGCCCGTCCGGGTGGGGGGCTGCCGCCCCCCACTCCCCCTGCCTGGGGGCTCCGCCCCTCG
>NZ_JBEZWH010000089.1:0-29860 GCF_040703975.1 Spirillospora sp. NPDC029432
TCCAGATCTCCACCGCGTTCGCCGCTCTCGGCTTCGGTGCCGGGCCGCAGGACGCCGACTGGGGCGTGATGCTGCGGCAGAACCTTCCCGGCGCCCCGGGAGCCGCGCCCGTCCCGGGAGGAGCTGTTCCGGGCGGCCCGTACGGGGACGCCCGAGGAGGCCCGGCGGGCGCTGACGCTGCTCGCCGAGGAGCACGACGAGGCGGCGGGCGGCGTCCCCGGGTTCGGCGGGCTGCTGGCCGACCTGATCGGCGGCGCCGCCCCGCGGGTCCGCCTGCACGCCCACCGGATCGCCCGCCGGGTGCTGGACCGGCCCGCCTACCTGGAGCAGACGGTGCGGCTGCTGGACGACCCGCGGCCCGACGTCGTCCGCTCGGCGGTCCGGACGCTGGCCCACGGTGGCTGGACACCGGCGGTCCCGGACCTGGTCGGGCTGCTCGCCGACGGCCGGCCGGCGGTGCGCCGGGCCGCCGCGGACGGCCTGGTGCTGCTCGGCGACGCGGCGCTGCCCGCCCTGCGGCACGCGGCCGGGCGGGCGCGCCCGGACCGGAGGCGTCTTTACGCGTCCTTGACGGACAGGATCGCCGCCGCCCCTTGAAAGCGCCGCCGAAGGACTGTACAACTGTATTGGAAGCTGAACACTTGTATTGGAGGCACGGCGTTGGCGGGGGACGAGGATCTGACGGCGAGGGCGCGCATCAGGGACGCCGCGCTCGAGCAGTTCGCCGCCCACGGCGTCAAGGGGACGACCATCCGCGGCGTCGCCGAGGCCGCCGGGGTGTCGCCCGGTCTCGTCCAGCACCACTTCGGGTCCAAGGCCGGGCTGCGCGCGGCCTGCGACGAGTACGCCATCGAGGCCCTCGTGACCAACAAGAAGAAGGCGCTCGCCGGCGGGATGGGCGACCCGGGGTTCCTCGCGCTGGCGATGCGGACCGGGATCCCCGTCCAGCGCTACCTCGCCCGCGCCCTGGTCGACGGGTCGCCGGGAGCGGCCCGGTTCTTCGACGAGGCGGTCGCCTTCAGCGAGGAGATCCTCGCCGAGCCCGGTTCCATCCTGAACCGGCCGACCACCTCCGACCTGCGCGCCTACGCCGCCGTCCTGACCACGATGTCGTTCGGCGTGCTGGTGCTGCACGAGCACCTGCACCGCAGCCTCGGGGCCGATCCGCTGACGATGGAGGGCTACCCCCGGCTGGGCCGGGCGATGTTCGACATCCTCACCGACGACCTGCTCCCGGCGGAGCTGGTCGAGCAGGCCAGGGCCGCGATGGACCGGCTGCCCGGCGACGAGGGAGAACCAGACTCGTGATGGGCAGGCGCATCTCCACCTCGCACGCCGCGGCCCGCAAGGCCGACCCGGACCCGCCGGCACCGCCGCGCCCCCGGTTCCCATCAGGTACGCGGCACGGCCGGCCGGACCCCCAGCCCTAGCGGGCGGTCATGGGGGCGGCGGCCGCATGCCCGCCGGTCCGCTCCCCCCCGAGACAAGAGGTCCACCAACCATGACCGCACCGACATCCGACACGCCCATCTCCGTATCCGGCCTGGTCAAGACGTTCGGCCGCACCCGCGCCCTGGACGGGCTCGACCTGACCGTCCGCGCCGGGGAGGTGCACGGCTTCCTCGGCCCGAACGGCGCCGGCAAGTCCACCACCATCCGCGTCCTGCTGGGCCTGCTGCGCGCCGACGCCGGCACCGCCCGGCTGCTGGGCGGCGACCCCTGGAAGGACGCCACCGCGCTGCACCGGCGGCTGGCGTACGTGCCCGGCGACGTCACCCTGTGGCCCAACCTGTCCGGCGGCGAGGTCATCGACCTGCTCGGCCGGATGCGCGGCGGGCTGGACCCGCGCCGCAAGGCCGACCTGCTGGAGCGCTTCGAGCTCGACCCGAAGAAGAAGGGCCGCGCGTACTCCAAGGGCAACCGGCAGAAGGTCGGCCTGGTCGCCGCGCTGGCCTCCGACGCCGAGCTGCTCATCCTGGACGAGCCCACCTCCGGCCTGGACCCCCTCATGGAGGAGGTCTTCCAGGACTGCATCCGGCAGGAGCGGCAGGACGGGCGCACCGTGCTGCTGTCCAGCCACATCCTGTCCGAGGTCGAGGCGCTCTGCGACCGCATGACGATCATCCGCAACGGCGTCGCGGTCGAGACCGGGACGCTCGCCGACCTGCGGCACCTGACCCGCACCTCGATCGACGCCGAGCTGGCCGCCCCGCCCAACGGGCTGTCGGCGCTGCCCGGCGTGCACGACATGCGGGTCGACGGCAACCGGGTGCGCTGCGAGGTCGACACCAGCAGGCTCGACGAGGTGCTGCGGCAGCTGGTCTCGACCGGCGTGCGCAGCCTGTCCAGCCGCCCGCCGACGCTGGAGGAGCTGTTCCTGCGCCACTACAAGGACGAGGTCCCGGCCGGCGCGGCCACCGCGGGCGAGGAGTCCGTGCGATGACCGCGCTCACCGGAACCGGCGGGCTGGCCCGCCTGATCCTGCGGCGCGACCGGTTCCTGATGCCGGTCTGGGCGCTGTTCCTCGGCCTGATGCCGCTCAACTTCGTGGCCGCGACCGAGGAGCTCTACCCCACGGCCGCCGCCCAGGAGAACTACGCCCGCACCACCGGGGAGTCCCCGACGTTCCTGGCGCTGTACGGGCCGATGCACGACACCTCGATCGCCGCGATCGTCGCCCAGCGCTCCGGGTTCATCCCGGTGATGGTCGCGCTGTTCTGCGCGCTGACGGTCATCCGGCACACCCGCACCGAGGAGGAGGCCGGGCGCCGCGAGCTGCTCGGCGCCACCGTGATCGGCCGCGGCGCGGGCCTGGCCGCCGCGCTGCTGGTGACCGGCGGGGCCGCGCTCGCGATCGGGATCGTCCTGGCCGGCGGCATGACCGCGATGGGCATGCCCGCCGCCGGATCGATCGCGTTCGGGCTCCAGCTGGCCCTGGCCGGCTGGGTGTTCACGGCCGTCGCCGGCGTCGCGGCGCAGCTCACCGAGGGCGCCGGCGCGGCGCGCGGCATCGCGCTCACCGCGCTGGGCGGCGCGTTCGTGGTGCGGATGGCCGCCGACGCCGGCGGCGAGGGCAACGGGCTGTCCTGGCTGTCGTGGCTGTCCCCGCTCGGCTGGGGCACCCGCCTCCAGGCGTACGGCGGCGAGCAGTGGTGGGTCCTGGCCGTCCCCGCGGCGGCCGTCGCCCTGCTCGTGGCGGCCGCCGCGTACCTGACCGCGCGCCGCGACGTCGGCGCCGGGATCCTGCCGCCGAGCCTGGGCCCGGCGGACGCCGCGCCGTCGCTGAGCGGGCCGTTCGGCCTGGCCTGGCGGCTGCACTCGCGCGGCCTGTACGGCTGGCTCGCCGGCTTCGCCGCGCTGGGCGTGGTGTGGGGCGGCGTCGCCGGCACCGTCCAGGACATGGTCGCCGACAACCCCGACCTGGAGGAGATCTTCAGCCGGCTCGGCGGCGGGACGGGCGGCATCGTGGACGTCTACTTCGGCACCGTCATGGGCATGATGGGCGTGATCGCGGCCGGGTACGCGGTGTCGGCGACGCTGCGGATGCGCGCCGAGGAGACGGCGCAGCGCGCCGAGCCCATCCTGGCGACGGCCGTCGGCCGGGTCCGCTGGGCGGCCTCCCACCTGGTGTTCGCGCTGCTGGGCACGGCGGCCGTGCAGGCGGTCGGCGGCCTGGCCACCGGGCTGACGCACGGGCTGGACACCGGTGACGTGGGCGGCCAGCTGCCCCGGGTGACGGCGGCGGCGCTCGCGCAGCTGCCGGCGGTGTGGCTGATCGCGGCGGTCACGCTGGCGCTCGCCGGGCTGGTCCCGCGGTTCAGCGCGGCCGGCGGCTGGGGCGCGCTCGCGGTGGCGGCGGTCCTGACGCTGTTCGGCGCCGCGTTCCAGGCCGACCAGTGGCTGCTGGACGTCTCGCCGTTCACCCACATCCCGAAGCTGCCCGCCCAGGACGCGGAGCTCGCGCCGTTCGCCTGGCTGACGGCGCTGGTCCTGGTCCTCGGCGCCGCCGGGCTGGCCGGCCTGCGCCGCCGGGACATGGCCACGGGCTGACCCGCGGCCGGAGGGGTCGCGGGTCAGCGCGGAGGGGCCGGGCGGTGGCGCCGCCCGGCCCCTCCGGCGTGCCGGGACGGCTCAGACGCCGCGCCACCTGGGGGCGCGCTTCTCCGCGAACGCCCGCAGGCCCTCGGCCGTGTCCGCGGACCGCATCGCGGGGGTCGCGATCGCCGCCTGCTCCCGCCACGCCTGCTCCTCCGTCCAGTCGGCGGAACGGCGCATGATCCGCGCCGACGCGGCGACCGCGAGCGGGCCGTTCCGGCCGATCCGGGCGGCCAGGTCGAGGGCCCCGGCGGCGGCGGTGCCGGGCGGCACCAGGTGGTTGACCACGCCCCACTGGTGGAAGTAGGACGCCGGGCGCGGCTCCGCGGTCAGCGCCAGCTCCATGGCCAGGTGGTAGGGCATGCGGTGCGGCAGCCGGAACAGCCCGCCGCCGATCGCGACCAGGTTGTGCCGGACCTCGGGCAGGCCCATCCGGGCGTCCTCGGCGGCCACGACAAGGTCGCAGGCCAGGGCGAGCTCGAAGCCGCCCGCGACGGCGTGGCCCTCGACGGCGGCGATCAGCGGCTTGCCCGGCGGCCGCGCGAACACGCCGAAGCCGCCGCGGCGCCGGGTGGCGGGCCGCTCGCCGCGGGCGGCGGCCTTGAGGTCGGCGCCCGCGCTGAACGTGCCGTTCGCGCCGGTGACGACCCCGGCGCGCAGTTCGGCGTCACCGTCCAGGAGGTCCATCGCGCTCTCCATCTGCGCGGCGGTCTCCCGGTCGAAGGCGTTGCGCGCGCCCGGCCGGTCGACGGTGATGAGGAGCGTGTGGCCGTGCCGTTCGGTACGGATGTGCGTGTCCATGCGGATTCCTTCGGGCTTCAGGGTGTCTCAGAGGGGCTCGGGGGTCTCGGGGGGTCTCAGAGGGTCATCGAGAAGCCGCCGTTGACGGGGACCGTCTGGCCGGTGATCCAGCTCGCGGCGTCGGAGGCGAGGAAGAGGATCATGTTGGCGGCGTCCTCGGGCTCGCCGAAGCGCCGCACGGGGTAGCCGGCCAGCGCCTTCCTCGCGAACTCCTCGTTCTCGGTGAGCCGCTGGATGGCCGGGGTGCGGGTCGCGCCGAGCGCGACGCTGTTGGCGGTGACGCCGTGCCGGCCGCCGAGCCGCGCGACGGCGCGGGTGAAGCCGGCCGCGCCCGCCTTGGCGCCGGAGTAGATCTCCAGGCCGCGCGCCTCGCCGACCCGGCCGGCGTCGGAGATGACGGTGACGATCCGCCCGTACGCCTCGGGGACCATCTGGGCGAGCGCGCCGCGGGTGCAGTTGAGGACGCCGTTGAGGTTGACGTGGATCCAGGGCTCCCAGTCCTCGGGGGTCTGCTCCCAGAACGGCCGGGGCCGCCCCTTGGGGCGCGGGGCGGCGCCGCGGTTGCCGGCGTTGTTGACCAGGATGCCGACCGGGCCGAGCTCGGAGCGGACCTTGCCGAACATGGCGGTGACGGCGTCGAAGTCGCCGACGTCGGCGGGCGCCGCGACGGCCGGGACGCCGGTGGCGGCGATCTCCTCGGCGACGGCGGCGGCCCGGCCGGCGACGAAGTCGTTGACCGCGACGCCGCCGGCGCCGTGCGCGGCCAGGTGCAGCGCGGTCCGCCGGCCGACGCCCCGGCCGGCGCCGGTGACCAGGGCGATCCGGCCGCCGAGGTCGCAGATGTCGGTGTTCACGTGGGGGTCCTCTCGTCAGATGGGGCGGTCGTGGCCGCGCCAGTACGGTTCGCGGAGCCGGCGTTTCTCGATCTTCCCCATCGGGTTGACCGGGAGCGCGTCGACGAACTCGATCCGGCGCGGGCACTTGTAGCGGGCCAGCCGCCCGGCGCAGAACGCGATCAGCTCGGCGGCCTCGGCCGTGGCGCCGGGCTGCCGCTCGACCACGGCGATCGGGTGCTCCCCGGCGTCGGGGTCGGGCACGCCGATCACGGCGGCGAGCGCGACCGCCGGGTGCCGGGCCAGCACGGCCTCGACCTCGGCCGGGTAGACGTTGGCGCCACCGGTGATGATCATGTCGGTGCGGCGGTCGGAGATGAACAGGTAGCCGTCGGCGTCCAGCCGCCCGATGTCGCCGGTGCGGTAGAACCCGGCGGCATCGAGCCGGTCGGGGCCGAGCGGGCCGCGCCCGATGTAGCCGGAGATCACCACGGGGGTGCGGACCGCGATCTCGCCGGTCTCGCCGGGCGGCAGCGGGGCGCCCGCGGCGTCCAGGATCCGGATCTCGACGTGCCGGAACGGGCGGCCGGAGGTGCCCGGCCGGCGGCGGTGGTCGGCGGGCCGGCAGCCGGCGATCATCCCGGCCTCGGTGCAGCCGTACCCCTCGTGCAGGATCTCGCCGAAGTGCTCCAGCACCCGGTCCTTCAGCGCGCGCGGCACGGGCGCGGCGCCGGTGCCGAGGTAGCGCAGCGAGGAGACGTCGTAGCGGCGCAGCACCGGAGCGGGCAGCTTCATGATCCGCTGGAGCATCGTCGGGACGGACGACCAGTGCGTGATCGCGCGCCGTTCGATGAGCGCCAGCGCGGCCTCGGCGTCGAAGCGCCGCAGGAAGTGCACCGTGCCGCCGGTGCGCAGCGACGTCCGCACGGAGGCGGGGCCCGCGCCGTGGTGCATCGGCAGCGTGACCATCGTGCGGTTGCCGGGCCCGCCGGTGGCGCCGTCGAAGCCTACGGAGGTCAGGTACTCGCGCAGCACCCGCGGGTCGGGCCGGGAGTTCCAGCCGCCCAGCGGCGCGCCCTTGGGCGCGCCGGTCGTCCCGGACGAGTAGACGATGAGCGGCGCGAGGTGCCCTTCCGGCCACTCCCCCGGCGCCGCGTCCGCGAGCAGGGCGTCCAGCCGCTCGGCGCCGGGCGCGGCCGGGGCGTCCACGCTGATCGCGGCGCGCAGGCCGAGGCCGTCCCAGGCGTCCAGCAGCGGGGCCGGGTCGGCGTCGTCGACGACGGCGGCGTGCACCTCGCAGTCGCGCAGGATGTGCGCGGTCTCGGGAGGGGCCAGCCGGTAGTTGAGCGCGACCTGGACCGCGCCGAGCTTGCCGAGGGCGAGGCCGACCACCAGCCATTCCAGGCGGTTGCGCATCCGCACCGCGACCCGGTCGCCTCGGCCCACGCCGCGCGCGTGCAGCGCCGTGGCCAGCCGGGCGGCCTGCTCGTGCCACCGCCCGTGCGTCAGGACGCGGTCGCCCTCGTACGCGCAGGGCTCGTCCGGCCGGTTCACCGGGCCTCCGCCGGCAGGAACATCGCCTGCGGCTCCAGGTACTCCGCCAGCGCCTCGGGGCCGCCCTCGCGGCCGACGCCCGACTCCTTGAACCCGCCGAACGGCGCGTCGGCGTCCAGCCGGAACGCGCCGTTGACGTAGACGGAGCCGGCCCGGATCCGGGCGCCGACCAGCGCGGCCCGCTCCGGGTCGGCGCTCCAGACCGAGCCCGACAGGCCGTACTCGGTGTCGTTGGCGATCGCGACCGCGTCCTCCTCGCCGTCGTAGGGGATCACGGTCAGCACCGGCCCGAAGATCTCCTCCCGGGCGATCCGCATGCCGTTGGACACCCCGGCGAACACGGTGGGCTCCACGTACCAGCCGCGGTCCAGGCCCGCCGGGCGGCCGCCGCCGTGGACGAGCACCGCGCCCTCCTCGACGCCGGCCGCCGCGTACCCGAGGACGCGGTCCCGGTGCGCCCGGGTGATCATGGGGCCGAGGAGCGTGCGGTGGTCGGCGGGGTCGCCGGGCCGGACCGCCGCGGCCGCCGCGCGGATCGCCTCGACGAGTTCCTCCTCGCGGGACCTCGGCACCAGGACGCGGCCCTGCACGACGCAGGCCTCGCCGTTGTTGTTGATCAGGCCCATCCCGACCGCGCCGGCCGCGACCCGCCCGGCGGGGGCGTCGTCCAGCACGATCGAGGCCGCGTTGCCGCCGAGTTCGAGCGAGTAGCGGGCCATCCGCCGCGCGCACGTGGCGGCGATCCGCTTCCCGGCGGCGGTGCTGCCGGTGAAGGCGACCTTGTCGACCCGGGGGTCGGCGACGAGCGCGGCGCCGCTCTCGCGGCCGGCGGGCACCACGTTCAGCACGCCCGGCGGCAGCCCCGCCTCGTGCGCGGACTCGGCCAGCAGGCAGGCGCTCAGCGGGGTCTCCGGGGACGGCTTGAGCACGACCGTGCACCCGGCCGCCAGCGCCGGGCCGAGCTTGGCGCAGGCGCCCAGCAGCGGGATGTTCCACGGGACGATCGCCGCGACCACCCCGGTGGCGAGCCGGCGCAGCCGGAACGGGAACCGCGCGCCGGGCCGCTCCTCCTGGAACGGCGTCGCCCGGACGAGCCGCGCGTTGTGGGTGAGCGTCGCGATGGCCGCGTGCGTGTGCGCGAGCCGCACGACGGTGACCGGCAGGCCGGTCTCCATGACGATCGTGCCGGCCAGCCGGTCCGCCCGCGCGGTGAGCGCGGCGGCCAGCGCCTCGATCATGTCCGCGCGCTCGGCCGGGTCGAGCCGGGGCCAGGGCCCGCGGTCGAACGCCGCGCGGGCCGCCGCGACGGCCCGTTCCATGTCGGCCGGCGCGCCGTCGGGCACCGATCCGATCGTCTCCTCGGTGGCGGGGTTCTCCACCGCGATGCGGGCGGAACGGGCCGGAGTGACCCATTCGCCGCCGATGTACAGGTCGTCCCACGCGAGCACGGCGCCTTCTCCTTCGGGAAGCGTGGCCGGGGCGCCCCGAACATACAAGTTGGCCAGCCGACTAGTAAATACTTGTTAGTCGGCCAACAAGGTGGAAGCATCGGGGCCATGTCGACGACCCTCCACGGCGCCCCGTTCGGCACGGGGCCGTCCGGCGAACCCGTCCTACACGGGCGCCGCTGCCTCACCTGCGGGCACGCGTCCTTCCCGCGCCAGCCGTACGGCTGCGAGGCGTGCGGCGCCGCCGGCCCCGGCGACCCCCTCGACCTGCCCGCCGCCGGCACGGTACGGGCCGCCGCGACCGTCCACCGGCACCCCGACCCCCGCGTGGCGGTGCCGTTCACGCTCGTCTCGGTCCGGCTCGACGGCGGCCCCCTCGTCCGCGGCGTGCACGCCGGAACGGCCGCCGCCGGCGACCGGGTGCGCGCCCGCCTGGAGGGCGAGGGCGACCGGACGGCCCTGCGCTTCGAGAGCGAGCGCCGATGACCGCGTCGCCGATGACCGCGTCCCCGAAGACCCTCGCCGACCTGCGCCCCGTGTACG
Organism: Spirillospora sp. NPDC029432; assembly: GCF_040703975.1. Taxonomy (NCBI): domain Bacteria; kingdom Bacillati; phylum Actinomycetota; class Actinomycetes; order Streptosporangiales; family Thermomonosporaceae; genus Spirillospora; species Spirillospora sp. NPDC029432. The sequence continues at coordinate 9,275 of NZ_JBEZWH010000089.1, forward strand.
TGGCCGGCATCGGGCTGCACCCGTACCAGCGCCCGTCCGACACCCCGTACGTGCGGCTCGGGCTCACCGCCGTGCGCGCCGCGCTGTCCGACGCCGGGCTGCGCTGGACCGACGTGGAGAGCGCCTGGACCGGCACCACGAGCCTGGGCATGGCGGTCTCCCGCGGCATGCTCCGCCACCTCGGCGCGACCGGCATCCGGATGACGCAGGTGGAGAACGCCTCGGCGTCCGGCTCCTCGGCGTTCCGGCAGGCGTGCCTGAAGGTCGCCTGCGGGCTGGCCGAGGTGTCGCTGGCCCTCGGCGTCGACAAGCCGCTGCGCGGCGGCCCGGCCCGGACCGGCGTCCCCGACCTCGTCGGCCGCCACGGCATCCCCGCCGCGCACTTCGCGCTGCTGGCCGACGCGTACGCGCGCGAGCACGGCGCCACCCGCGAGCAGGTCGCCGCCGTGGCGGTCAAGAACCACCGCAACGGCGCCCGCAACCCGTTCGCCCAGCGCCGCAGGGAGCGCTCGCTCCGGGAGGTCCTGGACGAGCCGCCCATCGCCGGGACGCTCACCCGCCTCCAGTGCTGCCCCATCGGCGAGGGCGCCGCCGCCGCGCTCGTCGTCTCCGGCGACGCCGTCGAGCGGCTCGGCCTGGACGCCTCACGCTGCGTGCGCGTCGCCGCCTCCGTCCAGCGCAGCGAGCGCCTGGACGACACCGACGCCGAACTCACCCGGGTCACCGCCGCCGAGGCGCTCGACCAGGCGGGGATCGCGCCCGCCGGCCTCGACGTGGTCGAGCTGCACGACGCGTTCGCGATCGAGGAGCTGGAGTACGCCGAGGCCCTGGGCCTGTGCGGCAAGGGTGAGGCGGCCGCGCTCGCCGCGGCCGGGGCGTTCGACATCGGCGGCCGGTGCGCCGTCAGCCCGTCCGGCGGCCTGCTGGCGATGGGCCACCCCATCGGCCCCACCGGCGTCGGCCAGATCGCCGAGATCACCCGGCAGCTGCGCGGCGAGGCCGGCGACCGGCAGCACCCCGGCGCGGCCGCCGGGCTGGCGCACATGGTCGGCCTCGGCGCGGTCTGCGCGGTCCATGTGCTGCGGCGGCCGGTCTAAGCTCGTCCCATGTCAGAGGCGCCGACCCCAGGGCGGCCGGCCGGGGCGCGGCGCACCCAGGCCGACCGGACCGCGCAGGCCCGCCGGCGGCTGCTGCGCGCCGCGATCCGGCTGCTGGCCGAGCGCGGCTACACCGGCACCACCCTCGGTGAGATCGGCCGCGAGGCCGGGCTGAGCCGCGGCCTGGTCACCCACCACTTCGGCTCCAAGGACGCCTGCCTCGCCGCCGCGATCGAGGAGATCCGCAAGGCCGCCGCCCGCAGCATGGCCGCCGGCGGCGAGGACCTGCGCGGGCTGGCCGCCCTCGACCACTTCATCGCCGCCTACATCGGCTCGCTGCGCGACGGCGACGAGTACATGCGGGCCATGTACGTGGCGATGGCCGACTCGGTCAGCTCGGCGCCCGGCCTGCGGGACGCGGTCGCCCGCGCCAACGAGCTGCTGCGCACGGCGATCCGCACCTGGCTGGAGCAGGCCGCCGCGGACGGCGAGGTCCCGGCCGGCACCGACCACGCCGCCAACGCCGTGCTGATCGAGGGCCTGATCCGCGGCGTCTGCCTGCAATGGCTGGTGGATCCCGGCCGGGTCGATCTGGACGCCGCCGTCGCCACCGCCCGGCACCTGGTCCGCGCGGGGCTCACCGTCCCCGCCGCACGGCCCGCGGGACGCGCCTAGCCCGGCCGGCCGGCCGCTCGGCGGCCGGTCACTCGCCGCGGACGCGGCGGATCTCCTCGGGGTCCGCCTTCACGCCCGCGACCGGATCGCCCTCCCGCGTCCCGTCGCCGCCGTCCTCGGAGTCGTACCCCTCGGCGGCGCTGCCGGTGCCGCGGATGATCCGCTCGCGCGGCAGGCTCTCGTGGCCCGAGCTGGCGCCCGGACCGCGGTCGGCCGGATCGGCGTCCCTCTTCTCCGTGCCCTCCGGCTTCCTGGCCTCGCTCATCGTGTCCTCCTTCTCGGGTTCCCGGCCGCCTCAGGACCCGCCGGAGCGGTAGACGGCCCGGTCATTGGGGACGCAGTGCGTCATCTGCAGGTCGGTCACGTCGCGGCGGCCGTTCCTGCCGAGGTTGGCCAGCCGCTTGCGGTCCTCCTCCGTGAGGTCCTGGCTCGCCAGCGGCTTCAGGTGGGCGACGTCCTCGGGACCGATCCCGAGGCCCTCCCCCACCCGCAGGCCCAGGTCGTCCTCGACCAGCAGGAAGTGCCACACCATCCGCTCCTGGATGGGGCGGTCGCACTGCGACAGCAGGTCGGTGAAGTTCTTCACCAGGTCGTCGCGCTCCCAGTCCTGCATGAGGCAGTACCGCTGGCCCGCCTGGACGTAGTCGTTGGTGCGCGGGATCCGCTTGCGGGTGACCCTCCCCCGGATCTCCGGGCCCTCCTCGTCGTGCGTCGGGTACTGCCCCTCGCGGAGCCCGCCGGTGATGGACGGCTCGTAGTTGACGTGCGGGTTGTCGCCGCACTCGTCGACCTGGTACGCCATCAGCCCGTCCCGCTGGTTCGTGCGGACCGGCGCGTTCTTGGCCTGGTTGACCGGCAGCTGCAGGTAGTTGGGCCCCACCCGGTAGCGCTGGGTGTCGCTGTAGGAGAACGTCCGCCCCACCAGCATCTTGTCGTCGGAGAAGTCGAGCCCGTCGACCAGCACGCCGGTGCCGAACGAGATCTGCTCGTTCTCCGTGAACGCGTTGGACACGTTGCGGTCGAGCACCATCCGGCCGACGGGGCGGGCCGGGAACTCGTTCTCCGGCCAGGTCTTGGTGTCGTCGAGCGGGTCGAAGTCCAGCTCCGGGTGCTCCTCGTCGCTCATCATCTGCACGAGCAGCTCCCACTCCGGGTAGTCGCCGCGCTCGATGGCCTCGTACAGGTCCTTGGTGGCGTGCCCGAGGTCTCCCGCCTGGACGGCCGCGGCGTCCTCCGCGGTCATGCTCCTCACGCCCGCCTTGGGCATCCAGTGGTACTTGACCAGCACCGTGTCGCCCCGCTGGTTCACCCACTTGTACGTGTTGACGCCGAAGCCCTGCTGGTGCCGGTAGTCGGCGGGGATGCCGCGCGGGCTGAACAGGTTGACGAGCATGTGCATGGACTCGGGCGTCTGCGACATGAAGTCGAAGATGCGGTTGGGCTCCTGCCGGAACGTCACCGGGTCGGGCTTGAGGGCGTGGATGACGTCCGGGAACTTGATGGCGTCCCGGATGAAGAAGACGGCCAGGTTGTTGCCGACCAGGTCCCAGTTGCCGTCCTCGGTGTAGAACTTGACCGCGAAGCCGCGCGGGTCGCGGGCCGCCTCGGAGGAGTCCCGGCCGCCGATCACCGTGGAGAAGCGGATCGCGAGCGGGGTGCGCTTGCCGCGCTCCTGGAACAGCTTCGCCCGGGTGTAGGTGGAGATCGGCTCGTCGCCCCAGGAGCCGTACGCCTCAAAGTAGCCGAACGCCACCGCGCCCCGCGCGTGCACGACGCGCTCCGGGATCCGCTCCCTGTCGAAGTGGGAGATCTTCTCGAGGAACTGGTAGTTCTCCAGCGTCGCCGGCCCGCGCGCGCCGACGGTGCGCTGGTTCTGGTTGTCGTAGACGGGATGTCCCTGCCGGTTGGTCAGCACGGCCCGCTCGTCCCCGGGCTCGGGTCCCTTGCTCGAGACGTCCGTCATGACGGTCTCCTCTCACGGCGATGGCTCTCGAACGCGGGCCCTACCCTTTTAGGGCCATCCTCAAAGGCTCGTTCCGGCCAGGCCGAGTCAAGAATCCCTCAGCTTCCGGACCGGGCGTCGCGGATCATGTCCCGGACGCGGTCGGCGATGGCCACCGCCGGCCCGGCGAGCATGTTCTTCGCCGCGCTCTCGGTACCGGGGTGCGGGCGGGTGGGCGCGGTCGCCTCGGCGGCCTTCACGGCGGTGGCCATGGCGCGGCGCTGCGACTCGTCGAACTCGTCGCCGAGCCGCTCGAACTCGTACCGCTCCTCGGCGCGGGCGTGCGTGAGGACGTCCACGCGGAGCCGGTCGAGCTTCTCGGTGAACGCGGGGTCGGCGGTGTCCATCCCGTCCAGCTCGGCCAGCAGCTCCTTGGCCTCGCGCTCCTCGGCCAGCCGGTCGGCCACGATCCCCTCCCCGCCGGGAAGCCGGCGCCGCGCGACCGGGTGGACGATCTCCTCCTCGGCGGTCTCGTGCACGGCCAGCAGCCGCACCAGGTCCCGGAACGCCTCCTCGCGCGCCCGGCCGCTGGAGGACAGCACGAGGTCGAACAGGTCGCGGATCCGGCTGTGCTGCTCGCGCAGCAGGCCGATGACGTCGCCGGTGTCGGGCACCTGCGCCGGTGTGGTCGTCATGGAGAAGTCCCTCTCGTCGGTACGCCCCCTGCGTACGGCGCAGCCCACGTACCCGGGGACCGCCGCGCTATGCCGCGGGCCGGCCCCGGACGGGCAAAGGCGCGACGAAAATCCGGTGCGGGATGTGAGGGACGCCGCCCGCCGGGTAGGGCGTGCCGCGCACACAATTCGTGCCGCACACCAGTCGTGCCGCACACCACTCGGCGACGCGGGCCCGGGCGCGAGCCGGCCCGCAGAGGGAAAGGCCGGCGAACCATGACGTTCAACCCGCTCGAGCACCGGGGCATCCCGCTCGACCGCCAGATCCGCAACTGGAGCGAGCTCAACGTGTCCCCCGTGGACCCCGACCGGTCCGACCCGTACACCAAGTGCCGCATCATCACGATGAACGGCATCGAGGTCGAGGCCATCATGTTCAGCCACCACTTCAACCGGGTCTGCCCGGACATGGAGGTCAAGCGGCGGCTGGCCGAGGTGCGCTACATCGAGCAGCAGCAGCAGAAGGCCGTCAACTGGCTGCTGCCCGGCCAGGCGTCGGTGCTGGAGACCACCATCGCCTACGAGCAGGTCGCGGTGGACCTGACCGGCTGGGTCGCGCGGATGGAGCCCGACCCGTACCTCAAGCAGGCCTACCAGTTCGGGGTGCTGGAGGACTTCGACCACCTGTACCGGTACGCCAACCTGTACGAGATGATCGAGCACCGCAAGGCCGAGAAGCTCATCGAGGACCTGACCGAGGTCATCCCGGGCCGGCCCACGATCCGGCACCACCGCGCCCCGGCCGACAACGTCCGCGAGCCGTACGACCGCGCCACCGCGGCGCCGATCTCCAAGCTGCACGCGCTGACGATCATGTCGGCCGAGCAGCAGACGATGAACTTCTACATGAACGTCGGCCCGATGTACATGGAGCCGATCGCCCGCCAGCTCTACCAGGAGATCGGCCTGGTGGAGGAGGAGCACGTCACCCACTACGAGTCCCTCGTGGACCCGGGCGAGACCTGGTGGGAGCGGCTCGTCAACCACGAGTACAACGAGTGCTACCTCTACCACTCGTTCATGGAGACCGAGTCCGACCCGGGCGTGAAGGCGATCTGGGAGCTGCACCTGAACATGGAGCTGGAGCACCTGCGGATCGCCTGCGACCTGATGCGCCGCCACGACGGCCGCGACCCGGAGAGCGTCCTCGCGCCCGCGCTGCCCCGGCCCCTGACGTTCGAGCCGAACAAGGAGTACATCCGCGAGCTGCTGGCCACCCAGATCGACCTGACCACGCTCGGCGCCGGGTACGTCAGCGAGGCGCACGAGCGGTTCGAGGAGATGCAGCGGCAGATCAACGGCGACGAGAAACCGCCCAGCGAGCGCGTCATCGACCAGCACCGCGAGATGTTCGGCGGCGAGTACCGGCTGTCCACCGACGGCCCGCACCCGGTCGCCGCCCTCCAGGAGACCCGCCGCTGACCGGTCAGCGGTCGGAGGCGGGCCAGACGTACGGGAGGTCGGCGGGCACTCCGGGGAAGAGCGGGCCGTAGAAGTCCGGGTCCTTGCGGACCAGCGACGAGCGGTGGCTGAGGTGCAGGGCCGGGTCGCCCAGCCAGGGCGGCAGGTCCCCCGCCTCGGCCAGCTCGCGCTGGTCCCGCACGCGCTCCACGCCCCGGGCCGCGCGCAGGTCGGTGCCCAGCGTGGCGGCGCAGGTGTCCCGGCGGCCCGCGCCCGTCCACTCCCGGCAGATCTCCAGCCCGTAGCGGACCAGCGCCTCCTCGTACCCGCGCCACATCAGCACCGCCGGGTGGCGGCGCCAGCCGTACCCGGGGACGGTGAGCCCGCGCAGCACCTGGACGGTCTCGACCCGCTGCTTGCCGAGCCGACGCGGGTCCAGGACGCGGGCCGACGCGGCGAAGCCCTCGTACGGCAGGAACGTCTGCACCCCTCAGGGCTCCTCGCGGATGACCGCCTCCGCGGGGCGGCGGACGCCGGCCGGCTCGAAGCCGGCGGGCGCGCCGAGCCGGAAGAGCGCCTGCGGGTACCGGCCGCCGCAGAAGCGGGTGCGGACGAACTCGCGCAGCTCCGGGACCTCCAGCGGCTGCGTGTGGAACGCGGCGGCCAGGCCGTCCTCGGCGTGGGCGCGCAGCAGCACCCGCTGGAGCGCCTGCCCGGCCCGGACCCGGTCGTACGGGGTGTCGCCCGGCGTGGTGACCAGCATGACCAGCCCGGTCTCCGGCTCGTCCCCAGCCGTGTCGGCCGTGCCGGCTGTGTCGGCTGTGCCCCAGTCGTGGCCGCGGGCGAACTCGCGCGGCGCGAACCCCGCCCGGGGCGGCCGCTCCGGGTACGCCTCCTCGTGGACGCCCTCGGGCCGGGTGCTGCCGGGCGGCGGCGCCCAGCGGGCCTCCTCGGCGACGTACGCGGGGTTCATCCGCTGGACGTGCGCGGCGGCCTGGGTGAGCGCACCCAGCGCGGCGGAGGTGTGCGGCTCCACGGCCTGCTCCAGCCATGCCCCCTCCCGCTCGGCCTCCAGCTTCAGCAGGGGCGGCAGGGCCGGGCGGATCTCGGCGGCCCGGAAGGGGCCGCGGTGGGTGCGCCGCTCCCGCACGGCGCCGTAGAGGCGGCGCGCGTCCTCGTCGCGGGCGCGGTCCTCCGCGCGGCCGCCCAGGACCACGTCCGCGATCAGGTGCGGCCGGTCCGGGTCGGGCAGCACGCGGACGTCCGGGTCGTACCCGAGGGCCAGCGCCGCCACCCGCAGCGTCAGCAGCGCCGCGCCGCAGCTGATCAGCATCTCCCGGCCGTCGGGGTCGGCGGCGCCGAGCCGCCGGTCGGCGTCGGCGCGCAGCGTGATCCGCGGCCCGCTCAGGCCGAACGTCCACGGCTGGGTGTTGTGCACCGACGGCGCCCACAGCGCCGCCTCCGCCGCCTCGCGCGCGCCGTCCCGCACGTCCTGCCGTTCCGTCGCCATGAGGCCGCTCCGTTGCCGTGTCGGATGATCGGGTCGGTGATCGGGTCGAGTGGTCAGGAGGCCCGTTCCCAGCCGCGCTGGACGGGCCTCGAACCGAGCCGCTCGTCGCGGCTGCGGTAGACGATGTAGGGGTGGGTCAGGTAGCCGACGGGGGCGGTCAGCATGTGCACCAGCCGGGTGAACGGCCAGACGCAGAACAGCGCGAGCGCGCTGAGGGCGTGCAGCCGGAACAGGATCGGCACCCCGCTCATCAGCTCCCCGTCGGGCTGGAGGTAGAAGATCGAGCGGAACCACGGGGAGACGGTCTTGCGGTAGTCGTAACCGCCCTCGAAGACGTTGGCCGCGACGGTGGCCGCCAGCCCGAGCACGATCGCCAGGGTCAGCATCGCGTACATGAGCTTGTCGTTGCGGGTGGTGGCGGAGAAGACGGGCCCGACCGTGCGGCGCCGGTAGATCAGGATCGCCAGCCCGCCCAGGGTGCAGACGCCGGCGACGGTGCCCAGCACCACGGCCGTGACGTGGTAGGCGTGCTCGCTGATCCCCAGGTCCTCGGTGAGCCAGTCCGGGACGACCAGGCCGCCGACGTGCCCGAGGAGGACGACCAGGACGCCGAAGTGGAACAGCGGGCTCCCGACGCGCAGCAGCCGCCGCTCGTACAGCTGCGACGAACGGGTCGTCCAGCCGAACTTGTCGTAGCGGTAGCGCCAGACATGCCCGAGCACGAACACCAGGAGGGCGACGTAGGGGAAGACGACCCACAGCAGCACATCGGTCACGGTCACGAGCGGACCTCCAGGCGGTCGGTCACGAACACGGGCCCCGGGCCGGTGGCGGCGGCGTCCGCGCCGTACGGGGCGAGGCCGACCTCCTCCTCGGGCGGGCCCTCGGCGGCCAGGCGCGCGACGGCGTCGCGGTCGTCGCCGGCCAGCGGCGGCAGCGTCGCCGAGACCGCCTCCAGGACGGCCGCCCACGGCGAGCGGGAGTCGGCCAGCGCCAGCCGCAGCAGCTCCAGCCCGGCGCGGTGCTCCAGCAGCAGCCGGCGCCCCTCCCGCGGGTCGCCGGTCGCGGCGAACTCCAGCACCACGGCCAGGTGGTCGGGCAGCTCGGAGTCGTCCAGGCGCAGGCCCGCCGCCGCGTAGACCTGCTTGAAGCGCAGCAGCGCCAGACCGCGCTTCCGGGTGTCGCCGTACGCGTAGTACGTCAGGTAGAGGCAGCCCCGCTTGCGGTGGTCGAACGTCGCCACGTACTCGGTCGCGAGCTCGTCCTCGGGCGTGGCGTCCAAGTGGTCGAGGAAGCGGCCGAGCGGCCCGGCGACCGGCGGCGGCAGCGCGGCGACGGCGCGGCGCAGCAGCGGCCGCCGGTCCAGCAGCGCGGCGTCGGGATAGCCCAGCAGCAGCGACGCCGCCTGCCACGCCGTGGCCAGCGCGGCGTCGTCGAGTGCGGTCCCCTTGCGCGGTCTTCTCATCGGCCGTCCTAGGGCTTCGGCTCGGTCTCGGCGGCACCGGAGTCGGCGGGCGGGTTGCCGGGACGGTCGGGGAACAGCCCCGGCGGGGTGCCCTTGCCGTCCCAGTTGAGGAGGTTGACGCGCCGGTGCTTGTCGGCCGGGTCGACGGGGCCGTCGGCGGTCTGCCGCTGCCTGAGCATGTGGAAGTTCTCCACGGCGATCGGCGGGGCGCCGCCGGACTGCTCGCCGAACGGCCCCGAGTCGATCATGCCGGGGCCGCCCTCGTAGTCCAGGCTGCACTCGGTCGCCAGCTCCTCCAGCTTGTGCGCCTGCTCGGCGTGCGCGGTGGGGATGACGTAGCGCTCGTCGTACTTGGCGAGCGCAAGCAGCCGGTACATCTCGTACATGGACTCGCCGGTCATCCCCACCCGGGCCGGGATGTCCTCGTCCGGCTCGCGGCCGAGGTTGATGTCGCGCATGTACGAGCGCATCGCCGCCAGCCTGCGCAGCACCGCGTCCACCGGCGCGGTGTCGCCCGCGGTGAACAGCTGCGCGAGGTAGCCGATCGGGATCCGCAGCGCCTCGATGGCGGCGAAGAGGTTGCCCGGGTTCTCGGCGTCGTGCCCGGTGTCGCGGACGACGTCGACGACCGGGGACAGCGGCGGGACGTACCAGACCATCGGCATCGTCCGGTACTCGGGATGCAGCGGCAGCGCGACCTTGTAGGTGTTGATGAGCGCGTACACCGGCGACCGCCGCGCGGCCTCGATCCAGTCGCGCGGGATTCCGTCCCGCTCGGCCGCCGCCGCGACCTCCGGGTCGGCCGGGTCGAGGATCAGCCCGCGCTGCGCCTCGTACAGGTCGGTGTCGTCGGGGGTGGACGCGGCCTCCAGCACCCGGTCGGCGTCGTACAGGACGAGGCCGATGTAGCGCAGCCGTCCCACGCACGTCTCCGAGCAGACGGTGGGGATGCCGACCTCGACGCGCGGGAAGCAGAACGTGCACTTCTCGGCCTTGCCGGTGCGGTGGTTGAAGTACACCTTCTTGTACGGGCAGCCCGACACGCACATCCGCCAGCCGCGGCAGCGGTCCTGGTCGACCAGCACGATGCCGTCCTCGGTCCGCTTGTAGATCGCGCCGGACGGGCAGGACGCCGCGCAGCTGGGGTTGAGGCAGTGCTCGCAGATCCGCGGCAGGTAGAACATGAACGTCTGGTCGAACTCGAACCTGACCTTCTCCGAGATCTCGGACAGCAGCACGTCCCGGTCGCCGTGGTCGGGCGCCCCGCCGAGGTCGTCGTCCCAGTTCGCCGACCAGGTGATCTTCATGTCCCGGCCGGACAGCAGCGACTTGGGCCGCGCGACGGGGGTGTGCTCCTGGAGCGGGGCGCTGGTGAGCGTCTCGTAGTCGTAGGTCCAGGGCTCGTAGTAGTCGTCGATGCCGGGCAGCTTCGGGTTGGCGAAGATCGTCGCCAGCTTGCGGATCCGGCCGCCGCCCTTCAGCGCCAGCCGGCCGCGCCGGTTGAGCGTCCAGCCGCCGCGCCACTTCTCCTGGTCCTCGTACCGGCGCGGGTAGCCCTGGCCGGGGCGGGTCTCGACGTTGTTGAACCAGACGTACTCGACGCCGCCGCGGTTGGTCCACGCCTGCTTGCACGTCACCGAGCACGTGTGGCAGCCGATGCACTTGTCCAGGTTCATCACCATGGCCATCTGGCCCATGACGCGCATGTCTAGTACGTCACCTCCTGCGAGCGGCGGCGGATCACGGTGACCTCGTCGCGCTGGTTGCCGGTCGGGCCGAGGTAGTTGAACGCGAACGACAGCTGCGCGTAGCCGCCGATCAGATGGCTCGGCTTGATCAGCAGCCGGGTCAGCGAGTTGTGCATGCCGCCGCGGCGGCCGGTGGTCTCGGCCCGCGGCACGTCGATCAGCCGGTCCTGGGCGTGGTACATGTACGCGGTGCCCTCGGGCATCCGGTGCGAGACGATCGCCCGCGCGACCACGACGCCGTTGCGGTTGACCGCCTCGATCCAGTCGTTGTCGCGGACGCCGATCTTCGCCGCGTCCTCCTTGCTCAGCCAGACGGACGGGCCGCCGCGCGACAGCGACAGCATGAACAGGTTGTCCTGGTACTCGGAGTGGATGGACCACTTGTTGTGCGGGGTCAGGTACCGGACCGCGATCCCGAGCCCGCCCTGCTCGCCGGGGCGCGGCTCGCCGAACAGCCGGTGCATGTCCAGCGGCGGCCGGAACACCGGCAGCTGCTCCCCCAGCTCGGCCATCCAGTCGTGGTCGAGGAAGAAGTGCTGGCGGCCGGTCAGGGTGTGCCACGGCTTGAGCCGCTCGACGTTGATCGTGAACGCCGAGTAGCGCCGCTCGGAGCTCTCGGCGCCCGACCACTCCGGCGAGGTGAAGACCGGGGTGGGCCGGGCCTGGGTGTCGGCGAAGGTGATCCGGTCGTCGCCGTGGTCGGCGGCCAGGTCGGCGAGCGGGGTGCCGGTGCGCTCCTCCACGTTCCGGAACCCCTGGACGGCCAGGCGGCCGTTGGTGGTGCCCGACAGCGCGAGGATGGTCTCGCAGGCGTGCACGTCGCGAACCAGCGAGGGCCGCCCGTCGGCGGGGCCGCCGCGGATCGTCCCGTTCCGGGCGCGCAGGTACTCGACCTCGCGGGCCAGGTCGAACGTCACCCCCTTGGTGGCGGCGCCGAGCTCCTCCGCGAGCGGGCCGAGCGCGGCCATCCTCGCCGCGAGCGCCGGATAGTCGCGCTCGACGACGATCAGCTTCGGCATCGTCCTCCCGGGGACGGGCTCGCACTCCCCCGCCGCCCAGTCGGCGACCCGGCCGTGCGGGGTGGCCAGCTCGTCGGGGGTGTCGTGCAGCAGCGGCGCCGCGACGACGTCCTTGCGCACCCCGAGGTGCCGCTCGGCGAGCCGGCTGAACGCCCGCGCGATCGTCTGGAACGAGTCCCAGTCGGTGCGGGTCTGCCACGGCGGCGAGATCGCCGGGTTGAACGAGTGCACGAACGGGTGCATGTCGGTGGTGCTGAGGTCGTGCTTCTCGTACCAGGTCGCGGCCGGCAGCACGATGTCGGAGTAGATCGTGGTGCTGGTCATCCGGAAGTCCAGCGACAGCAGCAGGTCCAGCTTCCCGGCGGGCGCCTCCTCCCGCCACGTCACCTCGCGCGGCCGCGCCTCCGGCGGCGCCTCGGCGGCCCGGACGGAGGAGTCGGTGCCGAGCAGGTGCTTGAGGAAGTACTCGTTGCCCTTGGCGGACGAGCCGAGCAGGTTGGCCCGCCAGACCGTCAGCACGCGGGGGAAGTTCTCCGGGGCGTCGGGGTCCTCGCAGGCGAAGCGCAGCCGCCCCGCCTTCAGCTCGTCCACCACGTGGTCGGCGGCGGACCGCCCCGCCGCCTCGGCCTCGTCGGCCAGGTCGAGCGGGTTCCGGTCGAACGTCGGGTACGACGGCATCCAGCCCAGCCGGGCGGCCAGCGCGATGGCGTCGGCCGTGGACCGGCCCGCCAGCGCCCCGCTCCCCGTCGCGGCGGCGAGGGTGTCGGCGCCGAACGGGTCGTACCGGAACTGGTCGGTGTGCAGGTACCAGAACGCGGTCCCGATCATCTGCCGCGGCGGCCGGGACCAGTCCAACGCGCCCGCGAGCTGCGCCCAGCCGGTGACCGGCCGGCACTTCTCCTGCCCCACGTAGTGCGCCCAGCCGCCGCCGTTGACGCCCTGGCAGCCGGTCAGCGTGGTCAGCGCCAGGAACGCCCGGTAGATGGTGTCGGAGTGGAACCAGTGGTTGGTGCCCGCGCCCATCACGATCATCGACCGGCCGCGCGACTCCTCGGCGTTGGCGGCGAACTCCCGGCCGATCCGCGCCGCCGCCTGCGCGGGGACGCCGGTGAACGTCTCCTGCCAGGCCGGGGTGTACGGCTCGGACGCGTCGTCGTACCCGGACGGCCACGTGCCCGGCAGGCCGTCCCGGTACACGCCGTACTGGGCGAGCATGAGGTCGTACACCGTGGTGACCAGGTGGCCGGCGACGCGCCGTGCCGGGACGCCGCGGCGCAGCAGCCCCGGCGACCCGTCGGGGGCGTCGAACCGCGCCAGCTCGACGGGCACGCCCGGCTCGGGGCCGCCCTCCATCGACAGCAGCGGGTCGATCTCCCCCAGGTCCAGGTTCCACCGGCCGGCGCCCGCGTCCCCGTACCGGAACCCCAGCGACCCGCCGGGCACGGCGGGCCGCCCGGTCACCGCGTCCATCAGCACGGTCTTGAACGCGGCGTGCTCGGAGCGGGCCTCCGCCCCGGGCAGGTCCTCGGCGGTGAGGAACTTGCCCGGCACGTACCCGTCGCCGGCCGCGTTCGGCTCCAGCCGCACCAGGAACGGCAGGTCGGTGTACCTCTTCACGTAGTCGGCGAAGTACGGCACCCGCCGGTCGGCGAAGAACTCCTTCAGCACGACGTGGCCCATCGCCATCGCCAGCGCCCCGTCGGTGCCGGGCTGCGCGGCGAGCCACTCGTCGGCGAACTTGACGTTGTCGGCGTAGTCGGGCGAGACCGCCACGACCTTCTGCCCCCGGTAGCGCGCCTCGGTCATCCAGTGCGCGTCCGGGGTGCGGGTCACCGGGAGGTTGGACCCCCACATGATCAGGTAGCCGGCGTCCCACCAGTCCCCCGACTCGGGCACGTCGGTCTGGTCGCCGAACACCTGCGGCGAGGCCACCGGCAGGTCGGCGTACCAGTCGTAGAACGACAGCATCGTCCCGCCGAGCAGCGACACGAACCGCGACCCGGCCGCGTGCGACACCATCGACATCGCCGGGATCGGCGAGAACCCGGCGATCCGGTCGGGCCCGTACTCCTTCACCGTGTGCACGTGGGCGGCGGCGATCATCTCGGTGACCTCGTCCCAGGACGCGCGCACCAGCCCCCCGTGGCCGCGGGCCGCCTTGTAGCGCCGGGACCGTTCCGGATCCGACACGATCTCGGCCCACGCCTCGACCGGGTCGCCCGTCCTCGCCTTCGCCTCCCGGTACATGCCGAGCAGCACGCCCCGCACGTACGGGTAGCGGACGCGGGTCGGCGAGTAGGTGTACCAGGAGAACGCCGCGCCGCGCGGGCAGCCGCGCGGCTCGTACTCGGGCCGGTCGGGGCCCACCGAGGGGTAGTCGGTCTGCTGCGCCTCCCAGGTGATGATGCCGTCCTTGACGTACACCTTCCACGAGCACGAGCCCGTGCAGTTCACCCCGTGCGTGGAACGCACCACCTTGTCGTGCGACCACCGGTCCCGGTAGAACGCGTCCGCGCGGCGCCCGCCCTTCCTGGTCAGGGTGCGCAGGTCGGGGGACACCTCCGTGCCGGTCATCCGGGTGAAGAACCTGCGGGTCCCCACCAGCGCGTCCGTCACCGGACCGTCGATCGCCGCCTTGCCCGGCCGCCGCCGCGCGCCAGAACTCAAGCCCGCTCCCCTCTCCGGGACATCTCATCGGCCGCGCCGCGGGACGCCTGCCGCTCGTTCACCGCGTGCCGCACGCCGGTGAGGGTGAGGACCCCGGCCGCGCCCGCGACGACGGCGAGCGCCAGCAGGCCCGCGACGTAGCTGCCGAACGCCCCGTAGATCGACCCCATGACCAGCGGCGGGACGAAGCCGCCCAGGCCGCCGGCCGCGCCGACGATCCCGGTGACCGAGCCGACCTGGTTCGCCGGGGCCATCAGCGCCACCAGCGCGAACACCGCGCCGCTGCCGGCGCCCAGCGCGGCCGCCATCGTCAGGAACGCGATCGTGCCCAGCGGCATCAGCGGCGGCGCGAACGCCTGCACGGCGGCCGCCACCACGACCGCGATCAGGCAGATCTCCATGACCTTCACGGCGCCGACCCGGTCCGACAGCCAGCCGCCGGCCGGGCGCATCAGCACCGCCAGCAGCACGAACCCCGCCATCCGGTTGCTGGCGTCGGTCGGCTCCAGGCCGTACTGGGACTTCAGGTAGGTGGGCAGGTACACCGAGAACGCCACGTACCCGCCGAACGCCACCGCGTACAGCGCCGACGCCTGCCAGGTGACCGGCAGCCGCAGCGTGGCGGCCACCCGCTCGGTCATCGGCCGGTCGGGGACGGTCCGGCCCGGCGCCTCGCGCAGCACCAGCCAGGCCGCCACCGCGTAGAGCGCCAGCAGGACGGCGGTCACGACGAACGGCGCCGCCATGCCCGCGCCGTCCACCATCGGCACGGTCGTCAGCGCCCCGATCGCGGTGCCGCCCATGCCGGCGCCGAACACGCCCGTGGCGAACCCGCGGCGCTCGGGCGGGTACCAGGCGTTCACGAACGGCACCCCGACCGCGAACGTCGTGCCGCCGATCCCGAGGAAGAACCCGCCGATCAGCAGCGCGGCGAGGGAGGAGTGCCCCAGCAGCCCGATGTAGAGGACGGGGACGATGGTCGCCGCCGACACCAGCGGGAACATCACCCGCCCGCCGTACCGGTCGGTCAGCGCCCCGACCGGGATCCGGCCCAGCGAGCCGACCACGACCGGCACCGCCACCAGCAGCGCCTGCTCGAACGAGTCGAGCCGCAGGTCCTCCTGGAACCGGGGGCCGAGGGGGCTGAGCAGCGCCCACGCCCAGAAGTTGATCGCGAATCCCAGCGTGGCCATCGCCAGCATCACCGCCGGCCGGCCGCCCGCCTCCCGTTCCGTGCGGCCCGCTCCGGGGGCCGCCCGCGAACTGCCCATCCCGCACCTTCCGCTCGTACCGGCGGTAGCAATACCTGACGGCATTGCCAGTTGTGCGGGTGCTTAATCACCATGTTGATCAAACGTCCGGCACGGGTCCCGATCCTCACGGACCGGTCCCCGCGCACGGTAGGGACCTTCGTCCCCTCCCCGAGAGGACGGAGATCCCTGCTCGGACGCCGTGCCGCTCAGACGCCGTGCTCGGCCTCGAGCTCGGCGAGCAGCCTGCCCTGGCCGGCCAGCAGGTCGGTGAGGATGCGGCGGGCCGCGCCCATCAGCTCCCCCACGTCCCCGCCGGCCAGCTCGTACATCACGGTCGACCCTTCGCGGCGCGCGGTCACGATCCCCGCCCGGCGCAGCACTGCCAGCTGCTGGGACAGGTTGGAGGCCTCGACCTCGATCGCGGCCAGCAGCTCGCGAACCGGCTTCGGCCCCTCGCACAGCAGTTCCAGGACGCTGATCCGCACCGGATGCCCCAGCGTCTTGAAAAGCTCGGCCTTGGCCTGGGTCAGCTGAACCTGCACGGTCAGCTCTCGGTCCCGCCCTCGGCGCGCTCGGCGGCGTCGTCGGCCGCCGGCCCGGTGTCGCCCGCGCCGCCGGAGACGCCCGCGCCCACGCCCATCTCGCGGCGCAGCCGCTCCAGGTCGGTGCCCCCGCCGCTGTACTTCAGCTTGCGCGCGACCTTCGTCTGCTTGGCCTTCGCCCGACCTCGTCCCACGTCGCTCCGACCTCCCTCGACGACAACTTCACTCATTGAAGAATTTATCAACTGAACAGAGCGCCCGGTCCAGGATCGCGGAAAAACGTGGCGCGGATCCGGCCCGCGCGGCGGGCGTCCGCCCTTCGCCGGCCTCCCCGGAGGCCGGCGGAACCGGGCCGGGCCTTCTCACATCGGAGTCACCGGCGATAACGTACGGTATCCGTGAAACTGGGGGAATGACGGCTGTGACCGGACAGGGCCAGAGCGAGCAGGGGGCCGCCGCCCCGCCGGACGTGATCGCCGCGATCGAGCATGCCCTGTCCACGGCGGCGCTCGCCTGGAACCGCGCCGACCAGGGCCTGGAGGAGCACGTCTCGCCCGTCCAGCTGCGGGCGGTGGAGGCGCTGGCCCGGCACGGCGAGGTCAACCTGCGCGGGCTGGCCGCCGAGCTGGACGTGATCCCGTCCTCGGCGAGCCGGCTGTGCGACCGGCTGGAGGCCGCCGGCCTGCTGATCAGGGAGAACGCGCGGGCGGACCGGCGGGAGATCGTGCTGCGGCTGAGCCCGCGCGGCGAGGAGCTGTACGCCGCGCTCACCCGGCGGCGCCGCGCGGTGGTCGCGCACGCGCTGTCCCGGATGTCCCCCGGCTCCCGCGCGCGGCTGC
The DNA here is from genome assembly GCF_040703975.1 of Spirillospora sp. NPDC029432. Classification (NCBI taxonomy): domain Bacteria; kingdom Bacillati; phylum Actinomycetota; class Actinomycetes; order Streptosporangiales; family Thermomonosporaceae; genus Spirillospora; species Spirillospora sp. NPDC029432. The sequence goes on from NZ_JBEZWH010000089.1 coordinate 26,167, forward strand.
TGGACAGCCTGCAGGAGTTCGGCCGGGCGGTGGCGCCCGGCGAGGTCGCCGAGCCGGGCGAGCGGCAGCGCCGCCGGGCCTGACCGGTTCGCCGTACGGCGACGTATTTGCCATGTGACAAGTTTTTTGCCACGCTTCCTCCGGAACGCGCGGGCGGCCCTCCATGGCCGGCCTCCGGACACGGTCACGGCCCCGGTCCCGCCGCGACGGAAGGCTCGATGAACGTTCATGGAACCGGGGCGCGCCGCCCCGAACTGGTGGAGCGCGCGCTGCGCGGCACGCCCGCGCACTCGCTGCCCGAGGCGCTGGCCACGGCGGTCGGCGAGCTGTTCCCGGCGGCCGGCCCGGCCCGGATCCTGCTGGCCGACTACCACCTGCGCGTGCTGCTCCCCGCCGACCGCGCGCTGCCCGGCGACCCCGAGCGCGAGGCCGTGAACGTCCACGGCACCGCCGCCGGCCGCGCGTTCGCCTCGCTGGCGCCCGTCCTGGACCCCGGCCCCGGGCACGTGCTGTACGTCCCGGTGACGGCGCGGGGCGAGCGGCTCGGCGTGCTGGCCGTCCCGTTCACCGCCCCGTCCGAGGAGGCCGACCGCGCCGACCTGGCCGAGATCGGGCGGCTCACCGGCGAGGCCCTGGCCGTCGCCTGGAACCACACCGACCGCTACGAGCGCGCCCGCCGGCACCGCCGGCTGTCGCTGGCGGCCGAGCTGCAGTGGCAGCTGCTGCCCGGCCAGGGCTGCGCGGGCGACGAGTTCAGCCTGGCCGGGCATCTGGAGCCCGCGTACTCGATCGGCGGCGACGGCTACGACTGGTCCAGCGAGCCCGACCATCTCGCGCTGACCGTCATCAACGGCGCCGGCACCGGCATCCGGGCCGCGCTGCTGACGTCCCTCACCCTCGGCGCGCTGCGCAACGCCCGCCGCTCGGGCGCCGACCTGTCCGAGCAGGTCAGCCTGGCCGGCGACACCGTCTACGGCCGGCACGGCGGCGAGCAGTTCACCGAGACGCTGGTGATGCGGATCGAGCTGGCCTCCGGCCTGGTCTCGGTGATCGACGCCGGGTCGCCGCGGATCCTGCGGATGCGCGGCCCCCAGGTCACGCCGATCGAGCTGGAGCGGCAGCTGCCGCCCGGCATGTTCGCCGACACCGAGTACCACCCGGAGCACTTCCGCCTGCTGCCCGGCGACCGGCTCGTCATCGTCAGCGACGGCGTCTTCGGCGGTGACGGCGGCGACGGCGACGCGTTCCCGGTCGACCGGGCGGTCCGCCGCACCCGGCTGCTGCCCGCTCCCGAGGTGCCGCCGTCGATCATCGCGGCCCTGGTCGAGCACCGCCGCGGCCGCGACCTCACCGACGACGCCGTCGTGGTCTGCCTCGACTGGAAGGGCGCCGCTACCCGGACGGCAGGCGGTGCAGATCCCGCAGGACCTGGTCGATGACCGCGTGCCGCTCGGTGGACGGGTAGGCCGGTCCGCCGGGCACGATCCGGAGCCGGAACCCGCCTCCGGCGACCGCCTCCCAGCTCCGCGCATCGGCCCGGCCGGCCGCCGGGTCGCGCTCGCCGACGATCGCGGTGACCGGGCAGCGCACCGGCCCCGCCCCCTCCGGTGCCGGGCTGCCGGAGACGAACAGGTGGACGGGCCCGCTCCCAGCGTCCTCCAGCCCGCGCGCCGCCGCGTGCGCGACGGCGGCGCCGAACCCGTGCCCGAACAGCGCGTACGGCGCGGGCACCCGCTCGCCCACCAGTTCCCGCAGCGCGGCCGCCAGCCGGGCCGGGTCGTCCGCGCCGTCGGCGTACTGCACCGCCCGTACCTCGATGTCGTCGGGCAGCAGTCCCGGCCAGAACCGGAAGAACGCCGCCGACTCGCCCGCGGGCGGCAGCGCGACCAGGCGGAGCGCGGCCCCCGGCCGCGGCCGGTGGACGCGCGTCCAGAGGTGATCGTTCACCTTTCCCTTCCCTTCCCCCGTTAATTAGGTAAGGCTAACCTAAGCTTCCAGCGAAGTGCCCCCTTTCCGGGTAAAAACCCCGGCTCCGGGCGAGCACCGGTCCAATTCCGGCCAGCCCGTGGATCTTGGGGGCGGGCTCTGCGACCTTGGACGGAGCGCGGCCCCGGCCGCGCCCGGAAGAGCGGGGGTCCTCGCGCATGCGCCTGCTGGTCGCGGCGGCACTGGTCATCTGCCTCGTGGCCGCGGGATGCGGGAGTTCCGGAGACTCGTCCATCCTCGCCAAGCAGACGCTGGTCGCGGGCGTGCGGCCGGACCTGCCCGGCCTCGCCGTGCGCCGGCCCGACGGCGGGTTCGAGGGGCTGGACGTCGACGTCGCCCGGCACGTGGCGGCGGACATGGGCAAGCGCGTGCGGTTCGTCTCCGCGCCGGCGGCCGACCGCGAGCGGATGCTGCACGACGGCGCGGCCGACCTGGTGCCGACGTTCTGGATCGAGCCGGAATGGCAGACCCGGCTGGCGTTCGCGGGGCCGTACTACCTGTCGTACCAGGACATCCTCGTACGGTCGGACGAGAAGCGGGTGGACCACGTCCGCGACCTCAAGGGCCGCAGGCTGTGCGCCGTGACCGGATCAGGGGCGGCCGAGCAGGTGACCAGGGAGCGGCAGGTGGCCGCCGTGCCGGTGCCCGCCCGCAGCTACGACGCCTGCCTGGCCATGCTCAAGGACGGCCGGGTCGACGCGATCACCACCAACGACACCATCCTGGCCGGGCTCAAGATGCGCGAGCCCGGCGAGTTCCGCCTGGTGAACGCCCGCTTCGGCGAGCGGCGCACCGGCATCGCCATGCGGATGGGCGATCCCGGCGGCTGCGAGGCCCTCAACAAGGCGATCACGCGGATGTACCAGGACGGCACGATGGCCCGGCTGATGCGCAAGTGGTTCGGGAGGTCGGGGCTGGACCTCTCGACCGTGGCGGTGCCCCAGTTCGAGGGCTGCCTCTGACCGCCGTCCCCATAGGACCTCCACATTTTCCCGGCGGAACGGCCATATCCCACCGCTTGAGTGGTCTCAGCGGCGCGGGAGGCCGCGGAACGTCGAGAACGGGAGGCCCGAATGGAGACGAAGGTCCGCGAGAGCGCGTTCGTCGGCTGGCTGCGCGGCTTCGAGGAGGAGGCCGCCGCGCGGGCCGCGGCCGGGGACCCGGACTGGGCGCGCGGCGCGCGGCTGGAGCCGAGCGTCGTGCGCAGCCTCCAGCGCTTCCAGGTCGGCGAGGACGGCGACGGCGCGTTCCTGATCGGCAAGGCCGTACGGGCCGGGGACCCGGAGTACGCGGCGGCCGTGCGGCTGTTCGTCGCCGAGGAGCAGAACCACGCCCGCATGCTGGGCCTCCTGCTGGAGGCGGCGGGCGCGCCGACGATCGGGGCGCACTGGAGCGACTCGGTGTTCGTGCTGGCGCGCCGGGCGATGGGGCTGCGGCTCGAACTGCTCGTGCTGATGGTCGCCGAGGTGGTCGCGGTCGCGTACTACCAGGCCCTGTACGAGGGCACCGCCGACCCGCTGACGGCGGAGGTGGCCCGCCGGCTCGTCGGGGACGAGCGGCGGCACATCCCGTTCCACTGCCGGCGGCTGCGCGAGGGGATCGGCGGGCCGGCGCGGACCGCGATGATCGCGTTCTGGCGGGTGCTGGTGGCCGGCGGCGCCCTGGTCGTCGCCGCCGGTCACGGCCGCGCCCTGCGCCGGCTGGGCCG
>NZ_JBEZWH010000090.1:0-26048 GCF_040703975.1 Spirillospora sp. NPDC029432
GGCCCCCTGAAACCTGGCCCCCTGACCGCGTAACGCCCGCCGCGGGTCGGGGCGGGCGTCCGGTGGCGCTCCGGTCGGCGCGCCGATCAGTTCGGCTGATCAGTTCGACGGGGCGCCGATCGCGTGCAGGCCGCCGTCCACGTGGACGATCTCGCCCGTCGTCGCCGGGAAGAAGTCCGACAGCAGCGCCGCGCAGGCGCGCGCCGTGGGCTCGCTGTCCTTGATGTCCCAGCCCAGCGGGGCCGCCTGCGGCCACAGCTCGGTCATCCCCTCGAAGCCGGGGATGCTCTTGGCCGCCATCGTCGCCAGCGGCCCGGCCGCGACCAGGTTCACCCGGATGCCCTGCGGGCCCAGGTACTTGGCCAGGTAGCGGGACGTGGACTCCAGCCCCGCCTTGGCCACGCCCATCCAGTCGTACACCGGCCATGCCTTGGTGGCGTCGAAGTCCAGCCCGACCACCGAGCCGCCGCCCTTCATCAGCGGCAGGCAGGCCATGGTGAGCGACTTCAGCGAGTACGCCGAGGCGTGCACCGCGGTGGCGACGTCCTCCCACGGCGTCTCCAGGAAGTTGCCGCCCAGCGCGCTCTGCGGCGCGAAGCCGATCGCGTGCACGACCCCGTCGAGCCGGTCGAAGCCGTGCCCGCGCAGGCCGTCGGCCAGGCCGTCCAGTTGCTCGGTGTTGGTGACGTCCAGCTCCAGCACCGGCGGCGGGTCGTCGGGCCCGGTCGGGAGCCGCTTGGCCGTGCGCGCCGTCAGCGTCGGCCGCGGGAACGCCGTCAGGACGACCTCCGCCCCCTCCTGCTGCGCGATCCGCGCCACGTGGAAGCCGATCGAGGCGTCGGTGAGGACGCCGGTGACCAGGATCCGCTTGCCTTCCAGGATGCCCATGTCAGTGCCCCATTCCCAGGCCGCCGTCCACCGGGATCACGGCCCCGGTGATGTAGGCGGCGTCCTCGCTCGCCAGGAACCGCACCGTCTTGGCGACCTCCTCCGGCCGGGCCGTGCGGCCCAGCGGGATGACCTTCTTGATCGCGTCCTGCTGCTCGTCCGACAGCTCCGCGGTCATGTCGGTGTCGACGAAGCCGGGCGCCACCACGTTCACCGTGATGTTGCGGGAGGCCAGCTCGCGGGCCAGCGACCGGCCGAAGCCGACCAGGCCCGCCTTGGACGCGGCGTAGTTCGACTGGCCCGCCGAGCCGAGCAGCCCCACCACCGACGAGACCAGGATGATGCGGCCGCCGCGGTTGCGCATCATGCCCTTCACCGAGCGCTTGGCCACCCGGTAGGCGCCGGTCAGGTTGGTGTCCAGGACGGAGGTGAACGCGTCCTCGCTCATGATCGCCAGCAGGGTGTCCTTGTTGATGCCGGCGTTGGCCACCAGCACCTCGACCTTGCCCTGCTCGGCCTCGACCTTGCCGAACGCCGCGTCGACGTCCTCGGAGCTCGTCACGTCGCACTTCACGCCGAACAGGCCCTCGGGCGGCTCGCCGGAGCGGTAGGTGACCGCGACCGCGTCACCTCCGGCCGACAGCTCGCGGGCGATGGCCAGGCCGATGCCCCGGTTACCGCCGGTCACGAGGACAGAGCGACTCATGGGTCGTACCTCTCGGTCGAAGGGATGGGCCGTGGTTTTCCCGGCTCGCTCACAACAGTCATGGACTGTATCGACCCCCCGGCGGCGACGAGATGTGCCGTTCCGACAAGATCTGATCACCGCGTTTGTTCCGGCCGCGCCACGCGCGGGACACGGGTGCGCGAGGGGTGACAAAGGGTAGGTTGCGGTAGGTGCATGACATCGATCCCGCTTTCACCGCGTTGCCATTGCGCGCGCTCGCCGACGCGGCGCTGACCCGGGCCCGGGAGCTGGGCGCCGAGCACGCCGACTTCCGGCTCGAGCGCGTCCGCAGCCAGACACTGCGCCTGCACGACGCCTCCCTGGAGACCGCGCTGGACGCCGACGACGTCGGACTGTCGGTACGGGTCGTCAAGGACGGCACGTGGGGCTTCGCCGCCGGCGTCGACCTGACCGCGGCCGGCGCCGCCCGGGTGGCCGAGCAGGCCGTCGAGGTCGCCGCCGTGGCCGCCGCCGTCAACCGCGAGCCCATCGAGCTGGCGCCCGAGCCGGTGCACGGCGAGCGGACGTGGGTCTCGGCGTACGAGACCGACCCGTTCAGCGTGCCGACCGCCGAGAAGGTGGCGCTGCTGGCCGACTGGAGCCGCCGCCTGCTCGGCGACGCCCGCGTCGACCACGCCGACGCCACGCTGCTCCAGGTGAAGGAGAACAAGTTCTTCGCCGACCTGGCCGGGACCGTCACCACCCAGCAGCGGGTGCGGCTGCACCCCGTGCTCACGGCCGTCGGCATCGGCGACGGGCTGTTCGACACGATGCGGACGATCGCGCCGCCGGTCGGCCGGGGCTGGGAGTGGCTGACCGGCGCCCACTGGGACTGGGACGGCGAGCTGGCCCGGATGCCGGAGCTGCTGGCCGAGAAGCTCGCCGCGCCGTCGGTCGACGCCGGCTCCTACGACGTCGTCATCGACCCGTCCAACCTGTGGCTGACCATCCACGAGTCGATCGGCCACGCCACCGAGCTGGACCGGGCGCTGGGCTACGAGGCCGCCTACGCCGGCACCTCGTTCGCCACCCCCGACAAGCTCGGCTCCCTGCGGTACGGGTCCCAGGTCATGAACGTGACCGGCGACCGGACCGCCGAGCACGGCCTGGCCACCATCGGGTACGACGACGAGGGCGTGCGCACCCAGGAGTTCGACATCATCACCGGCGGCATGTTCACCGGCTACCAGCTGGACCGCCGGATCGCCCGGCTGACCGGCGAGGAGCGCTCGAACGGCTGCGCGTTCGCCGACGCCGCGTCCAGCATGCCGCTGCAGCGGATGGCGAACGTGTCGCTCAAGCCCGCGCCGGACGGCCCCTCCACCGAGGAGCTGATCTCCGGCGTCGACCGCGGGATCTACATCGTCGGCGACAAGAGCTGGTCGATCGACATGCAGCGCTACAACTTCCAGTTCACCGGCCAGCGGTTCTACCGGATCGAGAAGGGCCGGCTGGCGGGCCAGTTGCGGGACGTGGCGTACCAGGCGACCACCACCGACTTCTGGAACTCCATGGAGGCGGTGGGCGGCCCGGAGACGTACGTGCTGGGCGGGGCGTTCAACTGCGGCAAGGGCCAGCCGGGGCAGGTCGCGCCGGTCAGCCACGGCTGCCCGTCCGCGCTGTTCCGCGGCGTCAACATCCTCAACGCGCTGAAGGAGGCCGGCTCATGAGCGGGGTCATGCGGCCGCAGGAGGCCGTCGAGCGGGCGCTGGAGCTGTCGCGCGCCGACGACTGCCTGGTCATCGCCGACGAGTCCAGCACCGCCAACCTGCGCTGGGCGGGCAACACGCTGACGACCAACGGCGTCACCCGGTCCGGCCGGCTGACCGTCGTCGCGCTGCGCCGTACCGGCGAGGGCGTGGCGGCCGGGGTGGTGTCGCGCGCGGCGGTGACCGCGGACGACCTGGAGGACCTGGTCCGGGCCGCCGAGGCGGACGCGGCGGGCAACGCCGCGGCCGAGGACGCCGCGCCGCTGATCACCGGGACGGCGGCGGGCGGCGCCTGGGACGACGCGCCCGCCGAGACCGGGATCGGGGTGTTCGGGGCGGTCGCGCCGGCGCTCGGCGAGGCGTTCGCCGCGGCGGAGGCCGGCGGGCGGCGGCTGTACGGGTTCGCCAACCACGTGGTCACCTCGACCTACCTGGGCACGTCGGCCGGGCTGCGGCTGCGGCACGACCAGCCGACCGGGCTGCTGGAGTTGAACGCCAAGGGCGCGGGCGGCTCGGCGTGGGCGGGCGTGGGCACCCGCGACTTCGCCGACGTGGACGTGCCGGACCTGGCCGGCGGGCTGGCCCGCCGGCTGGAATGGGGCGAGCGCCGGATCGACCTGCCCGCCGGGCGGTACGAGACGATCCTGCCGCCGAGCGCGGTCGCCGACCTGATGATCTACCTGTACTGGTCGGCGGGCGCGCAGGACGCGCACGACGGCCGCACGGTGTTCAGCGCGCCGGGCGGCGGCACCCGGATCGGCGAGAAGCTGTCGGGGCTGCCCGTCACGCTGTCCAGCGACCCGCGCGCGGCGAGGCTGGAGTGCGCGCCGTTCGTGGTCGCGCACGCCTCCAGCCGCGAGTCGTCGGTGTTCGACAACGGCCTGCCGCTGGAGGCCACCGAGTGGATCTCCGGCGGGACGCTGAACGCGCTCGCCCAGACCCGGCGGTCGGCGGCGCTGACCGGCCTCCCGGTGACGCCCTCGATCGACAACCTGACGATGACCGTGCCGGGCGGCGGCGCCTCGCTGGACGACATGGTCGCGCGCACCGAGCGCGGGCTGCTGCTGACCTGCCTGTGGTACATCCGCGAGGTCGACCCGCAGAGCCTGCTGCTGACCGGCCTCACCCGCGACGGCGTCTACCTCGTCGAGGACGGCGAGGTCGTCGGCGCGGTGAACAACTTCCGGTTCAACGAGAGCCCGGTCGACCTGCTCGGCCGGATGACCGAGGCCGGCGCGACCGCGCCGACGCTGCCGCGCGAGTGGTCGGACTACTTCACGCGGGCGGCGATGCCGCCGGTGCGGGTCGCCGACTTCAACATGTCGACGGTGTCCCAGGCGTCCTGAGAGCGCCCCTGCGGGCTCGCGCCGCGTTTTCCCTGGGCGGGGCCTCCGGTACGGCACCGGAGGCCGCCCACGGCTTTCTGGGGTGCGCTCAGGGCGCGTCAGGAGTCCTCCAGGCGGAAGCCGACCTTCAGCCCGACCTGGTAGTGCGCCACCTCCCCGTCCACGATCTGGCCGCGCACCTCGGTCATCTCGAACCAGTCCAGGTGCCGCAGCGTCTGCGACGCGCGTCTGATGCCGTTGCGCACGGCCTCGTCGACGGAAACGGGCGAGGTGCCGACGATCTCGGTCACCCGGTACGTGCGGTCGGTCATTTGGCCCTCCTGCTGTCGCCTCCCGGCCATCCAGGGCATACCGTGGAATCGTGAAAGTCATTCCTGGCAGGAGGGCCCAGGTCTCCGAGGTCTACACGGTGACCAACGCGCCCCTGCCCATGTCGGAGGACATCCGGCACCGGCAGCGCCGCTACCTCGTCTCGATGGGCATCAGGACCGCCTGCTTCCTCGGCGCGGTCCTCGCGGGCGTGCTCGGCGCGCCGCTATGGGCGGTCGGGCTGCTGATCGTAGGAGCGGTCTTCCTGCCCTACATCAGCGTCGTCATCGCCAACGGCGGGCGGGAGCCGCAGGCCGGGGCCCGGTTCGAGGAGCCCGATAGCCCGCACCACAAGGGCATTTCCGGACACCGCCCGGAAATCCGGTCGTGACTTTCTCTTGACTCGGGGCGGGGGGGTTCGGTGTACGATTTGTACCGGCGCTCTGGTCCCCCGTCGGGGCGCCTGTGCCGGTGTTCCGGGCCCCCGTCGGAACACCGATGATGCGACGCCGGGTGGATTGCCCCCGTATCCACCCGGCGTCGCTTTCACTTTCCCGGCCCTCATGCGCCGGCCCTGAGACGCTCCGAGACGCACTCTTAGACGCACTCACAGACGCACTGAGGCCGCCCAGGGCAGTTCTCCGCACTGCGCCCCCACCTTGGTGCCCACCTTCACCCTGCTTTGCCCCTGGCGGCCGAACGGCACATGACGGCCAAGGGGCGGCAAAGCGTCGCGCGTCCCCGCGCCCGCCCGCGGCTCTACGCGGAGGACTCCTGGATTGCAAGGCCCGGCCGTGGCCCCATCCGGCCACCGACCGTAACCCGCCTCCCGGCCCGCCCGCGACGCCCCCGTAGCGAACACACCCGGGTTGATTCTAGAATCCAGTTCGAAGTAACTTAGCGTTCCGCTAGATGCGGACCGAAGGGAGCGTCGCTGTGCGCCGTACCGTGTTCAACGAGGATCATGAGGCCTTCCGGTCCACGATCCGGGACTTCATCGCCGCCGAGGTGGCGCCGGTCTACGAGCAGTGGGAGGAGGCCGGCCACCCGCCGCGCGACTTCTACAACAAGCTCGGCGAGCTGGGCGTCTTCGGGATCACGGTGCCCGAGGAGTACGGCGGCGCCGGCGAGACCAGCTTCAAGTACCAGCTGGTGATCTCCGAGGAGTGCGCCCGCGCCGGGGTGGGCTTCGGCGGGTACGGCGTGCACGTCAACCTCGTCCTGCCCTACCTGATGAAGTACGGCTCCGACGAGCAGAAGAAGCGCTGGCTGCCCGACTTCATCAGCGGCGACATGATGACCGCCATCGCGATGACCGAGCCGGGCACCGGGTCGGACCTGGCGGGCATGCAGACCACCGCCAAGCGCGACGGCGACCACTACGTCCTCAACGGCGCCAAGACCTTCATCACCGGCGGCGTACTGGCCGACCGGGTGCTGGTCGTCGCCCGCACCTCCCCCGCCACCCCGGAGAACCGGCGCGCCGGCCTGTCGATCCTCGCGGTCGACACCAAGAGCCCCGGTTACTCGGTCGGCCGCAAGCTGGAGAAGATCGGCCTGCGCAGCTCCGACACCGCCGAGCTGTCGTTCGTGGACGTGCGGGTGCCGGTCGAGGACCTCCTGGGCGAGGAGGGCCGCGGCTTCGAGTACCTGACCCACAACCTGGCCGAGGAGCGCCTGGGCATCGCCGCCTCCTCCTACGCCTCCGCCATGGCGGCCGTGGACTTCGCCAAGAAGTACGTCCAGGAGCGCACCGTCTTCGGCAAGACGGTCTCCTCGTTCCAGAACACCAAGTTCGTCCTGGCCGAGTGCGCCACCGAGGTCGAGGCGGCCCAGTCGCTGGTGGACCGGGCGACCGAGGCGCTGGACGCCGGCGAGCTCACCCCCGCCGACGCCGCCCGCGCCAAGCTGTTCTGCACCGAGGTGCAGGCCCGCGTGGTCGACAAGTGCCTGCAGCTGCACGGCGGCTACGGCTACATCCTGGAGTACCCGATCGCCCGGATGTACGCCGACGCCCGCGTCACCCGCATCTACGGCGGCACCAGCGAGGTGCTCAAGACCATCATCGCCAAGGACCTGGGCGTCTGACGCCGGGAGCGGGGAGATCCTCATGAGCGAGAACACCAAGGTCGCGGTCGTCACCGGCGCCGCGCGCGGGATCGGCGCGGCCACGGCCGTCCGGCTCGGCCGGGAGGGCTTCGCCGTCGCCGTCTGCGACCTCGACGAGGCCGCCTGCGCGGCGACCGTCCAGGCCGTCGAGAAGGAGGGCGCGCGGGCGCTCGCCGTCGGCGTGGACGTCTCCGACTCCGAGCGGGTCGAGGCCGCCGTGGAACGGATCGCCGCCGAGCTCGGCCCGCCGGTGGTGCTGGTCAACAACGCCGGCATCCTGCGCGACAACCTCCTGTTCAAGATGTCCGACGACGACTGGGACGCGGTCATCTCGGTGCACCTGCGCGGCGCGTTCCTGATGACGCGCGCCGTGCAGGCGCACATGACGAAGGCGGGCTGGGGCCGGATCGTCAACCTGTCGTCGACCTCGGCGCTCGGCAACCGGGGCCAGGTGAACTACTCGGCGGCCAAGGCGGGCCTGCAGGGCTTCACCAAGACGCTGGCGATCGAGCTCGGCAAGTTCGGCGTGACCGCCAACGCGATCGCGCCCGGGTTCATCGCGACCGAGATGACCGCCGCGACCGCGGCCCGGGTGGGTGTCGACTTCGAGGCGTTCAAGACCGCCGCGGCCGAGCAGATCCCGGTGCGCCGGGTCGGCACGCCCGAGGACATCGCCGGCACTGTCGCGTTCCTGGTGAGCGAGGACGCCGGGTTCGTGTCCGGGCAGGTCGTCTACGTCGCCGGCGGGCCCAAGGCCTGAGCCGGCGGCGGCCGAGAGAGGACGGCGGGGACCCGCATGACCAGCCCGCGGCCGGGGCGCCGCGCCGGATCGTTCCACGACCGGGAGGCCACCGAGGCCGCCCTCCGCACCGCGGCGGCCGAGCTGCTGCGCGAGGAGGGCGTGCTCGCGGGGCTCAACCTGCGCGCGGTGGCCGACGCGGCGGGGGTGAACCGCGGGCTGGTCTACCAGTACTTCGGCTCGCGCCGGGCGCTGCTGCGCTCGGCGCTGCTGCACCAGGCCAGGCGCAACGCCGCCGACGCCGCGTCGGCGGCGCGGCTGCCGCTGCGCGAGCGGCTGGCCCTGCTGCTGCGCGGGAACGCGCGGCGGCCCGAGGCGATCCGGCTGACCGCGCTGCTGGTGCTGGACGGCGACGACCGGCCGCGGATCCTGCCCACCCGGGGCCGCGGCCGCGACACCCTCGCCGAGGACGCCGCGCGCGGCGCGCTCCCGTCCGGTGACGTGGACGCCGTGCACGCCGCCCTGGCGTCCACGATCTACGGCTACACGCTGTTCCGGGAGCATCTGGCGCGCGAGATCGGCGTCCCGGTCGAGGAGCTGGACGAGCGCATGGTGCCCACCCTGGAGGCCCTGTTCAGCGCGCGTCCGCCAGAGCCCGGCCGAGCAGCCGGGGAGCCTCCGCCAGGGACGGGCCGTACCACGTGAGGAGGCGGCCGCTGACCAGGACCGGTGTGAGGCCGGGGAAGCTCTCGGGGCCGTCGCCGGCGGAGAACGCGTAGGGCTCGTCCGGCAGCACGACCAGGTCGGCGCCGGCGGCGTTGAGCTCCCCGATCGGGATCTTCGGGTAGCGCTCGGGGTGGCCCGCGTAGAGGTTGTCGACGCCGAGGCGGGCCAGCACGTCGCCGGTGAAGGTGGCGCGCCCGGCGACCATCCACGGCCGCCGCCAGATCGGGACGACCGCCGTCCGGCGGGGCTCGGCGGGGCGTACGCCCTCCCACGCCGCGGCGGCGGCGTCGAGCCAGCCCGGCACGGGCAGCCGGCACGCCACGGTGAGCATCCGGCGCAGCGACGCCAGCGCCTCGTCCACGGTGCGGATCTCGGTCATCCAGACCGGGATCCCGGCGGCGCGCAGGGCCGCGACGTCGGCGGGCCGGTTCTCCTCGGTGTTGCCGACGACCAGGTCGGGGCGCAGGCCGATGATCTTCTCTACGTCGGGGTTCTTGGTGCCGCGCACGCGCGGGACGTCCAGGCCGGCGGGATGGGTGCACCAGTCGGTGGCGCCCGCCAGCAGGCCCGGCGCCGTCTCCGCGATCGACTCGGTGAGCGAGGGGACCAGGGAGACGACGCGGCCCACCCGCTCGGGCACGGGTACCGGGGTCCCGGTGTCGTCGGTTTCGTCGGTGTCGTCTGTGGGCGCCTCCATCAGACGTTGCGCCGGTACTGGCCGCCCACCTCGAAGAACGCCTCGGTGATCTGCTGCAGGCTGCAGACCCGCGCGGCGTCCATGAGGACGGCGAACACGTTGCCGCCGCCGCGCGCGGCCTCGCGGAGCGCCTCCAGGGCGGCCGGGGCCTCGTCGCGGTGGTCCTGCTGGAAGGCGCGCACCCGCTCCAGCTGCGAGCGCTTCTCCTGCTCGGTGGCGCGGGCCAGTTCGAGCGAGCCGCCGCCGTCGCCGTCCTCCTCGCCCTCGGGGGCGCGGAAGGTGTTGACGCCGATGATGGGCAGCGAGCCGTCGTGCTTGCGCCGCTCGTAGAGCATCGACTCGTCCTGGATCCGGCCGCGCTGGTAGCCGGTCTCCATCGCGCCCAGCACGCCGCCGCGCTCGCTGATGCGGTCGAACTCGGCGAGGACGGCCTCCTCCACCAGGTCGGTGAGCTCGTCGATGATGAACGACCCCTGGAGCGGGTTCTCGTTCATCGCCAGGCCCCACTCCCGGTTGATGATCATCTGGATGGCGAGCGCGCGCCGCACGGACGCGGCGGTGGGGGTGGTGACGGCCTCGTCGTAGGCGTTGGTGTGCAGGCTGTTGCAGTTGTCGTAGACGGCGATGAGCGCCTGCAGCGTGGTGCGGATGTCGTTGAAGTGCATCTCCTGGGCGTGCAGCGAGCGGCCCGAGGTCTGCACGTGGTACTTCAGCTTCTGGCTGCGCTCCCCCGCGCCGTACCGCTCGCGCATCGCCACCGCCCAGATCCGCCGGGCGACCCGGCCGAGGACGGAGTACTCGGGGTCCATGCCGTTGGAGAAGAAGAACGACAGGTTCGGCGCGAACGCGTCGACGTCCATGCCGCGCGCCAGGTACGACTCCACGTAGGTGAACCCGTTGGCGAGGGTGAACGCGAGCTGGCTGATGGGGTTCGCCCCGGCCTCGGCGATGTGGTAGCCGGAGATCGACACCGAGTAGAAGTTGCGGACGCCGTTGTCGATGAACCACTGCTGGATGTCGCCCATCATCCGCAGCGAGAACTCGGTGGAGAAGATGCAGGTGTTCTGGCCCTGGTCCTCCTTGAGGATGTCGGCCTGGACGGTGCCGCGCACCGTGCCCAGCACCTCGGCGCGGATCTTCGCGGCCTCCTCGGCGGACGGCTCGCGGCCGTGCTCGGAGCGGAACGCGTCCAGCCCCTGGTCGATCGCGGTGTTGAGGAAGAACGCCAGGATGGCCGGGGCGGGCCCGTTGATCGTCATGGAGACGGACGTGGTGGGCGCGGCGAGGTCGAACCCGTCGTACAGCGCCTTCATGTCGTCGAGCGTGGCGATCGAGACGCCGGACGTGCCGACCTTGCCGTACACGTCGGGCCGCTCGTCGGGGTCGCGGCCGTACAGGGTGACCGAGTCGAACGCGGTCGACAGGCGGGTGGCGGGCTGGCCCTCCGACAGCAGCTTGAAGCGCCGGTTGGTGCGGAACGGGTCGCCCTCGCCGGCGAACATCCGCGCCGGGTCCTCGTTGTCGCGCTTGAACGGGAACACGCCGCCGGTGAACGGGAAGCGCCCCGGCAGGTTCTCGTTGCGCAGGAAGCGCAGCAGCTCGCCGTGGTCCTCGTAGCGCGGCAGCGCCACGCGCGGGATCCGGCTGCCCGACAGCGACTCGCGCGTCAGCTTGGTGTGCAGCTCCCTGTCGCGGACGCGGACGACCTGCTCGTCGCCGGAGTACGACTCGACGACGGCGGGCCACTCCCCGATCAGCGCGGCGCTCTCGGGGGCGACGTCGCGGCGGGCCTCGTCCAGGAGCGCGCCGACCTCTCCGGCGGCGGGCCCGGACAGCTCGGCGCGGACCTCCTCCAGCCGCTGCGCGCGCCGTACCGCCTTGATCTGCGCGGCGGTCTCGGCGTGGTAGCCGCGCACGGTCTCGGCGATCTCCGCCAGGTAGCGGACGCGGTTCGGCGGGACGACCTGCGCCGCCCCCGTGGAGATCTTGGTCTCGGCGGCGGGCAGCACGCCGCGCTCCAGGCCGAGCTCGCCGATGAGGTGCTGGTAGAGGGCGGTGACGCCGTCGTCGTTGAACGTGGCGGCGCTGGTGCCGAACACCGGCATGTCGTCGGGCGAGGACCCGAACGCCTCGCGGTTGCGGAGCAGCTGCCGGGACACGTCGCGGAGCGCGTCGGCGGCGCCCCGGCGCTCGAACTTGTTGATCGCGACGACGTCCGCGAAGTCCAGCATGTCGATCTTCTCGAGCTGGGACGCGGCGCCGAACTCGGGCGTCATCACGTACAGCGACACGTCGGCCAGCGGGACGATCGCCGCGTCGCCCTGCCCGATGCCGGGCGTCTCCAGGATCACCAGGTCGTAGCCGGCGGCCTTGCACGCCTCGACCGCGCCCTCGACGCCCTCGGGCAGCTCGCGGGCGCCGCGGGTGGCCAGCGACCGGAAGAACACGTGGTCGCCGTCCAGGGAGTTCATCCGGATGCGGTCGCCGAGCAGCGCCCCGCCGCCGCGCCGCCGGGTCGGGTCCACGGCCAGGACGGCGACGCGGACCTTGTCCTGCCGGTCGGCGCGCAGCCGCCGCACCAGCTCGTCGGTGAGGGACGACTTGCCGGAGCCGCCGGTGCCGGTGATGCCGAGCACGGGGACGTTCCGCCGCCCCGACGCCGCGGCCAGCGCCGCGCGGTCGGCCTCGGGCAGCCGCCCGGCCTGGAGGCAGGTGATCGCGCGGGCCAGCGCGGGCCGCTCCCCCGCCAGCACCGCCTCCACCGGGACGGGCCGCGCGGCGAGGTCCACGTCGCAGTCCCGGACCAGCTCGTTGATCATGCCGGGCAGGCCGAGCCGCTGGCCGTCCTCGGGCGAGAAGATCCGCACCCCGGCGGCGGCCAGCCGGGCGATCTCCTCGGCCACGATGACGCCGCCGCCCCCGCCGAACACCTTCACGTGGCCGGCGCCCGCCTCGGCCAGGGACTGCGCCAGGTACTCGAAGTACTCGACGTGCCCGCCCTGGTACGAGCTGATCGCCACGCCCTGGGCGTCCTCCTCCAGGACGGCGTCGACGACCTCGCGGACCGAGCGGTCGTGCCCCAGATGGACCACCTCGGCGCCCTGCGACTGCAGGATCCGCCGCATGATGTTGATGGCCGCGTCGTGCCCGTCGAACAGCGCCGCCGCCGTCACGAACCGCACCGGGTGCACCGGGACGTGCATCGCTCCCCCAGCCTGTGCTGGCCGGGCCGCCGCCCAGCCCTTGGACATCCAATATTTGGAAGCTAAAATACTTTCCGTGAGCGACCCGGTCAAGAACGAGCCCCACGCGCCCCCCGCGCCGCTGGACCCCATCGCCGAGGCGCACCGCCAGTGGAGCGCCCGCTGGCCCGAGCACGCCGACCGCATGGCGGCCGTCACCTCGGTGATGCGCGCGCAGCAGCTGCTGCTGGGGCTGGTCGAGGCCGCGCTGAAGCCCTTCGGGCTGACGTTCGCCGCGTACGAGGCGCTGCGGCTGCTGGCGTTCGCCCGTACCGGCACGCTCCCGATGGGCAAGGTCGGCGCCCGGCTGATGGTGCACCCCGCCTCGGTCACCAACGTGATCGGCCGGCTGGAGCGGCGCGGCCTGGTCGAGCGCCGCCCCTCCCCCGACGACCGCCGGGTCGTGCTGGCGGCCATCACCCCGGCCGGCCGGGAGCTGGCCGAGGAGGCGACGGCCGCGCTGCACGACGCCGACTTCGGCCTGCCCGGGCTGGACTCCGGCCAGGCCGCCGCGATCACCGCCGCGCTGCGCGCCGTCCGCGTCGCGGCGGGCGACGTCCCGTCCTGACGCCCATGCGGCAGCCCGCGGGAGAGCCCGCGCTAGTGCGCGCGCACCCAGCCGTCGATCAGGTCGGCCGCCTCCGGCCGCGAGTTCCGCAGGTAGTGCTCGTCCTCGATGAGCTCCAGCCGCTTGTCGCGCGCGGCCAGCGCCCCGTACACCGCGCGGGCGTCGCTGTCGAAGACCCCTTCGTCCGCCGTCGCGTGCACGACCAGGGACGGCACGGTGACGCGCGCCAGGTGCGGCGCGGCCGCGCACTGGGAGGTGCGCAGGCTCCACATCGACAGCCAGGTCCGCAGCGTGCACTGCGACGCGAGCCCGAACACGCCGTAGTTCGCCTTCGCGGGCTCGCCCTGGTAGCACCGGTTCGGGCGGCGCGCGGACGGCTCGATCGACGGGTCGATCATCCGCAGGTCCGCCCACGTCCGGTGCACGGCGAACAGCCGGTCGCGCGCCCGCGTCCCCCGCAGCCGGTCCAGCTCCGCGAGCGCCCACTCGGTGATCCGCTCGTTGCGCGCCCGCTGCGCGGCGCGGTAGCGCTCCTGGAACCCCGCGCCGTACGGCGGCCCGTTCGCGGGGTCGAACGGGTCGAGCGCGGGGTCCACCGACAGCGGGTCGGCCTCGTCGGCCACCGAGGGGTCCATCCAGGCGGTGAGGACCTCGGGGCGCCCGGAGTGCGCGGCCAGCGCGACGAACAGGTCGCCGGCGGGCAGGTCCTCGATCGCCTCCACCGGCCGCGCCCCCGCCACCGGCGCCACGGTGGGCTCGACGGCCTGCGACTGGTACGCCGCCATCAGCGAGCCGCCGCCGGAGTTGCCGAGCAGGACCACCCGCTCGGCCCCCGCCTCCTCGCGCAGCCAGCGCACGCCCACGCCGATGTCGGCGAGCGCGTGGTCGAGCAGGAAGTACGCCCCGCTCCCCCGGAAGCGGGTGTTCCAGCCGAGGAAGCCGTACCCGCGTTCGGCGAGGTAGGGCGCCAGGTAGTGCTCGGAGAAGTCGATGTCGTAGTGCGCCGCGATGAACGCCGTCCTGGGCGGCGGCGCGCCCGCCGGGCGGTGGTAGACGCCCTGGCAGGGGTGCCCGCCCGCGCCGGCGCGGCCGGCCGGCGGCGACGGCAGCCCGACGAACTCCCTGACGATCCCGGTCATCGCCGCCCCTTCCGCACGCGCCCCGCATACCTGACCGAACGAGATTCGGTGAAGGTTATCCTGGCCCGTTCCCACCCGAGGAGATCATCATGACCGATGCCGCGCCCGCCGCCGACGCGTTCTACGAGCCCCTCGGCGGCGGCCGCTTCGCCAGCACGCCCGCGACGGCCGGGCCGTGGTCGCCCGGACTCCAGCACGGCGGGCCGGTGTCGGCCCTCATCGGCCGCGCCCTCGAACGGCACGACCCCGTCCCCGGGACGCGGATCGCGCGGGTCACGGTCGAGATCCTGCGGCCGGTCCCGGTCGCGCCGCTGGAGGCGGCCGTCCGCACCGTCCGGCCCGGGCGGCGGGTCTCCCTGCTCGAGGGCGAGCTGTCGCACGAGGGCCGGCCGGTCGTGCGCGCGACCGCCTGGCGGATCGCCGCCGCGCCCGCCGGCGTCGAGCGGTCCGACCACACGCCCGCCGCTCCCCCGCTCCCGGCCGCGGCCTCGGCGCTGGACGGCTGGGAGAGCGCGCACCTGGACGGCTACCTCTCCGCGATGGAGTGGCGCCTGTCCGAGGGGAGGTTCGGCAAGCCCGGACCCGGCGGCACGTGGGCGCGGTCCCGCGTCCCGCTGGTCGCCGGGGAGGAGGACACGCCGCTGGTCCGGACGCTGACGCTCGCCGACAGCATGTCCGGCATCGGCAGCCAGCTCGACCTCGCCAAATGGCTGATCATCAACACCGACATGACGGTCGCGCTGCACCGCGACCCGGTGGGCGAGTGGCTGTTCATGCGCGCCAGCGTGAACGTGGACCCGAACGGCAGCGCGCTGGCCCAGGCCACGCTCGCCGACACCGCCGGCGCGGTCGGCCGCGGGCTGCAGACGATGCTGGTGGACGACCTCCCCGCCGGATGATCCGCCGCCGTACGGGAACGACGCCCTAGAACCTCCGGGCTCGCCGGGTATATACGTTGGTCACCGGCCCGGGAGCAGATCTTCGCCACAGCGTGGTGGCGGCGGGCCCCGGCCGGGGGCTGGGAGCGTGATGAGCGACGACGGGACCCTCACCTACGGCGGCTACCTGCGGCTCGACCGGCTGCTGGACTGCCAGGAGCCGCGTACGGAGGCGCACGACGAGCTGCTGTTCGTGATCATCCATCAGGTGTACGAGCTGTGGTTCAAGCAGATCCTGCACGAGGCCGCGCTGCTGCAGCGGCGGCTGGAGGAGGGCGGCAGCGCCGGGGCGCTGCACACCGGGCGGCGGATCGCCAAGATCCTCAAGACCGTTGTGGGGCAGCTGGACATCCTGGAGACGATGACGCCCCGGCAGTTCGCCACGTTCCGGGACGCGCTCGGCACCTCCAGCGGCTTCCAGTCGGCGCAGTTCCGGGAGCTGGAGGCGGTGCTGGGGCGCCGCGGGTACCCGGCCTCGGACCTGCGCGACGACCCGCGGCTGCGCGCCGCGATCCACCGCCGGTCGCTGTTCGACTCGCTGCTGCGCTACCTGGACCGCCAGGGCCACGCGATCCCGGCGGCGGTCCTGGAGCGCGACCCGGCGGCGCCCTGGCGGCCCGACCCCGGCGTGCAGCGGGTGCTGCGCGAGGTCTACTCCGACGAGAGCAGGCCCGCCGCGGAGGTGTGCGAGATGCTCGTGGACGTCGACGAGGGCGTCCAGGAGTGGCGGTACCGGCACCTGAAGATGGTCGAGCGGACGATCGGCGCCAAGCTGGGCACGGGCGGCTCGGCCGGCGCCGACTACCTGCGCGGCACGCTGTTCACGCCCGCGTTCCCGGACCTGTGGGAGGTCCGCTCGCAGATCGAGGAGACGGTCGCCCATGACTGAACGGGTCGTGATCGCCGGCGCCGGGCTGGCCGGCTGCCTGCTCGCCACGCTGCTGGGACGGCGCGGCGCCGAGGTCACCGTGTACGAGCGGCGCCCCGACCCGCGCGTCGCGGGCGCCGAACGGGGCCGGTCCATCAACCTGGCCGTGTCCGCGCGCGGGCTGGCGGCGCTGGAGCAGGTCGGCCTCAAGAAGCAGGCCCTGGAGCGGGCGCTGCCGATGCACGGCCGGATGGTCCACCCGGTCGGCGGCGGCGCGCCGAACTTCCAGCCGTACAGCGCCGACCGGGAACGTGCCATCAACTCCATCGGCCGGGCCGAGCTGAACGCGGCGCTGCTGGACGCGGCCGAGTCCACGCCCGGCGTGACGCTGCGGTTCTCGCGCCGCGTCACCGGCGTCGAGGACGGCCGGATCCTCCTGGACGGGGAGCCCGGCGAGCGCGCCCGCGTGGTGCTGGCCTGCGACGGGGCGTACAGCGCCGTGCGCGGCTCCCTGGACGGCATCGGCTGCGACCAGGACTTCCTTGAGCACGGCTACAAGGAGCTGACCGTCCCGCCGCGCGCGGACGGCGGCTTCGCGCTCGACCCGGACGCGCTGCACATCTGGCCGCGCGGCACGCTGATGATGATCGCGCTGCCCAACCTGGACCGCTCGTTCACCTGCACGCTGTTCTGGCCGAAGGGCGACTTCACGGCGCTGGACGGCCCGCGGAAGGTCCGCGCGCACTTCGAGGCGCACTATCCCGACGTGGCCGGGCTGATGCCGGACCTGGAGGGCGACTTCGCGCGCAACCCGGTCGGCTCGCTGGTCACCGTCCGCGCCCGCCCCTGGGTCCAGGACGCCGGCGGCACGCTCGTCGCCCTGGTCGGCGACGCGGCGCACGCCATCGTGCCGTTCTTCGGGCAGGGCGCCAACTGCGCGTTCGAGGACTGCATTGAGATCGACCGGTGCCTGGACGGGACCGGCGGCCGCTGGGACCGCGCGCTGGCGCTCTACCAGGAGCGGCGCCGCCCCAACACCGACGCGATCGCCGGCATGGCGCTGGACAACTTCGTCGAGATGCGCGACCGGGTCTCCTCGCCGCTGTTCCGCGCGCGGCAGGCCGCCCAGCACGCCCTGGAACGCCGGCTGGCGGGGCGCTACATGTCGCGGTACGAGCTGGTGTCGTTCACGACCGTCCCGTACGCGGAGATCCCCGCGCGGATCCGGCGGCAGAACCTCATTCTCGGCGCTGCGGCGAGCGCGGCCGCGCTGGCGGCCGGGACGGCGCTGCGCGCGGCCGTCCGCGCCGCCCGAGGAGGAGGTCGGCCAGCGCGGTGACGAAGGCGGCGGCGACCAGCCCGAGGATCACCAGCAGCCCGTGCCGGAAGCCCGCCGCCCAGTCCCCGCCCGTCCCGGCGATCGTGGCGAAGAACATCGCGCCGACCGCCGCGATCCCGGCGGCGGTGCCGACCCGCTGGCCGGTCTGCAGCATCCCGGCCGCGCTGCCGCCCTGCGCGGGCGGCACCTCCGACAGCGTGATCGTCTGGTTGGGCGCGATCACGAGCCCGCTGCCCAGCCCCGCGACCAGCAGCGGCAGGGCCGTCCACCAGACGACACCGCGCCCGGGATGCACCTCCACCGCGACCCACGCCGCGACCAGCCCCAGCAGCACCAGCGCCAGCCCGGCGGCCACCAGCGGGCGCCCGTACCGCGCCACGATCCGGCCGCCCACGGTGGACGCCCCGCCCGAGCCGAGCGCGAACGGCGTGATCGCCAGCCCGGCGCCCAGCGCGCTGTAGCCCAGGCCGTTCTGCAGGTAGAGGGTGAAGATGAAGAAGATGGCGGTGAACCCGGCGAAGTAGAGGAACGCGATCCCCGCGCCGAGCGCGTACGAGCGCATCCGGTACAGGTCGAGGTCGACGATCGGCTCCGGCCGGCTCCGCTCCCACAGCACGAACCCCGCGAGGACGAGCGCCCCCGCCGCGAGCAGCAGCCACTTCGCCGGGCCGTGCCACTCGCGCTCCTGCAGGAACGGCAGCATGATCGCGAGCACGCCCGCGCCGAGCAGGACGACGCCGAACGGGTCCAGCCCCTCCCGCCTGCCGTGCACCGGCGGCGGCAGCAGCCGCCACGCCAGCACGAGCGCGACCAGGCCCACCGGGACGTTCACATGGAAGATCCAGCGCCAGCCGTGGTCGGGGCCGAACAGCGCGATCAGCACGCCGCCCAGCAGCGGCCCCACGGCGGTCGCGATCCCGATCACCGCGCCCAGCGCGCCGAAGGCGCGGCCCCGCTCGGCGCCCTGGAACAGCTGCTGGATCAGCCCCGCGATCTGCGGGTTCAGCACGCCGCCCGCGACGCCCTGCAGCAGCCGCGCGAAGATCAGCCAGCCGATCCCGGGCGCCAGACCCGCCAGCGCGCTGGACGCGACGAACAGCCCCAGGCCGGTCATGAACACCGCGCGCCGGCTGCGCGCGTCCCCCAGCCGCCCCGCCGGGACCAGGACCAGCCCGAACGTCAGCGCGTACCCCGACAGGATCCACTGCAGCTGCGCGTCGGAGGCCTGCAGCCCGTCCCTGATGGAGGGCAGGGCGACGTTGACGATGCTGACGTCCAGCAGCGTCATGAACGCCGCGACCAGGCAGACGCCCAGCGCCTGCCAGCGGCGGCGGCCGGACGGAGTCCCGGTGCCCACGAAGACGATCATGTCCCGCCGCACGGCCGCCAAACGCGGTGTGCCAGGCTGGGCGGGTGAGTGACGACGACACGGGCGACAGCACGGGCGGTATCAGGGGCGACGGCGCGGAAGAGGAGCTGCTGTGCTCGGCCAAGGGCTGCCGGGCCGAGGCGGTCTGGGCGCTCCGCTGGAACAACCCCAAGATCCACACCCCGGACCGGCGGAAGATCTGGCTGGCCTGCGCCGACCACCGGGAGAGCCTGTCGGCCTTCCTCGGCCGCCGCGACTTCCTGCGCGACGTCGTCCCGGTCGCCGACCGCGACGCGCCGTGAGCACCGCCTAGCAGCCGCTCAGCAGCCGTCTAGGAGCCGCCGTCGCGGGCGGCCCAGCCCTCCGCCATCTCGGTGATCCGCGCGGCGGCGTCCCGCGCGGGCGTGCCCCGGCCCACCGCCAGGCCGAGCAGGTACGCCGTCAGCGGCGCCCCCGGCCGGGCCACTCCGTGGGCGACGTCCCGGGCCAGGTCGAGCACCAGGTCGCGGTCGATCTCCGCGCGGTCCAGCCCCAGCTCCAGGCAGACCGCCTCGATCCATTCCTCCAGCACGATCCCTCCAGCACGCCCTCCAGCACGGGGTCTCCCCCCTCGGTCCTCAGCGATCGTACGGAACGGCCAGCCGGTCGGCGTGGAGGAGGGCGCCGGGGGTGTCGCAGTCGTACCAGGGCGGCCGCTCCCCCGCCGGGAGCGCCACCCGCGCGGGGTCCAGCGGGCCGAGCAGGCCGCGCAGCGAGCCGCCCTCGTAGGAGGCGAGGGAGGCGCGGAGGCCGGCCGTGGGCCAGCAGCCCGCGAGCCACTGCTCCCGGCCGTCCTCGTCGACCAGCACCGCGCCGCCCGCGCCCGGCGCGTCCGCCGCGTCCAGCAGCGCCGCCACGTGGGCGGGCCGCAGGAACGGGAGGTCGGCGGCCAGCAGCACCGTGCGGGGCGCCC
This sequence comes from Spirillospora sp. NPDC029432, assembly GCF_040703975.1. Lineage (NCBI taxonomy): Bacteria > Bacillati > Actinomycetota > Actinomycetes > Streptosporangiales > Thermomonosporaceae > Spirillospora > Spirillospora sp. NPDC029432. The sequence continues at coordinate 19,666 of NZ_JBEZWH010000090.1, forward strand.
TCGCCTCGGCCAGGCCGGCGCGCAGCGCGGGGACCGGGCCCGCGCCGGGCGGGTCCTCGCGGACGACGATCGCGCCCGGCGGGTCCGCGGCGCGCGGCGGGCCCACCACGACCAGCCGGGCGGCGCCCGCGACGGCGGCGGCGACCCAGGAGATCAGCGGCCGGCCTCCCACCGCGGCGCCCGGCTTGTCGGCGCCGCCGAGCCGCCGCGCCCGGCCGCCCGCCAGCAGCACCGCGTCGTACGGGCGGTCATGCGGGTAGTCGTGCGGGCGCGCGTCCGGTGAGGGCGGCACGGCTCAGCCGCCGATCGCCGACATCGGCCGGGCCGGCTGCAGGAAGCTCGGGTCGTCGATGCCGTGCCCGGCGCGCTTGGACCGGACGGCGGCGCGCCACCGCTCCGCCAGCTCGTCGTCGGACGCCCCGGCGCGCATCGCGTCCCGCAGGTTGGACTCCTCGGTCGCGAACAGGCAGTTGCGCACCTGCCCGTCGGCGGTCAGCCGGACCCGGTCGCAGGCGCCGCAGAACGGCCGGGTCACCGATCCGATCACCCCGACCCGCGCCGGGCCGCCGTCCACCAGGAACGTCTCGGCGGGCGCGCTGCCCCGCTCGCCGGGCCCGTCCGGCTCCAGCGCGAACTCCGCGCCGAGCATGTCCAGGATCTCGTCCGCGGTGATCATGCCGTCGCGGGTCCAGCCGTGCTGGGCGTCCAGCGGCATCTGCTCGATGAAGCGCAGGTGGTAGCCGTTGTCCAGGCAGAAGCGCAGCAGCGGCACGGCCTCGCCCTCGTTGACGCCGCGCATCAGCACGGCGTTCACCTTGACCGGCAGCAGCCCGGCGTCGCGGGCGGCGGCCAGCCCGGCGAGCACGTCCGGCAGCCGGTCGCGGTGCGCCAGCCGCTTGAAGACCGCGCGGTCGAGGGAGTCGAGCGAGACGTTCACCCGGTCCAGGCCCGCCTCGGCCAGCGGGCCCGCCAGCCGCTCCAGCCCGATGCCGTTGGTGGTCAGCGACACCTGCGGGCGCGGCTCCAGCGCCGTGGTCCGGCGGACGATGTCCGCGATCCCGCGGCGCAGCAGCGGCTCGCCGCCGGTGTAGCGGACCTCGGTGATCCCCAGCCGCTCCACGCCCAGGCGGACGAGCCGGACCACCTCGTCGTCGGTGAGCAGCTCCGGCTTGGGCAGCCAGTCCAGCCCCTCGGGCGGCATGCAGTACGTGCAGCGCAGGTTGCAGCGGTCCGTCAGGGAGACCCGTAGATCAGTGGCGGTACGGCCGAAGGTGTCGACCAGCACGGGCGCCCCTTCCTGAAGTCCTGAAGGCGGTTCCTCGGACGACCCACCCTATTGCGCGGTTGACGGTTCACCTCATCACAGGAGACGGTACCTGCCAGGACGATCATCGGAACCCATCTGGGGAGGCGCGCGTGGCCACGGCACGCGACTGGGAGTTCGCCGGAACGCGCGGGGCGGTCAACGCCCGCGTCTGGACGCGGCCCGATCCCCGCTACATCGCCGTCCTGGCCCACGGGTACGGCGAGCACCTCGGCCGCTACGAGCACGTCGCCGCGGCGCTGCTGGCGCACGGCGCGGCCGTGTGCGGCCCCGACCACCTCGGCCACGGGAAGTCGGGCGGCGAGCGCGTCCTCATCGAGGACGTCGAGGACATCGTCGCCGACCTCGACGCCGTCGTGCGCTCCGCCCGCTCCGACCACCCGGACCTGCCGGTCGTCCTCATCGGGCACTCGATGGGCGGCCTCATCGCCACCCGGTACGCCCAGGTCCACGCCGACGAGCTCACCGCGCTCGTGCTGTCGGGGCCGGTGCTCGGGCGCTGGGACGTGCTGACCGAGCTGCTGGCGCTGGAGGAGATCCCGGACACGCCCATCGACACCGAGACGCTGTCCCGCGACCCGGAGGTCGGCGCGGCCTACACCGCCGACCCGCTGATCTGGCACGGGCCGTTCAAGCGCACCACGCTCAAGGCGCTCCAGACGTCCCTCGACCGGATCAACGCGCACGGCTCGCTGGGCGCGCTGCCCACGCTCTGGGTGCACGGGTCCGACGACCGGCTCGTACCGCTGGAGGGCACCCGCACGGGCATCCGCGCGGTCCGCGGCGACGACCTCACCGAGCGGATCTACCCCGAGGCGCGGCACGAGGTCTTCAACGAGACCAACCGCGACGAGGTCCTCGCCGACGTGACCGCGTTCATCGACCGCGTCCTCGGCTAGGTCCGGGGGGCGAGTCCGGCGAGGAGCGCGGCGAGCCGGGGTTCCGCGCTCTCGGGCCGCCGGGCCAGCAGGCGGGCGAGGTCCCGGCGTCCCGCCCACCGGCCCTCAGCGCGGAACTCGGCCGCGGAGCCGCGGTGGTCGGGCTCGTCCCGGTGGGCGGCGGCCGCCAGGCCCGGCCGCCACCGCGTCCGCGCCGTCCGGCCGGGGTCGTCGGCGAGGTACGCCCACACGCGCCGGTCCACGGGCACCGCCTCGAAGCCGTCCGGCGCGCGGCCTCCCCGCGGCACGAGCCCGAGCAGCCGCACGGCCCCGCCCGGCCGTTCCGGCTCACCGGCCACCACGTCGCAGAAGGCGAACCCGCCGGGCGCGCGGCCCGCCGGGTCCTCGAACGCCGTGCCGCCCAGCGCCCCGGCGAGGAACTCCCGCACCGGCTCCGCCCGCGCGCCGAAACGCAGCGGCAGGCCGCCCGACCGCGCCAGGACGGCGGCCGCGCCGATCGCCAGCCGCCCGAACCACAGCCAGTCCGCGTCGCCCCCGTCCCCGAACGGCGCGCGTCCCAGCACCTCCTCGACGTCCCGCGCGGGCACGTGCTCGTCCACCCGCTCCGCGCTCACCGCACCCGGGTGGAGGCGGGTCTCCTGCCACGCCGCGCAGTCGTCGGTCCGCGACCCGATCTCGGCGCCGCAGGAGACGCAGGCCAGGTTGGGCGCCTTGTAGCCGTGGATCCCGAGGCAGCCGATCTCGCACCGCTCCAGGATGAGCGCCCCCCGCACCTCTCCCGGCGCCAGCACGTACGTGCCCCGGACGCGCGCGTCCCCGTACGGCTCGGGATCGACGGCGTAGACGCCCGGCCCCATGAGCGGCACGGCGGCCGGCTCGCTCGTGTGCGGCGGCGAGATCCACCGCTCCTCCGGCAGCGGCACGCGGCGCACCGGCCCGGTCAGGCCGTCGCCGCACGCGCCGCAGGCGAAGACCGTCACGGCTCCACCGCCGGAGCCGGCTAGCGCTCGCCGGGCAGGGCGATGACCGGGACCATCAGCTCCATCCCGATCAGCGAGGCGAGCAGGAGCGTCCGCAGCGGCTCCGGGACGGGGCGGTGCAGGCGCATGGTGTAGCGGCGCCTGCGGTCGCCGTACGGGGACAGGCCGACGGAGAAGCGGCCGATCTCCTCCCCCGCGTTCTCCCCCGCGATCTCGACACCGCCCTCCGCGTCCGGGTCGTTCATGGGAGGGGTGTGGAGGCCGGCGAGGACCTCGCCGCGCGCGTCGCGCAGGACGTATCCCGCCCCGCCGCGTCCCGTCAGGAACTTGAACGCCCCGCCGAAGCCGCCGACGCTGACCGCCAGCTCGCCGATCGGGGCGCCGTCCGGCGCCGTCACGAACGCCGGCCGGGGCTTCATCGGGTCCGAGGTCCAGTCGACGATGAAGCGCGGGCGCCCGTCCGGCGTCGCCGCGCTCACCCGGAAGCGGTCGGTGCCGTAGCGGGCGTGGGGGTCCGGGTACGGCATGAGCCCGTCGTCGGCCTCCGGGTCGGGAAGTCGCGTGACATCGGCGAGCGGCCGCCCGTCCGCGTGGACGAGGAAGTCGCGGAACAGCTGCGGCTCGTCGATCGTCCAGGCCAGGGCGTCGTCCAGGTGCACGGTCAGCTCCGGGTCAGGTCGAGGGCCAGCGGGACGGCGCGGACGAGCGTGCGCAGCGGTTCGGGCGGGCCGGGCAGGCCGGGCGGGATCCGCAGCGTGTAGCGGTCCTTGAACTTCCTCTCCTGGACCTCGATCTCGGCCGTCCGGGTCCCGTCCATGTCGACGCAGACGCCGCCGAGCACTTCCAGGGCCGTGGCGGCCTGGGCGGTCTTCACCTTCCAGGCGACCTCGCCCACCGGCCGGTCGCGGGCGTCCCACAGCCGGTGCACCAGCCCGGCGCCGGGGAGGCCGAACCGGCTCGAGTCCACCTTGGCCCGCGACGTTCCGGCGACGTCGCCGACGAACCTGCCGATCACGTCGCCGCCGGAGCCCACGATCGCGACCGGGCACCCGCCTTTGCGGTCCACGTAGAACAGCGGCGCGCCGTCCGTCCCGGAGACCTGGAGCACCACCCGGGCGTCGCCGAGCCCGGAGCCGGCCAGGCCCAGCAGCCCCTTGCGCGGCGCGGGCCCGGCCACCTGGACCGCCCGGCCGAGCTCGGCCCCGGTCCCGTCCGAGATCAGGTACTCCAGCTGCGAGGACCGCTGCTCGATCCGCAGGACCGGGGCGTCAGTCAGGTTCGTCACGCGCCGCACCCTAGTAGACGAAGATCACGTTCCGCCGGGAAACGCCCCCGGTCAGCCCTTCACACAGATCAGCTGGCGGAGGTGGGCGACGACCTCGACCAGGTCGGACTGCGCCGCCATGACCGACTCCAGGTCCTTGTAGGCGCCCGGGATCTCGTCCAGGACGCCGCCGTCCTTGCGGCACTCCACGCCCCGGGTCTGCTCCTCCAGGTCCTCGACCGTGAACGCCTTGCGCGCCTTGTTGCGGCTCATCCTGCGGCCCGCGCCGTGCGAGGCGGAGTTGAACGCGGTCGCGTTGCCCAGGCCGCGGACGATGTACGTGCCGGTGGCCATGGAGCCCGGGATGATGCCCAGCTCGCCCTCGCCCGCGCGGATCGCGCCCTTGCGGGTGACGAGCAGGTCCACGCCGTCGTAGGTCTCCTCCGCCACGTAGTTGTGGTGGCAGGAGATCAGCTCGTCCCACTTGCAGCGCTTGGCGCCGAAGTACTTCGTCAGCACGTTCTGCGCGAGCGCGAGCATGACGGCCCGGTTGCGGCGGGCGTATTCCTGCGCCCAGAAAAGGTCGCGGCGGTATTCGTCCATCTTCACCGTGCCGGCCAGGAACACCGCCAGGTCCGTGTCGGGCAGGTCCTGGTTGTGCGGCAGTTTCCGGGCCGCCTCGACATGGTGCTCGGCGAGTTCCTTGCCGATGTTGCGGGAACCGGAGTGCAGCACGATCCAGACCGCGCCCCCGTCATCGGCGCACACCTCGATGAAGTGGTTGCCCGAGCCGAGCGTGCCGAGCTGGCCGCGGGCGCGGCCGAGGCGGCCGCGTACCGCCGGGTGCAGGTCGTCGAACTCCTTCCAGAACGCGTACCAGCCGCGCTCCTTCAGGCCGGGCAGCGCCGACGGGTCCACCGGCTCCTTGTGCGCGTGCCGGCCGACCGGGATCGCCCTCTCCAGGCGGCTGCGCAGGAGGCCCAGGTCGTCGGGCATGTCCTCGACGGTGAGCGTCGACTTCACCGCGGTCATGCCGCAGCCGATGTCGACGCCGACCGCGGCCGGGGACACCGCGTCGCGCATCGCGATGACCGATCCGACGGTGGCGCCCTTCCCGTAGTGGACGTCGGGCATCACCGCGAGGCCCTCCACCCACGGGAGGGCGGAGACGTTGCGCAGCTGCTCCAGCGCCACGTCCTCGACGGTGGCGGGGTCGGTCCACATCCGGATCGGAACGCGGCCGCCCTTCAGCGTCTGGTACGGCACCACCAGCTCCTCTCCTTTATGGAAGTGCTCCGAACCGTGCTCTATGACGCCAGAGAAGGACGTTCCGTTGCAATTTCTTTTCTCATTCCCCGGTGAGCGCCCGCCGGTCGCCCAGGCGGCGGGTGAGGCCCTGGTGGTCGAGGTGCTCCAGGAGCGCGACGGCGACGCGGCGGCTGGTGCCGAGCGCCTGCCGGGCCTGCGCGACCGTGAACGGCTGGGGCAGCGCGTCCAGGACCCGCAGCGCCTCGCGGTCGGCGCCGGGCGGCAGCACGATGCCGTCGGGCAGGCGCAGGACGGCGCCGGCGCGCGCGGCGGCGGCGATCTCCTTGGCGGTCAGGCCGAGCTCGCTGAGCCGGTCGGCGCCGGGCGCCTGGAACGGGCCCGGCAGCTCCGACCGCAGCCGCCGCACGGCCTCGGCGACCTGGGGCGGCAGGTCGGGGCCCGGCCCGTACACGCGGCCGTCCCGGATCCGCAGGGGGTCCCGGACGAGGGCGGTGACCAGGCCGCGGGCGGGCAGGCCGAGGCGGAGCCGGGCCGTCTCCAGCGGCAGCCCGTCGCCTCCTATCGAGGTGACGAGCGAGGGCAGGACCGCCAGAGTCACCCTGGTAAAGCTTCCCGACGATAGGCTCCCCACCCCGGCCAGGTTCGCG
>NZ_JBEZWH010000091.1:0-25465 GCF_040703975.1 Spirillospora sp. NPDC029432
GGCCCGGCCGCGAACGGCGGCGCGCCGGCCGGCGGCCGGTACCGCACGTCCCGGCTCCCGGCGACCGAGCTGCCGCCCCCGTCCTGGCCGGGCCCTTCCGCCGGCCCCTTCTCGTAGCGGGCGGCTATCCGCGGGGATCGGGTCGCGGGCCTGACCGTTCGGCTCTTCTGTCCCGGTGGTCTCACTGCGGCCCATCGGCTGCGCCGCCACGGCATCGATGACTACTGTACGTAGCCGTTCGTATCTGCCAGTGATGGAGGTAGTCCGTGAACATCGTGCGTCGCATCGCCGTGCCGATCCTTCTTGCCGCCGCCGTCGTGACCGCGACGGCCGCCGGCATCGCCGGCGACGCGGTGTCCGCCCAGGCCGCCGCCTGCCCGCCGGGAACGGAGGTGACCTACGACCTGACCGCCCAGAGCGGAGGCGTCGGAGTCTGCACTCCGCTCGGCTGACGCAGCGTACGAGCAGGCGGCCCGCCCTCCGCGCAGGAGGGCGGGCCGTTCGCCGTCCGGCCGCATCGGACGCCGAGCACAACCAGTTGGTTGTGCAAATGCCCGGTTGTGAGTACGGTCGGGGCATGGCAGTCGTGGAAGACGAGTTGAGCCTGGTGTTCTCGGCGCTGGCCGATCCCACCAGGCGGGCGATCCTGGAACGCCTGACCGAAGGGGACGCGACGGTGCGCCGGCTCGCCGAGCCGTTCGCGATGACGCAGCAGGCGATCTCGAAGCATCTGAAGGTCCTCGAACACGCCGGGCTGATCTCGCGGACCCGTACCGCGCAGTCACGGCCCTGCGCGCTGGAACCGGCGCACCTGGACGCGGCCGCCGAGTGGATCACCCGGCACCGGCGGATGTGGGCCGGCCGCCACGACCGTCTCGCGGAGCACCTGACGGCCCTGCGCGGAGAGACGGAGGCGGAGCGATGAGCGGCGGCACGGGAGAGCTGACCTACCGGCGCGTCCACCGGGCCTCGCGGGAGCTCCTGTTCGACTGCATGACCATGCCGGAGCACCTCACCCACTTCTGGGGCCCGGCCGGGACGACCACGCCGGTGGACGGCATCGTGGTCGACCTGCGCCCCGGCGGCGCCTTCGAGACCACCATGGTCAGCGACGCGGACGGCGGCACGTACACCATGCGCGCCGTGTACGCGGAGGTCCGCCGGCCGGAACGGCTGGTGTGGATCGAGCCCGACGTCGAGGGCGGCATGCGGACCACGATCACCTTCGTCGACCTCGGCGACGGCCGCACCGAAGTGATCACCCATCAGACCAACGTGCCGGCCGCCTACATGAGCGCCCAGGCGAGGGCCGGCTTCGCGACCAGCCTCGACCGCTTCGACACCTACCTGGCCGGACTGGACACCGTACGAGCACGCCGACCGGAGTGAGGAGCCCCGGATGCCCACAGTCACCTCTGCCGACGGCACCGCGATCGCCTACGAGCGGGACGGCGGCGGCCCACCGCTCATCCTCGTCGACGGCGCCATGTGCCACCGCGCCGGAGGCCCGATGCGCCCCCTCGCCGCGATGCTCCGGGACGCCTTCACCGTCTACGCCTACGACCGCCGCGGCCGCGGCGAGAGCGCGGACACCCAGCCCTACGCGGTGGCCCGCGAGGTCGAGGACCTGCGCGCGCTCATCGAGCTCGCCGGGCCCCGGACGTACCTCTACGGCATCTCCTCCGGGGCGGCGCTCGCCTTGGAGACCGCGGCCGCCGACCCTCGGGTCGCCAAGCTGGCGCTCTACGAGCCGCCGTTCACCGCGGAGGTCGAGCGCGACGACCGTGCCGGGGAGTACACCCGGCGGCTCACCGGGCTTCTCGCCGCCGGGCGCCGGGGCGACGCCGTGGAGCTGTTCATGACGAACGTCGGCGTTCCCCCGCAGGCGATCGCCGGCATGCGGGCCCAGCCCGGCTGGGCCGCGATGGAGGCGATCGCGCCGACCCTGGCCTACGACGCCAGGCTGCTCGGCGACGGCACCGTGCCGCGCGGTACGGCGGCCGCGGTCACCGTCCCCACGCTGGTCCTCACCGGCGGCGAGTCCCCGCAGAACCTCCGGAAGGCGGCCGAGGCCACCGCCGGCGCGCTGCCCGCGGCCGGGTTCCGGTCGCTCGACGGCCAGACGCACGACGTGGCCCCTGACGCGCTCGCTCCGGTCCTGACCGAGTTCTTCAACGCCTGACGCGGCCGCTCCCCGGCACCGCGTCCGGCCGCGGACCGTGGCCGGATGCGGCCACGGTCCGCCCGCTACCGCGCCGAATACGGCGGACGATCGCGCACCTCTTTATCGGATCGTTCCAAGGCGACTCCCCTCGCGTGCCCTTCGATCTGGCGGGTACGGCCGTCGCCCCGCCAACCGAACGGTGGCGGGACCACAGAAAGGGGAGCATTCGTGCAACGATCACTCACCTGGCCGCTGGCGCTGATCGCGGCGCTCATCACGGCCGCCGTCCTCACCACGGTCCCGGCGCACGCCGCGCCCGCCGCGCCCGCAGCGGCGGGGCCGCTCGGTACCCCCGCCGTGACCGGGACCACGGCGGACGGCGGCACCTTCGCCGGGACCCTCACCCCGAGCCGGTTCGTCCTGAACGACGGCCGGATGGTCCTGGAGGGCGTGTTCGACGGCACCCTGCGCGACGCCGGTGGCGCCACCATCGGCACGGTCACCGGCGAGCCCGCCTCGCTGCCCGTCGCCCTGCAGCGCGAGTGCCCGATCCTGGACCTCACGCTCGGCCCGCTGGACCTGGATCTGCTCGGCCTGCAGGTCCACCTCGACCGCGTCGTCCTGGACATCACCGCGGTGTCCGGGCCCGGCAAGCTGCTGGGGAACCTGCTGTGCGCGCTCGTCGGGCTGCTCGACAGCGGTGACACCGCCGGCGCCGCCCTGCTGGTCGCCGAGCTGAACCGGCTGCTCGAACTGTCCTGACGCCCCACCGCGACCCCGCCTTCCGACGGACGGGCGCGGCACGGGTGAACGGGCCTCCTGCCCGGACAGATTCGCCATCCCCCAGGCAGGAGACCCGTCCACCTTCAGGGGACACGAAACCGGAGCGCCGGCGCAAGCGCCACGGCCCCGGCGAGCCCGGCAGGGCCGGCCGGCATGCCGCCGGCCGGCCCTGCCGCGGAGCGTCTCGAGGCGGGCGGTGCCGGTCTCGGAACGGTCAGTCGCCGTAGCCCAGGATGGCCTTGGTCTCCAGGTACTCCTCGAAGCCGAACGCGCCCCATTCGCGGCCGTTGCCGGAGTGGCCGTAGCCGCCGAACGGCGCGTTGAAGTCGACACCGGCGCCGTTGAGGTGGACGTTGCCGCTGCGGATGCGGCGGGCCATGGCCTTGGCGCGGTCGGCGCCGCCGGAGATGTAGCCCGACAGGCCGTAGACGGTGTCGTTGGCGATGCGCACGGCGTCGTCGTCGTCCTCGTAGCCGATCAGCACCAGCACCGGCCCGAAGATCTCCTCGCGGGCGATGGTCATGTCGTTGGACACGTGCGAGAACACCGTCGGCCGCACGTAGTAGCCGGTGTCCAGGCCCTCGGGCTTGCCGGGGCCGCCGACCTCGACCTTTGCGCCCTCGCCGATGCCCTTCTCGATCAGCTGCTGGATCCGGCTGTACTGCGTGGCCGACACCACCGGGCCGATCGTGGTGGTCGCCTCCCGCGGGTCGCCGACGACGATGTCGCGTGCGGCCTCGGCGGCGATGGCCGCGGCCTCGTCCATGCGGGCGGCGGGGACGAGCATCCGGGTCGGCGCGTTGCACGACTGGCCCGAGTTCGTGCACATGTTCGCCATGTCGCGCGCGATGACGGTCTGGAGGTCGGCGTCGTCCAGGATGATGTTGGCGGACTTGCCGCCCAGCTCCTGCGTGACGCGCTTGACGGTCGGCGCGGCGGCGCGGGCGACCTCGACACCGGCGCGCGTGGAGCCGGTGAACGACACCATGTCGATGTCGGGGTGGGCCGACAGCGGGGCGCCGACACCGAGCCCGTCGCCGTTGACCAGGTTGAACACGCCCGCGGGCACGCCGGCCTCGTCCAGGATCTCGGCGAACAGGACGGCGTTCAGCGGCGCCACCTCGGACGGCTTGAGCACCATCGTGCAGCCCGTGGCCAGGGCCGGGGCGACCTTGCAGGCGATCTGGTTGAGCGGCCAGTTCCACGGCGTGATGAGCCCGCACACCCCGACCGGCTCGCGGACGACGAGGCTGCCGCCGACCCGGCTCTCGAACTCGAAGTCGGCGAGCACCGCCCGCGCGGTGCCGAGGTGCCCCAGCCCGGCGACGGCCTGCGCGGCCTGGGCGAGGGAGAGCGGCGCGCCCATCTCCTGGCTGATGATGTCGGCCAGGTCGTCCAGCCGCCTGGAGTACACGGCGATGACGCTGTCGAGCAGGTCGAGCCGCTCCTGCCTGCTGGTCTGGGAGAACGTCTCGAACGCGGCCCTGGCCGCGGCGACGGCGGCGTCGACGTCCTCGGCGCCGCCCATGGCGATGGACGTGATGGGCTGTTCGGTGGCCGGGTTGATGACGTCGATCGTCTTGTCGGTGCGCGGCGCGACCCACTGGCCGCCGATGTAGAACTGCTTGACGTGCTCCACGAACTTCCTCCTCGCGGTCCCGGGGTCCCGGGTCCTGCCCGGATGCCGGCGCGTGCGCCGTCCGGGGTGGGGCTGGCCATCATGGGTGTTGCACGGCCAACATACGGAACGGAACGTGGTTCGGTAAACGGCCGGCCGGCTAGTCGTCCGCCGTGGCGGGCCTGGTGGTGAACGGCAGCACGAGCCGGGAGCGGTGCGCCGCGTCGCGGTAGATCTTGTGGGTGACGGGGCGGCCCACCGGCAGGTGGAAGGCGTCCGGCGGCAGCAGCGCGTTGTGGGCGTCGGCGAGCGGCTCGTCGTTCGACAGCTCGGCGACCAGCCGGTGGCCCGGCCGGAACGTCGCCGCGAAGGGGTAGAGGCGCAGCACGTACTCCTCGATCCGCCCGGGCTCGACCGGGACCGCGCGGGTGTGCGGGTGGTACGGGTCGCCCTCGGTGGTGCGCTCCTCGTCGAGCTCGCGGTGCGAGGCCTTGAGGTAGCCGGAGGTGATGAGCTGCCGCCGTCCGTCCGGGGCCTCGTCCCACATGCGCAGGATGAAGTTGGTGTCGTCCTGGTCGATCTCCGCGAAGATGTGCGCGGCGCCCGTGCCGATCAGTTCCGCCGGCTCCTCGAACGGCCCGGTGCTCCAGCTCAGGATCTCCACCTTGTCGGTGACCGTCAGCGGCGCCTGGTAGAAGCCGTCCGGGGCCGCGTGCTCGGCGCCCATGGGCTCGGGCTCGAACGAGAGCGCGCCGCGCGGGCGCAGGTGGAGCGACCGGTACTCGACGTCCTTCGGCGGCCACTGGGCGCCGGTCACCCGCTCGCGGGAGCCCTCGGCGAACACGGTGACCGCGGGCTCGTCCATGATCCCGTTGTCGATGCCCTTGATCCAGTGGTCGTACCAGCGGAACATCTTGTCGTGCTCCTCGACGAAGGGGCGCGACTGCATCGGCGGGTACGGGCCGATGTCGAGCTTCTTCGGGCCCTTCAGGGCGTTGAAGAGCTCGATGGTGCCGTCCACCGTCCAGCCGCGGCCCTGGTCGATCTGCAGGTAGACGGGGATGTCGATGTTCGGGGCGAGGGTGATGGGGTTGCGCTCCTCGTACCAGTCGCCGTCGAGGTCGTTCATCACGATGTCGAACCAGGCCTCGTGGTTCTCCGGGTAGTTCAGCACGTGGACGAGGTTCGGCCAGGCCGCCACGTCCGGGTCCGCCAGCCGCGCGGCGACGCGCTCCCGGATCTCCTCCGGCGGGTACGCCTCCAGCATGCGGGACTTGACGCGGTCGGTGAACGCCCAGCCGGAGTCGCCGCCGCGGCCCTCGCGGGCGGCGCGCGGCATGAACCACATGACGCCGCCGTGGTAGGTGGTCTCGTAGAAGTCGTAGTGGCCGCCGCTGACGAAGATCGCCTTGAGGCTCGGCGGCCGTTCCGCCGCCGCCAGCACCTGCATCGAGCCGAAGTAGGAGATGCCGATCATGCCGACGCGGCCGTCGCACCACGGCTGCGCGGCGACCCACTCGATGAAGTCGTACGCGTCCCGGCCCAGCGGGACGCCGCCGGCGTTGTAGTTGCCGATGTGCTCGCCCTCGGAGGCGCCGGAGCCGCGCAGGTCGCCGATGACGTGGACGTAGCCCTCCCTGACGACGCGCGCGATGTCGCCCGCCTCGACGCAGCCGTCCCACATCGGGCTGGGCCGCCGCTGCGGGGGCGTCGTGAGCGCGAGCGCCTGCAGCTCCTTGCCGTACGGGCTGAGCGCCACGAGCGCGGGACGCGGCCGGCCGTCGCCGCCGTGGTAGGCGTCGGCGGCCAGCGTGACGCCGTCGCGCATCGGCACGCGGAGGTCCTTGCGGACGGCGATCTCGTCCAGGCCCGCCTGGATGATCTGGAAGTCGGCCATGGGCGGCGTCTCCTCTGTCACGGGTTCTGGTGGAAGTGCTTGCGGTAGCCGTGCATCGAGGTGAAGAACGGCGACGGCTCCAGGGCGGGGTCGGCGGTGTAGCCGACCGCCCGTGCCACGGGGGCGAACGGCGAGTAGGCCGACTCGGTCTCCCGGAGGCCCGCGCACAGGCAGTCGCGGGCCGCCGCTTCGACCCGCCGCTCGATGTCGAGGCTCTCGCGCAGCGCCTCATCGGCCTGCGCGGCGCCGAGTCCGACCCCGTACGGCGTGCCGTCGGCGCGGCGGTAGGGGTGGCCGAGGTAGAGGCGCCGCGGGCGGACCTCGTCGCGCAGGTACGCGAGGCTCGCGCGGTAGGCGGCCGGGTCCTCGAAACCCGGGAAGCCGTTGGCGGCCCCGTGCACCTGGACGGCGTCGCCGACGAAGGCGGAGCGCTGCCCGTCGATGACGTACGCCACCGACCCCGCCGTGTGGCCGGGGATCGAGTGGACGGAGACGGCGGTGCCGCCGAGGGAGATCGTCTCGCCGCCCCTGACGAGCATCGCCGGCTCCATCTCGCCCGAGATGACGGCATCGGCCGCGGCCGCCACCTTCGCGGCGCCCCCGGCGTCGTTCAGGTACCGGCCGCGCCCGGCGAGGTACTCGTCCACATGGGCGCGGCGCGAGCGCAGCAGCGGCGCGTCGGCCTCGTGGATCACGACCCGCGCGCGCCGGCCGGTCAGTTCCCACAGGGCGTGCGCGCCGCCGACGTGGTCGATGTGGCCGTGGGTCAGCAGGATCCAGCGGACGTCCTCGATCCGGCGCCCGAGGGCCTTCAGCGCGGGCGCCATGCCCTCGGCGGGCGAGGACGCGATCCCCGTGTCGACGATGGCCGGTTCGGGCGCGTCGATGTAGAAGCTGTAGAGACCGAACCGGCCCCACGGCGAGACCAGGGGGTGGACGCTCACGTCCGTCATGACGCCCTCTTCAGGAACGCGGCCGTCTCCTCGAAGGCGCGGTGGTACTCCGGGATCCACGAGAAGTGCTGGACGAAGCCGTGCCCGGCGCCCGCGTACCGGCTGACGGCCGCGTCCACTCCGGCGTCCCGCAGCCTCCGGCCGTACAGCTCGCCCTCGTCCCGCAGCGGGTCCAGCTCGCCGGTGATGATCAGCGCGGGCGGCAGCCCGGTGAGGTCCGCCCGCTTGACCGGGGAGACGCGCGGGTCGGCCGGGTCGGCGCCGCTGCCGATGTAGAAGGCGTTGAACGGCTTCAGCCCGGCCGTCTCCATCCCGTATCCGGTGGCGTTCTCGCGCAGGGACGCGTAGCGGTCGGTGTCGAAGTCCAGGTCGAGCGACGGGTAGAACAGCACCTGGTGGGTGATCCGGTCGAAGCCGCCGTCGCGCGCCATGCCCGCGACCGCGGCGGCGAACGTGCCGCCGGAGCTGTCGCCGGCGACGGCCAGCGTCGTGCCGTCCCAGCCCAGGGCGTCCCCGTTCCCGGCGGCCCACCGGACCGCGGCGTAGCAGTCCTCGAGACCGGCCGGGAAGGCGTGCTCGGGCGCCAGCCGGTAGCCGACGGAGACGACCTTGAGCCCGGTCTCCCTCGCCAGGGAACGCGCGACGTGGTCGTGCGTGTCCAGGCTGCCGAGGAAGAACGCGCCGCCGTGGAAGTAGACGAGCAGGCCGTAGTCCTCGGCCCGGTCCGGCGTGTAGACCCGTACGGGCACCTCGCCGGCGGCGGTCTCCGCGGTGAGGTCCTCGACGGAGTGGAGCGGCAGGCGGTCGGCCGGCGGCGGGACCTGCGCCTCCTCGCCGGCGCGCATCGCCACCGGGTCCAGCGGGCCGGGCGGCGGGGCGGGCATGGCGGCGAGGGCCTTGGCGATCTCCGGGTGCAGCGGCATGGCGTCAGACCTGCTCTTTCCGGGAGGCGGGGTTCTGGGAGGCGGGCTTCTGGCCCGGGAAGACGTCGTCGACCTCGTCCTCGGTCCAGCCCTGCCGCGAGATGCGCTGCAGCTCGTCGGTCACCGGCTTGCGGGTCGCCTGGTAGAGCGCGAGCGCCTCTTTGACCGAGCCGGCCTCCTGGAGGGCGTCGGCGAGGGCCCCGGCGTCCAGGATCGCGGAGTTCGCGCCCTGGCCCTGGTGGTGCAGCATCGAGTGGGCCGCGTCGCCGACGAGGACGACGGAGCCGGAGTGCCAGGTGTCGACGGGGTCGATGTCGTAGACCGCGCGGCAGTTGACGGCGGCCATGTCGAGGTCGCGGGTGATGTTCACGATCCGCTCGTCGAAGCCCTCGACCGTCCTGAGGAGGTCGTCCTTGGTGACGGCCGGCGCCCAGGTGCCGTCCGGGCACAGCGCGGTGATGTCGAACGAGACCTGGCCGCGGTGGCGCAGCGGCAGCAGGTAGACCTTCGTGCCCCGGCCGATGTACATCCGCAGGTTGTCGTCGGCGACCATGCCGTAGGCGTCGTCGATGTCGATGACGGCGCGGTAGGCGTGCTCGCCGGAGAAGACCGGCCCGGCACCGGAGAACAGCTGCTCGCGGACGACCGACTTGATGCCGTCGGCGCCGACGACCAGGTCGGCCTCCACGGTGGTGCCATTGGCGCACGTCAGGACGGACCGGTCGCCCCTGTCCTCGATCCGCTCGACCCGGTGGCCGAGGCGGACCATGCCCTCGGGCAGCACCGACAGCAGCGTGTCGATGAAGTCGCCGCGGTGGATCAGGTGGGTGGTCTGCCCGAAGGCGTCGATCTCCGGCCACGCCTCCACCATGATCCGCTCGCCGGCGGCGGTGAGGATCTCGAAGTAGTCGCTCGGGGAGCTGACCTTCTTGACGGCGTCGATGACGCCCCACCGGCGGAACCGGTCCATGGTGGACGGGCGCAGGCCGATGCCCGCGCCGACCTCGCGGATCCGGCCCGCCTGCTCGTACACGGTGACGGTGGCGCCGAGGAGGCTCAGGGCCTTGGCCGCGGCGGCGCCGCCGTAGCCCGCGCCGACGACGGCGATGTTCAGCTGTTTCAGGTCCGAGGACTGCATGGCTCTGGTCCTTGTCAGTTCTTGAGGGAGAGGAAGTCCGCGGGGTTGTCGACGAAGATCGTCCTGATGGCGGCCTCGTCGAGACCGGCGGCCCGGAGGTCCGGGATGAGGTCCTCGAAGATGTAGTTGACGGTGTGGCCCTGGACGCCCGGCCAGCCCAGCGGGCTGCAGTTGGCGTCCGCCGAGGCGAGCACCCGCTCGAGCCGGCCCTCGCCGCCGATGAACCGGAGGAAGTGGTCCAGGCGCTCCCGGCGCGGGCGGGCCCAGAACGGCGGGTCCGGGAGCTCGGTCTCGTAGCCGAAGGTGTCGAAGCCGATCCGGCCGCCCTGGTCGGCGATCCACGTGTCGCGGGTCCTGCCGGCGTTGACGCCGTCGTCGACGTGCCCGAAGAGCACGCGGTCGAGGGGCAGCCCCTCCTCGTCGAAGATCGCGATCGCGTTCTCGGCGTCGATGGCCAGATGGGTCAGGATGCCGGCCCCGGTGGCCTTCGACGCGCGGGCGGCGGCGCGGTAGATGCGCTTGTCCAGCTCCGTCATGCGGCCGCCGCGGCTCACCCCGACCTTGATGACGCCGGCGCGTCCGCCCGTGCCGCCGATGCCGGTGGTGATCTCGTGGACGAAGTGCCGGGCCAGGTAGTCCACGCTCGCCCGGGCGAAGAACGGCAGCGCGGTGTCGCCGCCGACGAAGCCGGTGCAGGCGACGATGTGGACGCCGGTCTTCGCCGACAGCGACCTGTAGTAGTCGACGTCGCGGCCGTTGCAGATGCCGGTCACGTCCACGAAGGTGCCGCCGCCGTACTCCCGCGCGTACTCGTGGAACGCGCGCAGCTTCGGAACGGTCTCCTCGTACCGCTCTTCGGGCGACTTCCACCACGTGGTGTCCAGCTCGGAGCCGGGCATGCCGTACCCGATGTGCTCGTGGACGGCCACGATCCCCAGCTCTTCGGCCGGGATGGGCCCCAGGACGGTGTTCACTCGCGTCACAACGCACACCCCTAGAAGGTTCGAAGCTCGATGTTCCGCGCCGCCGGGCGGTCAGCGCGGGGTCAGCAGGTCGCGCGGGTTCTCGACGAGGAGGCGCCGGACGTCCTCGTCGCCGAGCCCCCGCTCCCTGAGGAGGGGGACGAACGCCGCCAGCACGTGGCTGTACGGCAGGTCGTTGCCGGGATGGCCCTTGGCCACGCCGGACGCGCCGCTCGACAGCAGGATCCGTTCGGCGTGGCCGGCCCCGGCGAGCTCGGCCACCAGGGCGGCGCGCTCGCGGTCGGTGACATGGGCGCCGCCCTCCAGGCCGATGCCGTCCAGGGCGACGTAGGCGCCGCGCCGGGCGATCTCGAAGGGGGCGCCCGCGGCGACCGCCTCCTTCCGGTCGAGCCCGCCGACGGCGACCCGCGCGGCGGGGAGCCCCTCGTCCAGGAGGATCTCGAGGTCGCGCGCGGCGTCGGCCCCGTACCGGACGGAGACCGGGACCCCGGTGGCCAGGGCCGTCCGGGCCGCGCCGCGGAACAGGCTCTCGTCGGTCGCCGTCATGCCCTCGGCGGAGGCGGCGGTGGCCACGAGGCCCGCCGCACCCCGCCGCTCCACCCGCGGGACCACCATGCCCTCGGTGATCTCCCTGGTGAACAGGCCGGCGAACCTCTCCGCCGGCCACGGCGTCGGCGGATCGGTCTGCGGCGTCAGGAAGTAGCCGCCGAGCAGCTCCTCCGGTCCCATGCCCGTCGACGCGACGATGTGCACCCCGGTCGCGCGCGAGAGCGCCTCGTACAACCGCACGTCCCGGCCGTGGAACATGCCGGTGGCGTCGACGATCGTGCCTCCGCCGTGCGCGCGGAAGTCCGCCAGCCTCGCCGCCAGGATCTCGAAGATCTCGGCGCGGTCGAGGGTGATGTCGTACGCGTGCTCGGCGCCCGGCAGCACCGACAGCAGGGCCTCGTGAACGGCGACGGCGCCCAGCTCGTGCGCGGGGACGGGACCGAGGACGGTGTTGACGGTGCCGCTCCCGGCAGCCTGCGCACCTCTCACTGCCACTTCCTTTCGATGCCGACGCGACGGCTCGCGCCGCTGTCCTCTGGGCCGAGGTCGCGGCGGGTGACCGCGATCACGCCTCGGCTTTGAAGAGTGCCAGTTAACCTTACATCGCGTCAAACTTTTGAGCAGACCGTATCCTGAACGCGCGGCAAGCACGGAACGCGGCCGCCGTGCTCTACGCTGGCGGGCATGGCGAGGCTTCGTGAGGCGCAGAAGCAGATGACGCGCAGGCTCCTGCTGGACGCCGGCCTGGACCTGTTCGCGTCGAAGGGCTACTCGACGACGACGGTCGACGACATCGCGTCGGCGGTGGGAACGACGCGGGTGACGTTCTACGCCTACTTCCCCTCGAAGGTCGACCTGATGAAGGCGCTCATCTCCGAGCGCCTCAACGCCGCGCTCGACCGGGTCCCCTCGGCCGAGCACGGCTCCACCGAGCGCGAGCTGGTCGCCGTGGTCGAGGACGGCTCCCGGGAGCGGATCCGCGCCTGGCTCGCGGCGGCGTCGGAACGCTGGGAGACGATCCGCCCGTACACCACGACCGCGTTCGAGGCCGCGGCCGTCGACGCCGAGATCCGCGCGCTCCTCGACGCGTGGCTGAACGAGGCCATCGGCGACGTCCGGGACGGCCTCGACCGCGCCGGCCGGTTCCCCGCCGGCACCCGGCACCTCCGCGGCGTCATCGCGATCACCGAGCTGGACCACGTCGCCCGCCACTGGACCCCGGGGCACTGGGGCGCCGGACGCGAGGAGATGCTGGACGTCCTCACCGAGAGCTGGTTCGGCACCATCGGCCGCCACTGAGCGCCCGCGCTCCCGCCATCGGCGGCCGCGTGCGCCGCCGGGCGGCGGATGGCCCTCAGTCCGAGTCGGTGGCCGCGAGGACCGCGACCGTCCGGCCGTCCGGGCGCAGGACGGCGATGCCCACGTCCATCGAAGGGTGGACCTGGAGATGCCAGCCGGAGGTGTAGAACAGCCAGGCGCACCGGTCGGCGGCCCGCTCGACGGCCGACGTGCCGCCCCCATCGGCACCGGCCAGCGCGGCGAGCGATTCCCAGGACGCGAGGCGCCCGTACGCGCCGCCGAGGCCGGGACCGTACGCGCTGCCGCCCGTGGCCCCTTGGAAGAGCTTGTGCAGGACGTCCGCGGTGGTCGCCCTGGACACCTCGTCCAGGCCACCGCCGGTGCTGTCCGCGGTGAGGAGGCGCAGCAGCGAGGCCCCGAAGTCCGCGGGGGCGAGCGGGCGGTCCAGCGAGTAGAGCCGGGCCTCCGTGCACTCACCGCCGCCGGAGACCCAGGCCCGGTGGGCGCTGAGCGCCCGGTCGGCGGCGGGCCAGCCGAGTTCCGTCGCCGTCAGGTCGATCCCGGCCGGGCCCGGCGCGGGCGTACGTTCCCCCGGCGCGTGCCACTCAGGCTGCGGCAGGCCGGGGTAGTGGGGTAGCCCATGCCTGCGTTCGGCCGGGGTGCGGCGCAGGGGCAGCTCCGCGAGGGGATGACCGGCGGCGCGCAGTCTCCGGGCGAAGCCGGACGCGCCGTTCGCGTCATGGCGCAGCGCGGTCTCCTGGAGCAGGCAGGCCGCGAGCTCGTCGGCGGCATCGGCGGTGCCGAGGAACGCCAGGAGGTGGTCCAGGGGCTGCGCGGCGGCCAGCCAGGAGGCGACCCCGGCGAGCTCGTACCGCACGTCACCCCAGGTCTTGCCTTCGGCGGCGATCCTCCGGACGCTCCTGATCCGTTCCACGTCGCCCGGCGTGGTGGCGAGCCGCTGCAACGCGACCGGGAAGCCATAGCACATGGGATAGGTCGGATCGCCCACCTGGAGGAGCGCTTCCAGCAGTTCCTCCAGCCACTCCGGTTCCGCGTTCCGGATGGTGCGGTCGGTCACCTGGACCGCCGTCTTCCAGTGCCGGTCCCGGTGGTTCCGTGCCAGGCCCATCCGCCGGACGGCTTCCCCGATCTCCATGGCGGACTCCTCGCCCTGCGTTCCGTCGACCCGGCGTCGCGCGCCCTGGTCCGGAGCGCCGCTCCACATCGGACGGCGCCGGCCCGCCCGGCGTTCCGCGGCGGGCATCATGGACGCGTGCCCTCCGCTCGCTCGCCGCGTTACCGCCCCGTGTACGTCCTGTGCCTCATGGTCGCCGTCTGCGCCGGGTTGTACCTCGTCACCTTCGGCGGCGGGGCCATCGCGGCGTGGGTGCCGGACCAGGGGAAGACCCGGGCGGCGGCGCGGGTCCTGGACGTCGAGGGCGACCGCACGTCCGGGACCGTCGATTTCGAGTTCACCACGGGCGAGGGCCGTACCGTGCGGGCGTCCGCGAGGCGGCGCCTCTTCAAGCCCGGCGCCGAGACGGGGAGCACGGTGGACGTCCTCTACGACCCGCGGAACCCGGCCGCCAGCGCCCGGTACGACCAGAAGCCGGCGCGGGTCCTGCCCTGGTGCGCGCTGGCCCTGGCCGTCGCGGTGCTCTCCGGCGCGGCCGCGTACCGCACCCGGCCCGGCGCTCAGAAGCCGGAGCCTCGGCGCCAGGGCCGGGGGCTTCGGCGGTCATGACGGTGTCCACCGGCCGGCCGCCTCAGGCGGCCGCGGTCTCCCAGGCGAAGCCGTCCGGGTCGGTGAACGGCGCGGCGTCGCCGCCCATCACGATCCGGTGCGAGCCGGTGCCCTCCTGGGGGACGCCGGTGTCCTTGGCGAGGGCGCGGCGCGGGTAGAGCGCCAGCGTGACGGCCGACGCGGGGGTGTCGAACTCGACGTACTTGCCGCCGAAGCTCTTCGCCACCGCGAGGCCGCGGTCGACGTAGAACCGCTTGCTGGCCTTGACGTCCGCCACTCCCAGCAGGAGCGCCATCTGGTCGATCCGCCGGGCGGCGGGGGCGGTGTCCTTCTTCTTGGAGGACGCGATCTTGCAGATCGTCCCGTCCGGGGCGCGGACGACGCCGCCGTAGCCCCAGAAGCTCTTGGTGGCCGGCTTCAGCGTCGTCGCGCCGGCGTCGAGGGCGGCCTCGATGAACGCGTCGACGTTGCCCGGCTGCGCCACCACGAGCGAC
The DNA here is from genome assembly GCF_040703975.1 of Spirillospora sp. NPDC029432. Classification (NCBI taxonomy): domain Bacteria; kingdom Bacillati; phylum Actinomycetota; class Actinomycetes; order Streptosporangiales; family Thermomonosporaceae; genus Spirillospora; species Spirillospora sp. NPDC029432. The sequence goes on from NZ_JBEZWH010000091.1 coordinate 14,546, forward strand.
AGGGCGAACCCGCGGAAGCCGGTCGTCGGCGCGTCCGATTCGCGCACGTTCACGTAGGCGTCCAGGCCGAAGGCCTTGTAGAAGGCCTGCGCGGCGGCGGGGTCGGAGACTTCCAGGGTGACGGCTTCGAACGAGGTCATGGCATTTCCTTCAGTGAGTATGTCGGGACGGTTCGGGGTGTTCGGCAGTGGTCGCCGCGGCGGGGTCGGGCCGGTGCTCACCGGTCCTGGATCAGCCCCAGGACGTTGCCGTCGGTGTCGGTGACGGTGGCGACCCGGCGGCCGCCGCCGACGTCGTGCGCGGCCTCCTTGACCGTGGCGCCGGCGGCGACGACCTCGGCGAGCCTGGCCTCCAGGTCCGGTACGTGCCAGTACGCCACCGGCGAGGTCATGCCCTGCGGCCCGCCGTCCGGCACCAGCCCGATGTGCTGGTCCCCGGTGTCGAAGCCGACGTAGTACGGGGAGTCGGTCTGCGGCGGCCCGCCGAGCAGGGCGGTGTACACCGCCTTGGCCCGGGCCAGGTCGGACACGGGGTGCAGGACGGTCCTGATCCCCTGGGTGGAGAAGTCGGTCAAGGTCACTCCTGGAGTCGTGGCCGTGTCGGCGTGCTGTTCAGGTGCTCACAGCCTGCCGCCGGGCCCTCCTCCCGCACATCCGTGGCGACCACGGATTCCACCACGGAAAGCGGAGCACGGAGTGCGCACCCCGTGCGCACTCCGTGCCGCGAGCCGACCACGGACGCGGCTGCGGGAGAATGGGACGGTGGTGGTGACAGTGGATATCTCGCCTCGGGAGGCCGAGGTGCTGGACCTGGTCGGGCGGCATCTCAGCAACGCCGAGATCGCGGCGCGGCTGTCCATCTCGGTGCGCACCGTGGAGAGCCACGTCTCCTCCCTGCTGCGCAAGCTGGAGGTGCCGGACCGGCGCGCGCTCGCCGGGCGAGCCCCCGACTCCGGCTCTAACTCCGGCGACGGCGGATCGCACGCTCCCCCCGTCCTGCCCGCCCCGCTGACCTCGTTCATCGGCCGGAGCGACGAGCGGGCTCGGCTGACCGGGATGATCGGCGCCCACCGGCAGGTGACCGCGGTCGGCCCCGGCGGGGTCGGCAAGACCCGGCTCGCGCTGGCGGTGGCAGCGGACGCGGCAGGCGCGTACCCCGACGGCGTCTGGTTCGTCGATCTGGTGCCGGTCACCGACCCGGGCATGGTCGCGGCCGCCGTCGCCGGCGCGCTCGGCCTCGGCGAGCAGCCGGGCCGCGGCATGACCGAGTCCGTGGCCGCCGCGCTGGCCGACCGCCATGCCCTGCTCGTGCTGGACAACTGCGAGCAGGTACGGGACGGGGTCGCGCTGTTCCTCGAACGGCTGCTGGCCGCCTGCCCGAGGGTGACGGTGCTGGCCACCAGCCGGGCCAGGCTGATGGTGCCGTTCGAGCGGGTGTACCAGGTGCCGCCGCTGTCGCTGGACGCCGGCGGCGGTTCGGACGCGGTCGCGCTCTTCATGGAACGGGCGACGGCGGTCGGCCTGCCGCTGGAACCCGAGTCGCACGGCCGCGTCACCGCCATCTGCGAGCGGCTGGACGGGATGGCGCTGGCGATCGAGCTGGCCGCCGCCCGGTATCCGACCCTCGGGCTGGACGGCATCACCGCCGCGCTGTCCCACCCGCTCCGGATGCTCACCGGCGGATCCCGCGCCGAGGACCGGCACCGTTCGGTACGCGCGGCGCTCGACTGGAGCCACGCCCTGCTGGAGCCGGACGATCGCGCGCTGCTGCGGCGGGTGTCGGTGTTCGTGGCACCGTTCACCGTCCAGGCCGCGGCGCGGGTGGCCGGGGCCGACGAGGGCGTCGTGGCCGACGGGCTGGCCCGCCTCGCCGAGCAGAGCCTGCTGGCGGTGGCGGGGTCGCCGGGCGGCACCCGCTACCGGGCGCTGGAGACCATCCGCCAGTACGGGACCGAGCGGCTCGCCGAGACCGGTGAACTGGCCGGCACGCGAGCCGGGCACCTCGCCTGGTGCCTGGACCAGGCCGCCGGCCTGGCGGCGGGAGGGGAGGACTGGCGGGCCCGGTTCGACGCGGTCGCCGACGACCTCCGCGCCGCCCTGGCCTGGGCGGCCGAGGAGCCGGACCAGCGCGCGGACGCCCACCGCCTCGCCCGGCACCTGGCGGAGCTGGCCTTCACCCGCAACCTGGTCGACGAGTCCCAGCAGCGCTACGAGCAGGCGGCCGCGCTCGCCGCCGACCCGGCCGCCGCCGCGGCGATGCTCCGGGACGCCGCGGCCGCGGCCGGCTGCCGGATGCACGGCGACGACATGTACCGCCTGCACCGGGCCGCCGCCGGCGCCGCCCGCCGGTCCGGCGACGCCGCCCGCGCCGCCGCCGATCTGGCGACCGCCGCGACGACCGTGTACAGGTTCTCCGGCACGTTCATGCGGGCGCCGTCCCCGGCGGAGACGGCCGCGCTGATCGCCGAGGCGCGGGAGTCGGCCGGCGACGACCCCGCCGCGCGGGCGGCGGTGGCGCTGGCCGAGGCGGCGGCGGTCACCGACGCCTTCGGCGCCGACCAGGACCCGCTGGACGACGTCGTCGCCGAGACGCTCGCCCGCGCCGAACGCGCCGTCGAGCTGGCCCGCCGTACCGGCGACCCGCCCGCCGAGTCCGCGGCGCTCGACGCGCTCACCGCCGTCCTCAGCTGGGTCGGCGACGCGTTCGCCACCGCCGGAACGGCCAGGCGCCGCGTCACGCTGCTCTCGTCCGCGCCCGCCACGCCGGCCGTGACCCACGAGCTGGTCCAGGCGCTCGGCGAGGCCGCCCAGACCGGCATCGGCGTGGGAGACCTGCCGGACGCCCGCCGCTGGGCGCGGCGGCTCGCCGACCATCCGTCGCAGGCCGAGGTCGGGCACCGCGCCACGAGCTGGCTGCTGGTCACCGCGGCGCTGGCGGGCGACGCGGGCGAGGTGCTCGCCGGCGGCGTCCGCTTTCTGGACGCGTGGCGGCGGAGCGGCGGCCCCGCCTGGCCGGACCTGGACCCGGCAGTGGCCGCGGTGGTGATGACCCACGGCCTCCGCGGCGACGACGGCGCCCGGCGCGAATGGGCGGCCGTCCTGGACCGGTTCGAGCCGTCACCGAACCGCGCCTACGGCTATGGCGCCGTCTTCGACGCGATGCTCCTGCTCCACGAGGGGCGGGCCGCGGAGGCGCTGGAGCGGACGGCGCCCGAGCCCGGCGAGGTGTGGAGATGGGTCACCTGGATCTGGCACCACTGGTACGTGGCGCTGCGCGCGGAGGCCGGCGTGCTCGCCGGGAGTCCCGACGCACGCGACCGCCTGGCCGACGCCCGGAGGCGCACCGCCGGCAACCCGGTCGCCGGCGCCCTCGTGGAACGGGCCGAGGCGCTGCTCGACGGCGACGCTGAGCGGCTGCTCGCCACGGCGGGCGCGTTCGGCGCCGCCGGCTGCCGCTACCAGTGGGCGCGGACCATGATCCTCGCGGGCGGCGAGCACGCCGCCCGCGGCGAGGCCGCACTCGCCGAACTCGGCCTCGCCCCGATGACCGTTCCCTAGCCGCACGGAACGATCCATTCCCGCGAATCCGCCGGAATTCGCAGGTGATCACCAGGCGGCGAATGGCGGACGCTTCAGCGAATCATCCAGGGTCAGGCTCGATGCACGAACGGCACGACGAATCCGATGAGCGCCAGCGCTTCGGTCAGCGCGAACCCCAGCAGCATGTTGGTGCGAATGACGTTGGTCAGCTCCGGCTGGCGCGCGATCGCCTGCACGCCCTGGCCGAAGATGATGCCGACACCGATCCCGGGCCCGATGGCCGCCAGGCCGTACGCGATGGACCCGAGATTCCCCTTCACCTCAGCCAGGACCGGCAGCGCCATATCGAGCACGGTCTCCCCTTTCACCACTCTGGCATCTTCACTATTCAAAATTCCCAGCACGGGCAGAGAGAAAAGTGAATGCCGTGGCCGTAACCGGTCGGCATATGTGTCGGGATTCTGACCGTTCGGCGCATCGGCACAGTTGACGCTCGAGGATTTGCCCCGCGCGCCGAGCGGCCTCTTGGAAATGACGGTGGCGGCCTCCGGCGCGGTCCCGTGCCCGGATCCGGCCACCCGGCGGAGGCCGTGATCGGAGATGATCGTTGCGGCCTTCGAAGGGGGCGGTGTTGCGATCTCGCGGGGTCTTCGTCCTGGCCGTGCTGCTGCTGCTCGCCCTGGCGGCCGGCGGTGCCGCCGCCGTGACCTATCCGTGGCGGGACCGGGGCACTCCCGAGCGGATCTCCCGCGACTACTTCACCGCCTGGCGCGGTGGGGCGCTGGATCGCATGGCCGAGCTGGTCGCCGCGCCGCCGGCGGACTTCGCCGCGCAGCATCGGGCGCTGTCGCAGGGTCTGAAGGTGTCCTCGGTCGCGCTGACGCCGAGCCCGCTGGTCCGCGACGCGGGCGGCCGGGCGCACCAGGACTTCAAGATCACTCGAAGCCTCGCCGGGCAGGTGACCTGGTCCTACCGGTCGACCTTGGTGATGGGCCTGGTCAAGGACCGGTGGCGGGTCCTGTGGAGCCCGGCGACCCTGCATCCGGCGCTGACCGGATTCGCCGTCTGGACGCTCGCCGAGACCCGGGCCGCGCCCGCGACGATCACCGACGGGAAGGGGCGGGCGCTCTCGGACTCCGGCCCGCTCCAGCCCTACATCGCGGCGCTGGCCGAGGACCTGAGCGACTCCGAGGCCGACACCTCGGGGTGGGCCGTCGAGATCACCGAGGCGGGGCGTACACCGCGGCGGCTGGCGGTACTGGGCGCGGCCCCGTCCGAACGCATCCGCACGACGCTGGACCGCGGCGTCCAGGCCGCGGCCGAGAAGGCCGTCGCCGGCAGGAGCGCCGCCCTGGTGGCGGTGCGCCCGTCCAGCGGGCAGGTGCTGGCCGTCGCCGACGGCCTGGGCGGACTGAGCGCGTTCCTGGGCTCCTACCCGCCCGGTTCCACCTTCAAGGTCGTCACCGCCGCCGCCCTGCTCGCCGACGGCATGTCCGCGGGCAGCGGCGCCGCCTGCCCCGGGTCGGTGGTGACCGCGCAGCGCACCATCCGCAACGCCCAGGGCCTCGCGCTGGGGTCGGCCTCCCTGCGGGACGCCCTGGCCGCATCGTGCAACACCACCTTCGCGCAGCTGGCCGTGGAGAAGCTGGGGGCCGGAAAGCTCGCCGGCGCCGCGGCCGCGTTCGGGTTCGGCGAACCGATCGCCCCCGGGATCTCCGCCACCCCGGCCTCCTTCCCCCGCCCCGGCGGCGGCGCCGAAACCGCCGAGGCGGCGATCGGCCAGGGACGGGTCCAGGCCAGCCCGCTGACGATGGCGCTGGTCGCCGCGGCCGTCGCGGACGGGCGGTGGCGCCCGCCGCGGCTGGTCGGCGCCGGCCTGATCCGAGGAGAGAGGCCGCGCACCCGCCGCGTGCCGGGCGCGGGCGCGCTGCGCGAGATGATGCGCGCGGCCGTCACCGACGGCACCGCCGAACGCGCCGGCCTCCCGGCGGGGACGGCGGGCAAGACCGGAACGGCCGAGGTCGCCGGCGGCAGGCCGCACGCCTGGTTCATCGGCTTCCGCGGCGATGTGGCGTTCGCCGTGTTCGTCGAGGGCGGCAGCTCCGGCGCCGAGGTCGCCGCCCCGCTCGCCGCCCATTTCCTGCGGACACTGCGCTAGGACTCGCCCCCTCCGGGACGGCCGGTGGCGCGGCTCAGCCGGCCGGGTCCGCCGCCCCGGCCGGACGGCGTGGCGCCGGGTACGGGAGCCGGGCCCAGAGGGTGTCGACCAGCTGCCGGGGCGTGCCGGGGCAGCCGTGGCGCAGCCAGTCGGCGGCCGTGCCGAGCAGCGCGCCGGCGAGGTAGGACGCGGCCGGGTCGTGCGGGGCCGAGTCGGGGTCCTCGGCGTGGGTGCCGGTGCCGGGCCGGGTGAGGTTGACGTGGACGGCGATGGTCAGCCGCCGGTGCAGGTGGTCGATCACCTGGGCGCTGCCGCCGGGGCCCAGCAGGGCGCGGTAGAGGTCGGCGTGGGCGGCGATGTGGGCGAACACGGCGGCCAGCTCGTCGAGTCCCCGGCGCTGCCCGGCCGGGTCGTCGGCGGGCAGCAGCACCGGCGCGGCGGCGATGAGCTCGTCGAACATCCGGGTGCAGGCGTCGGCGGCCAGCTCGTGCACGCCGTCGTAGTGCTCGTAGAAGGTCGACCGGTTCACGTCGGCGCGCTTGGCCACGTCGGAGACCGCGATCCGGTTCAGCGGGCGCTCGGCGATCAGTTCCAGGAGCGCGGCTCGCAGCGCCGCGCGGGTGCGGCGGACGCGGCGGTCCGGCGAAGGGTCGGGAAGGTCCGCGGTCACACCGTCCAGGCTACTGTCTCCGACAGGTGTTGTATAACAGACATATGTCGGACGACAGGGTCAGAGACGAGGAGGCGGGCATGGCGCAGCAGGTGATCGTGGTCATCGGGGTCGGGGGCATGGGCCAGGCGATCGCCCGCCGGATCGGCCCGGGCGCCCAGGTGATCGTCGCCGACCACGACGAGCGGGTGCTCAAGGCCGCCGCCGGGCGACTCGAAGCCGAGGGCTACCAGGTGGCCGCCCAGCCGGTGGACGTGTCGGCGCGCGGATCGGTCGCCGCGCTCGCCGGGCTGGCCGCCTCGCTGGGCGAGGTCCGCACGGTCGTGCACACCGCCGGGCTGTCGCCGGTGCAGGCCCCGATCCCGGCGATCCTGGCGGTCGACCTGCTGGGCGTCGCCCTGGTGCTGGAGGAGTTCGGCCGCGTCGTCGCCGCCGGCGGCGCGGGCCTCGTCATCTCCAGCATGGCCGGCCACATGCACCCGCCGCTGCCGTCCGAGCAGGCCGTGCGGCTGGCGACCGCACCGGCCGACGAGCTGCTGTCCCTCCCGGTCTGCGCCGAGTCCCGCTTCGGCGACAGCGGTGCCGCCTACAGCTTCGCCAAGCACGCCAGCCAGCTGCGCGTGCAGGCCGCCAGCACCACGTGGGGCGCCCGGGGCGCCCGCGTCAACTCCATCAGCCCCGGCGTCATCACCACCCCGATGGGCCGGGCCGAACTCGACGGCGAGCACGGCGCGGGCATGCGGATGATGATCGAGTCCTCCAACGCCGGGCGCGCGGGCACCCCCGCCGACATCGCCGCCGCCGCCGAGTTCCTCCTCGGCCCGGCCGCGGGCTTCATCTCCGGCACCGACCTGCTGGTGGACGGCGGCGTGACCGCGGCGGTCCGCTCCCGGCGACTCGGCTGAGCCGCCCGTCGGACCGGCGCCGCGTCCTGCATCAAGCCGTCCCGGTTCACTGACGGGCCGGACGGGCGCGGGTGCCGGTCAGTCGGCGCCGAGCGGGGCGCGGTCCAGCGCGGCGTGCTCTAGGAAGGCGTCGACGAGGGCGTGGGCGCGGCGTTCGGCGTCCGCCATCATGCCGCGGCTGCGGTCGAGCAGCCCGCCGGTCTCGATGCCCTGCTCCGCCCCGTGCTCCAGCCACTCCTTCATCACCGGCAGCGTGACCTCCGGGTGGAACTGGACGGCGAGGCTGCGCCCGATCCGGAACGCCTGCGACCCGACGTCGGTACGGGCGATCTCCACGGCCCCGGGCGGGAGCGACCAGCGGTCGGTGTGGAACTCGAACCACGGGCCGGGCGCGATCAGCGCGGGCTCGGCGGTCTCCACCTCGGTCCAGCCGAGCTCGACGCGCGGGGCGCGCTCGACGCCGCCGCCGAGCGCGGTGGCCAGGGCCTGGCCGCCGAAGCAGATGCCGAGCACCGGTGTCCCGGCCTCGTGCGCCGCGCGCAGGAACGCCAGTTCGGCGCCGATCCACGGGCCGATGGCCGCCTCGTCGTCCACCGACCAGGGCGCGCCGAGCGCCACGATCACGTCCCATCCGGCGGTGGTGGGGAAGGCTCGGTCCACGCCCGGCCGATCGCGCCGCCCGGCGGGGACGACCGTCAGCGTGACCAGGTCGAAGCCGTGCTGGACCAGCCTGTCCCCCACCGTCCCGGCCGGGCACATCGGGTCCTGCTCGATCACCAGTGCGCGCACGCGCTCCCCTCCTCCTCCGTGGCCCACAACGCGCTTCCCAGTGTCACCCCAAGATCACGTCACGGGTAAGGCCCTTGTCCCCGAACCTTTGACCCTGGTTTTGGATCATACGAGGTGGCCCACGCATCTCATCGAGTCCGCTGGAATGGAGACTCCCACTTGAATTCGGACGACCTGATCATCATCGGGATGCTCGCCGGCAGCACCGCTTTCACCGGAGCCATCGCCTACTGGCTCGGCGGCCGTGACCTCAAGGGCACGGGCAGGGTGTCGATGGCGCTGGTCAGCGCCGTCCTCGTGGGGTTGACGTCGCTGCTCGTCCCCTACCTTCCCGTGCTCGCCTTCCTGGCCACCGCGCTGATCTACCTTGTCGTGCGCAATCTGCTCAAGCCAGGGCTCGCGCTCGCCGCTTCGGCGGTCGTCTTCTTGGGCGGGCTCGCATGCGCGGTACTGCTCATGGGCTTCGCCCTGTCCAGCATGTAGCACGGGAGAAAGCGCGGCCCCGCCGGCCGGAGACCGGCCGGCGGGGCTCGGCGCTCATTCGCACGGTGCCCGCGTTCTAAGGTGCCCGCGTTCTAAGAGGACCGGGTGGCGTCGGCGAGTTCGGGGCTCTCCGGGGCACCGCCCGCGGCCGCGGCGGCCGGTCGCGGCAGGCGGCGGGCCAGGAGGCCGGGCAGCCACCAGTTCGCCCGGCCCAGGAGGGCCATGACCGCGGGCACGAGCACGGTCCGGACGACCGCCGCGTCCAGCACGATCGCCGTCGCCAGTCCCAGGCCCAGCATCTTGACCAGCGGTGACGGGTTGGCGACGAAGCCGAGGAACACCACGGTCATGATGAGCGCGGCCGAGGTGATCACGCGCCCGGTGGCGGCCATGCCGCGGGCCACCGACTCGGCCGTGTCGCCCGTGGCGTCGTAGTGCTCCCGGATGCGCGAGAGCAGGAACACCTCGTAGTCCATGGACAGCCCGAACAGGACCGCGAAGAAGATCGTCGGCAGCGGGGACGCGATCGGGATCGGGTCCTCGAGCCCGAACAGGCCCTTCAGCCAGCCCCACTGGAAGACGGCGACCACCACGCCGTACGCGCCGCCGATCGACAGCAGGTTCATCAGCACGGCCTTGAGCGGTACGGCGATGGAGCGGAACACCAGCATCAGCAGCAGGAACGACGCGCCCAGGATCGCGGCGACGAAGACCGGCAGGGTGTCGCGCAGCTGCCGGGTGAGGTCGTCGGTCATCGCGGTCAGGCCCGCCACCGACACGTTCGCGGGGACGAGGCCGCGGACCCGCTCGAGCGTCCGCGAGGTCGCGGCGTCCGCCGGCGCGGTGGCGGGGGTCACCGGGACGACGACCGTGTCCCCGGCCGGGGAGGTGCGCGGCCGGCCGACCGCGGCGATCCCGGGGTCGGCGGCGACGCGCGCGGACAGCGCGGGGACGTCCCGGGCGGTCATGCCCGCGGACCGCAGGTCGGCGACCAGCAGCAGCGGGGCGTTGACGCCGGGGCCGAAGCCCTCCGCCAGGAGATCGTAGGCGCGGCGGTGCGTGCTGCTCGCCGAGTCGTCGCCGGCGTCCGGGAAGCTCGTCTGCATCGACAGCGCGGGGACGGCCAGCGCCGACAGCAGCGCGGCACCGGCCAGCAGGTACGGCCACGGCCGCCCGGAGACGCGGTGGGCGAAGCGCCACCAGGCGGTGTCCTCGGCCCGCGGGGCGTGCCGCCGGCGCCGCCGGCCGATCAGCCGCCCGGCGTCGACCCGGCGGCCGAGCAGCGTCAGCAGCGCCGGCAGCAGCGTGAGGGCGGAGGCCACGGCGAACAGCACGACCAGCGAGGTGCTGAGGCCCACCGAGATCAGGAAGCCCAGGCCGGTCACGGCAAGGGCGGACATCGCCGCCACGACGATGCCGCCGGCGAACAGGACGGCGGAGCCCGCCGCGCCCATGGCGTTCGACAGCGCGGAGGGGCCGTCCTGACCGGCGGCCAGGTTCTCCCGGTAGCGGGACATGATGATCAGCGTGTAGTCGATGCCGACGCCGAGCCCGATCATCGCGCCGATGGTCGGCGCGGCACCGGAGACGTCCATCGCGCTCGCCAGCAACAGGATGCCGCCCATGCCGGCAGCGACCGTCACCAGGGCGAGGGCGACCGGGACCAGCGCGGCGACGACCGTGCCGAACGCGACGAGCAGCACGACCAGCGCGGCCAGCACGCCGATCGCCTCGGTGCCGGAGCTCACCGGCTCGGCGTTGATGAACGCCGCGTCGCCGCCGAGCTCCGCCGTGACCCCGGCGTCCCGCAGCGGCTCCAGCTCGCCGGCGATCGCGGCGAGCGGCTCCGGGCCGAGCGCCGTCGCCGGCACGTCGAAGGTGATCTGGGCGAAGCCGATGCGGCCGTCGGCCGACACCGTCCCGGCGGTGAACGGGCCGGACACCGCGGTCACGTGCTCCGCGCCGGAGATCCGCGCGACCGCGGCGTCGACGGCGGCCCGGTGGCGGTCGAGCCGCTGCCCGTCCGGTACGGCGAACACCGCCATCGCGCCGCCGCCGGTGGCCTCGGGGAAGCGCTCTTCGAGGAGCCGCGCGGCCCGCTCGCTCTGGCTGCCGGGAGCGACGAAGTCGTCGACGAACGTCCCGCCGGCGGTGCCCGCCAGCCCCAGCAGGACGGCGGCGGCGACCAGCCACGCCCCGATCGTGGCCCACGGTCTGCGGGCACTGGCGCCGGCGACGCGGCGGATCATGCGTTGCATGACGGTTCTCCTGCGTGTTCTCGGAGGGGTGCGCGCCGGATCGGCGCCGGGTTCCACCGTCCGCCGCCGGCGCGCCGCGGTCGCCCGCCGGCGGAGGGGACGTCCTCTCCCCTGCGCG
>NZ_JBEZWH010000092.1:0-25223 GCF_040703975.1 Spirillospora sp. NPDC029432
CACAACCCCCAACAGGGGTCGTGTATTTGCCTCAAAGAAATCCCCGGCCACCGAACAATCAGTGGCCACGGGGTGGTCCGGTCACCAATGAACCGAACCGATAAAGGCACTGGCTTTTAACACGCTGTTGAGTTCTCAAGAAACGGACACCCACCGCGCCCGACCCACTCTCGCGGGTCCATGCTCCGAGGCAACCCTTCTAACTTACCAGGATCTTCGTTCCTGTCAACCGGTCCGCTGGGGATCGATCTTCGGGAGCTTGCCCAGTCCGCCGTGCGTCATCGCGGGCAGCTTGCGCGGCCCGTGCCGATCGTTCGGTGGAGTCCCTCGGGCCGGCCACCTTGCGGTGTCCTGCATCCCGTCTGGGCTGACCTCTCTAGAGTACCTCGGCCCGAAGCGAGCTTCGAACCGTTTTTCTCTGAGGGGCTCCCCCGGGGCCGTCCGCCTCTCGGCGTCCCGCATCCCCTTGGGGCAGGAAGAACATTAGATAATCAAGGACCGCTCGTCAACTCGACTCTCTTACCCCGCGTACCTCTGCCCTAAACCCGCAGGTCACGCGCGGTTCACCGGAGCGGCGGTCACCTGCTCCAGGCGGCCGTGCCGGTCGAAGGCGGCGTGGACGTCGCCTCCTGTGATGGTGTCGGCGGTCTCTTCGTACGGGACGTCGCAGCGTTCGAAGTAGCCGCGGACGACCCGGCGGTGGTCGTCGGGGAAGACCTGGACCGCGGTGGTCAGGACGCTGGAGGCGGCGACGGGGTCGAAGCCCGGGGACGGGAGCCGCGGGTCGTCGAGGTGGACGTACGCCGCGCCCTTGCCCTCGTTGATGTCGCAGAACCAGACGCCGTTGCCGTCGAGGAGGTAGCCGGCCGCGATGGCCATGGTGACGGCGGCCTGGTGGGGGTCGGGGAATCCGGCGAAGTCGAGGTGGCCGGTGGTGAGTTCGGGGATGCCGTGCAGTTCCCCGTACTCGTGGACGGTGCGGAGCGGCGCGACGGCGGGGTGGTCCCAGTCGAAGTTGGGGTTCGCCCAGCTCCACAGCCAGGTCTGGGTCAGGTGGGAGAAGCTGCCCAGCCGGGTCAGGCCGCCGACCGTCGAGCCGCCGCCGGTCAAGGTGCGTGCGTCGAGGTCGGGGGTGCGGTGCTCGGGGCCCAGGGATGTCCGCAGGACGTCCTGGCGCTGGATCGCAGCCGCGGAGATTTCCGCCCCGAAGGCATCGAATGCCGGACTATAGGCGTTCTGTCGTGACATAGAGCGGCAGCATAGTGGCGCTGGGCAACCGTCGGCGGCGGGGGCATGCGTGGGGTGGCGACCGCTGGCGGGCCGCCGAAGAGTGAGGTGTTCCACGCGGAGCTGCGGTGGCACGCCAGCGCCTCGGAACGAGCGTGATCACGTTCACCGGCGGCATCTCGGACCAGTACGGGAGCGTGGCCCCGGTGAGGGCGGCGCCCTTCGCGGCGAGGGCTGTGGGCAAGCACGACTCCGGCATCACACCAGGTGGTGAGGGCTCGCTACTCGGGGTCGGGGTCGGGGTCGGTCCAGGGGGTCACTCGTGCGCCGGCCTGGAAGCGTAGGGCCGGGTCGGCGTAGCGGGCCTCCGGGACGGCGTAGAGGAGGTCGATGCCCGCCCGCTGCATGTCGAGGGCGGCGGCGAAGGCGGTCAGCTCGGTGTCGGTGGGGGTCAGGCCGGAACGTGCCATCAGCCGGCGGGTCTCGTCGACGTCCATGGTCGGCTCCTCAGGAGGTGGGCGGCACGCGCAGGTGCCAGTCGGTGGCGGTCTGGTAGGCGTCGGCGGCGCGCAGGATCGCGGCCTCGCCCCAGGCGGGGCCGGCGAACTGGATCGACAGCGGGAGGCCGCCGGCGGTGGTGCCCATCGGGGCGGCCAGGACGGGATTGCCGACGCAGTCCCAGTACATGGTGTGGATGTACGTGAACACCCCGCCGACGTCGATCGGCCCCTCGTCGGGGACGATGTCGTCGTAGCGGGGCGCCCCGGCCGAGGTGGTCGGGGCGACGATCACGTCCAGGTCGTCGAACAGGCGGGCCACCGCGTCCTGCGCGACCCGCCGGACGCGCTGGGCCTGGACGTAGTCGGCGCCGGTGACCGCGGCGGCGCGGGCGAGGGTCGCGCGGGTGGCGTCGCCGTAGTCGTCCCAGCGGGCGGACAGGTCGTTGCGGTGGTACGCCAGCGCCTCGGAGCCGAGCGTGACGACGTTCGCCATCAGCATCTCGTACCAGTACGGGAGCGTGATCTCGGTGAGGACGGCGCCCTTCGCGGCCAGGACGCCCAGGGCGGCGTCGTACGCGGGACCCACGGCGGGGTCGTGGCCGTCGGGGAAGTGGTGCTCGCGGACGACGCCGATCCGGACGCCGTCCAGGGTGCCGTCGAGGACGGGCGGTTCGTACGGCAGGTCGACGCTGTCGGGGTCGCTGGGGTGGGCGCCGGCGATGGCGTCCATGACGGCGGCGCAGTCGCGGGCGCTGCGGGCCATGGGGCCGACGTGGTCGAGGCTGTAGCCGAGCGGTGCGACGCCCGACTTGGGGACGCGGCCGAACGTGGGCATCAGGCCGGTGATGCCGCAGAACGCGGCGGGGATGCGGATGCTGCCGGCGGTGTCGGTGCCCAGGCCGGCGTAGAACATCCCGGCGGCGACGCCGCTGCCCGTGCCGGAGCTGGAGCCGCCCGCCCAGGTGCCGGTGTTCCAGGGGTTGCGCGGCACGGGGAACGGCTTGCCGAAGTCGGGCATGCCGCAGGCGAACTCCATCGTGGTCGCCTTGCCGGTGATCACGGCGCCGGCGGCCTTCAGGCGGGCGGCGACGGGCGCGTCGCGGCCCGCGCCCCAGGCGGGGTCGAGGACGAGGCTCTGCGCGGTGGTCGGTCCCTCGGCGACGGCGATGATGTCCTTCACGCCGAACGGGACGCCGTGCAGGGGCCCTCGGTCGCGGCCCGCGGCGAGTTCGCGGTCGGCGCGTTCGGCGGCGGCGAGCGCCGCCTCGTCGAACCGGGCGAGGTAGGTGCCGAGCTCGCCGTCCAGGCGGTCGGCGGTCTCGATGGCGCGTTCGGTGAGCGCGACGCTGGTGACGGCTCCGGCGCGGAGCGCCTCGGCGGCCTCGGTCAGGGTGCGGGGCGTCTCCATCCGAGGTCCTCCGGGGGGTTGGAACGATCTTCATCGGGAGGCTAGCAACGGTGGTCGGCCGCGGGAAGAGGGCGGTGTTTCGCCGTGGATGTCACGGGCCGTCCCGTACGTTCGCGTTGCGGCGGGGTGGGGAGTTCCTGGGAGGGTGGGCGTCATGCACGAGAAACCAAGGATCGTGTCCGGCGTCGAAGTCATCCCGCTCTGCGACGCGGTGGGTCCGATGGGCGAGGCGCTGCGGCGTCCTCTGGACGAGACCTTCCCCGGTACGCGGCCCCGGCACTGGGAGCGCATGCGGGCCGAGGAGCCCGCCTCGTTCGGGCCGGAGGGCGAGTGGGTGCTGCACTTCCACTGCTTCCTGCTGCGCGTCCCCGGCGGCCCGACCGTGCTGGTGGACACCGGCCTCGGTACGGAGCACTCCCCCGCCGCGTCCTGGGCGCCCGTACCCGGGGCCCTGCCCGCCGCGCTGGCGGACGCGGCGGTCGCGCCGGAGGACGTCGACACGGTCGTGTTGACGCATCTGCACAGCGACCACGCGAGCGGTGCCGTCGTGGACGGCAAGCCGATGTTCCCGAACGCGAGGCACGTCGTTCAGGAGGACGAGGTCCGCTGGGTCAAGGGCGAGGGCGGCGCGGTGCTGGAGGAGATCGTCAAGCCGCTGCGCGCGGCCGGGAGCCTGGACATGGTGAAGGGGAACGCGCGGCTGGCCGAGGAGATCGAGGTGGTGCCCACGCCCGGGCACACCCCGGGGCACCAGTCGGTGGTCCTCGGGGACGATCAGCTGGTGGTGGCGGGCGACGTGATCCTGCATCCGGTGCAGCTGGCCGACCCCGAGGTGCGGTACCTGCACGACGAGGACGCCGACACCGCCGCGAAGACCCGCGCGGCGCTGCTCCGCCGGATGCGCAAGAGCGGCGGCGTCATCGCCGCGCCGCACCTTCCGGAGCCGTTCGTCAGCGTGTGACGTCCAGGTGTGAGTCCAGGTGTGAAACGGACATGCCGGGTACGGAGACCGTCAAAGGAGGGTTTCACGTATGCCGAGAGCTCAGATCAAGGACGAGAAGAAGTACCAGAAGCTGCGCGACAAGGGCGAGAGCAAGGAGAAGGCCGCGCGCATCGCCAACGCCTCGGCCGGTCAGGGCTCCAAGAAGGTCGGCCGCAAGGGCGGTAAGAGCCCGAGCTACGACGACTGGTCCAAGGACGAGCTGATGCGCCGGGCGCGCGAGATCGGCGTCGAGGGCCGCTCCTCGATGAACAAGTCGGAGCTCGTCAAGGCGCTGCGGAACCACTGACCCCCGGACCGGAACGGGCCCCGGGGCGATCCGCCCCGGGGCCCGTCCGTGCCGCCCGTCCGTGTCTCCTACCTCTCGGGCCGCTCTTCGTCGATCCGCATGGCGCGCTCCTCGGGGTCGTAGCCGCCGCCGTCCTCGCCGGCGTCCATGGCGACCGCCTCGGACTCGGTGTGCGGGTGGGCGCCCTCGTCCTCGGCCACCAGCCGCCCGGCGGGGTTCGCGGGCTCGTCGCCGGGCAGGGGGACGTCGGGCTCCTCCCGCGCCAGCCGGCCGTCCAGGGGCTCGCCCTCGCGGACCTCCTCGGCCGTGGTCCCGTACTGGTCCATGGCCAGCGGCCGGTCGCCCGGGATCGGCGCCTCCTGCGGGTCCTCCGCCCAGTACTGCTCCGGGGTCCCGTCCTGAAGATCGGGGATCCCCTCGTCCTCGGGCCCCGGAGTACGACGCTCGTTCATCAGGTACCCCCTTTCTCCAGGGGTGCCTACCCGCCTGGCGCGGATCATTCGCCCGGGGCGCGCGTCCGGGGGTTCGACCGGGACGAGAGGGTACGAGGCCAGGCATGCGTCTCGTCTTCGTCCTCGACTGCGCCGATCCCGAGCGGCTGGCCGACTTCTGGACGGCCGCGCTCGGCTACGACCGGGAGCCGTTCGACCCCCCGTACGTCTCCATGACCGACCCGAAGGGCGAGGGTCCGCAGTGGCTGCTGCAGCGGGTCCCCGAGCCCAAGACCACCAAGAACCGGATGCATCCCGACCTGCGCGTGACCGACATGGACGGCGAGCTGGCCCGGCTGACCGGGCTGGGCGCCTCCGTCGTCCGCGGGCCCTTCGTCGACGACGGCTGGCCGACCACGGTCATGGCCGATCCCCAGGGCAACGAGTTCTGCGTGATCGTCCCACCGGAGGGAGAGTCGTGAACACCGTCGTCGACACCGCCCGGCGCCAGAAGGAGCAGTACGCCGGGGACGCCGACCGCCCGCTCGGCTCGTACCTGGCCACGCTGGCCGTGTACGGGACGACCACCGCGGCCCTGGCGCTGCTGGCGCGCCGCCGCGGCGCCTCGCTGCGCGCCGTCGGGCTGCGCGACCTGGCGCTGATGACCGTGACGACGCACAAGATGTCGCGGCTGATGTCCAAGGACCCGGTGACGAGCCCGCTGCGCGCCCCGTTCACCCGGTACGCCGGTACGGGCGGGCCCGCCGAGCTGTCGGAGGAGGTCCGCGGGCACGGCGCCCGGCACGCTGTGGGCGAGCTGATCACGTGCCCGTTCTGCATGTCCCAGTGGGTGGCGACGGCGTACGCGGCCGGGCTGGTGTTCGCGCCCGAGGCGACCCGGCTGGCGGGCGCGACGATGACGGCGGTGGCCGGTTCGGACTGGCTGCAGCTGGCGTACGCGCGGTTGCAGCGATCTGCAGAGGGCTAGGACATTGCAGCCCGTAGCTTGACGTTTGGGGCCAATGGGACGGGTAGGGCCTCCTTATGGATCTGACTTTCCTCAAGCCGCTGTACACCCGGTCCGGTCCGTACGTCTCGGTCTACGCGGACCTGACCCGTACCACCGAGGACGCCGGCAAGGCCGCCGAGCTGAAATGGCGCGCGCTCCGCGAGGAACTGAAGGCGCAGCAGGCCCCCGACGCCACGCTGCGCGCCGTCGAGGAGATCGTCACCGGGGAGATGGAGCGGCGCCGCTCCGAGGGCCTGGTGGTCTTCGCGGCGGACGGCGAGGCCACCTGCGTCGAGCGCCTCGACGGCGCCCCCCGCGCCGACCTGGCCAGGGTCTCGCCCCTCCCGCACCTCCTGCCGTTCCTGGCCGAGCGCGGCGAGCGCTTCCCCCACCTGGTCGCGGTCGTGGACCGCCGGGGCGGCGAGATCGACTGTTTCGACCCCGACGGCACCCACCGGCACATCGACGTCCCGGGGGACGAGGAGTACCCGATCCGCAAGGTCAAGGCCGGCGACTGGAACCAGTCCCGCTTCCAGCGCTCGGCCGAGAACGTCTGGAAGCACAACGCCAAGAAGGTCGGCCGCGAGGTCGACAAGGCCGCCCGCGGCTGCGGCGCCGAGGCCGTGGTCGTCGCAGGGGAGGCGCGCGCCCGTACCGCCGTGCTGGAGGAGGTGTCCCCGGACGTCCTGGAGTACACGGTCGAGTCGGAGAACAACGGCGCCCTGGACGGCGAGCTGCACCGGATCCTCGACCTGAAGTCCACCGAGCGGATCCTCACCGTCGCCGAGCGCTTCGAGCGCGAGCTGGCCAACGGCGAGCGCGCGGTCGCGGGCCTGCCGGCCGTGGTGGAGGCCGTCCGGCGCGGCCAGATCCAGACGCTGCTCCTGGACGACGACCCCGAGTCGCCCGCCCGGCTGTGGGTCGGCCCGGACCCGGGCCACATCGGCATGACGCCGGACGAGGTCCGCCAGCTCGGCGCCGACGAGCCCCGCGAGGAGCGGGCCGACGCCGCGCTGATCCGGGCGGTGGCCTGCATGGACGGCCAGCTGGTCGTCCTACCGTCCGACGGGCCCGGCGCTTCCCTCGGCGTCGGCGCCGTCCTGCGGTACAACGACCCCGCGACGGTGCACTGACAGCGCCACGAGCGGCAGCAGCATGACGAACGCGTACGTCACGAGCCGGATCCCGTAGTCGTTGACCAGCGCTCCGGCCGCGCAGGTGACCAGCACGGCCACCAGCGCGGGCCGGAGCGCGGGATCCAGCCACGACGGCTGCCGGGCCAGCGCCCACACGGCGAGCCCCAGGACGGCCACGGTGCCCCAGGCCAGCGGCCCGGCGCCCAGCGAGGACAGCGCGTAGCCGGCCTTGCGGCCGATCATGCCCCACGCCTCACCGTCGATCACCGTCTGGACGAACCGTCCCGCGTGCGTACGGTCAGCGGCCGGCCGCAGCCAGTCCGCGACCCCGGCGGCCGCCACCAGGAGCACGCCGCCCAGGAGGGCTGCCACGACGCGCGTCCCGGTGATCCGCGCCCCGGCCACCGACAGCGCCAGGATGACGAATCCGGGCACCAGCGCGAGTCCCCCGCCCACGTCGGCGCCCCACGTGGGCCAGGTGTCCACGACGCAGGCGACGGCGCCCACCGCCGCCACGGCCGCCACCGCCTCCCGCCGGCGCCCCCGCGCGCACAGCTCGGCGGCGACGAGGCCCGCGAACACCAGCGCCGCCACGGCGAAGATCGCGAACGTCGAGTTCCCGAAGCCGTAGTAGCGCCCGCCGTACAGCGCCGAGGGCCCGAACGGGCTCGCCCGGTGCAGCGCCGTCCCCGTCACCCCGTCGAGGACGAGCACCCCGAAGGTGACCCCGCTCAGGAGCAGCGGACTCCGCAGCGCCCAGGCCACGGCACCTGTCACGCCCGCCAGCCCGGCCCAGAGCGCGAGGTCGGGCAGCGGCGCCTTCCACCAGTACGTCAGCGTCACCAGATAGGCGGCCGCTGGTAAGGCGGCCAGCACCAGCGCCCCGGCCCGCCGGAACAGGAGCGCCTGCGCCAGGGCGGCGCCGGCCAGCAGGATCCCCGACCAGCGCCGCAGCACCTGGTCGGTCATGCTGATGTCCCCGAGCCGGTGCACGGTCGCCGTCGAGCCGTGCGGCCGCGGCCCGCCGATCGAGAACGGCGCCCCCGCGAACTCCGCCGGCTCCGGCACCCCGGCCACGCCGAGCAGCGTGCTGGGGACGTCCAGGAGCCGCACGACGCCGTCCCACCGGGTCGAGTTGACCGTCAGGAAGGAGAAGTCGGCGGGCCCCAGCATGCTCACGGCCAGCTCGGGCGTCCCGCCCGGCGGCTGGGTGACGCCCTGCACGAGCACGCTCGTCCCGGGGCGCAGCCGGTCCAGGACGCTCCCGGCGAACCGGTCGATCTCCGCCAGCGACCGCAGCCGCCCCTGCCCGGACCGGACGACCTGCCCGCCGTCCACGACGGTGATCGGGCAGCCCGGCTCGAACGTCTCCCGGTACCGCCGCACCCGGCCGTCCGAGTCGGCCAGCGCCAGCGCCGCGCCGGGCCCCACCGCGCAGGCCCGGTCGCCGAGGGCGTCGCCGAGCCGCCCGGGCCGCGGCGAGAACTCCGACCCCTGCTGCGCGTCGGCCAGCTCCCGCCATCCCTCGACCCGCGACCGGCGCACGTCGGGCAGGGGCCCGCAGGTCCCGTCCGCCCGCCGCGGCGCGGCGGCCGCCTGCCCCGCCGACAGCGACAGCCACCCGTCGGCGGCGCAGGAGACGCCCTTGGTCGTGCGGACGGTCGCGGCCCCCGCGGCGGCCCCGTCCCCGAGCAGCCGCCACAGCCGGGGCGTCTGGTCGGCCCTGATGTCGCCCCAGGCCAGCCCCGCGACCCCGATCACCACGAACGGCTCCCGCACGGCCGCCTCCGTGCGCGGCGGCCGCTGCGCGACCGTCCAGCCCGCGACGACCGAGAACAGCAGCACCAGGAAGACGACCGCGCGGGCGTTCAGGGGGCCACCTCCAGCACAACGCAAAAAGGAGTGAGCCCGTAGGGACCCACTCCGTGCTTCGAGTGGAGCTATGGGGATTCGAACCCCAGACCTCCTCCATGCCATGGAGGCGCGCTACCAACTGCGCCATAGCCCCGGGTGGCCGCCGTTTCCGGCGGCCGGCCAAGGAAGAGCTTAGTGCACTCCGGGACCCGCTCGGGACGGCAGACCGGTGATCAGCGCCACCCCATCCGCTCCGCGACCTCGTCGGGGGCGTAGCCCCGCTGCCGGGCCTCGCCGATCCACACCATGCCGTCGGCCTCGGTCACGCCCCCGATCGTGTGCTCCTGCGGCAGCCGCGGCTGCGTGGCGAGCCGCACCTCCATGCGCGGATCGAACCGGCCGAGCGCGTCGATCAGGTCGGCGACCGTCACCTCGCGCCTGTTTCCCCTCCGATGCCTTCCCATAGCTCGCCATGTAACCATCAGCCGGGCACTGGAATGTACGTTCGTCCCCTTTGTCCTACTTCAATCGAACGAGCATCTTGCCCACGTTCCGCCCCCGGAGCATCCCGACGAACGCGTCCACGGCGTTGTCGATCCCATCCACCACCGTCTCCTCGGTGGTGAGGCAGCCCTGACGCAGCCAGTCCGAGGCGCGCTGGACGTACTCCCCCATGAGCTTCTGGTGGTCGCCGACGATGAACCCCCGCAGCGTCAGCCGCTTGCCCACGGCCTGGAACAGGTTGTCGGGCCCCGGCTCCGGCTGGGTCCGGTTGTACTGGGACACCGCCCCGCACAGGGCGACCCGCCCGAACGTGTTGAGCACCGCGATCGCGGCCCGCAGATGGTCGCCGCCGACGTTGTCGAAGTACACGTCGATCCCGTCCGGCGCCGCCTCGGCCAGCTGCCGCTCCAGCTCGCCCTCCCGGTAGTCGATCGCCGCGTCGAACCCGAAGTCGTCCAGCAGCTTCGCGGTCTTCGCCGGCCCGCCCGCGGACCCGATCACCCGCGCCGCGCCGAGCCGCCGCGCGATCTGCCCCGCGACGCTCCCCACGGCCCCGGCCGCCCCCGACACGAAGACGACGTCGCCCTCCCGCACCGGCGCGACCTCCGTGAGCCCCGCGTACGCGGTGAGCCCGGTCATCCCGAGCACCCCGAGATAGGCCTGGGCCGGCGCCTTGTCCACGTCCACGACCCGCACGGAGGAGGCGTCCAGCGTCGCGTACTCGCGCCACCCGAGACCGTGCAGGACGGTGGCCCCCTCGGGGACCTTCCCCCGCGAGGACACCACGGTCCCGACCGCACCGCCCTCCATCGGCTCCCCGAGCCGGAACGGCGGCGTGTACGACTTCACGTCGTTCATCCGCCCCCGCATGTACGGGTCGACGGAGATCCACTCGTTCCGGACGAGGACCTCCCCCTCCCCCGGCTCCCGTACCTCAGCGTCCGCCAGCTCGAAGTCGGACGGATCCGGTTCCCCGACGGGCCGGGCCACCAGCCGAACCTCACGACCGATCACGTGCGCCACCTTCCATCCAGTGTCAACTCACAGGATAAGGCCGATCACTGACAGTCACTTGCGGGCCATCCGGTAGTGCAGCACAAGAAACGGCAACCCGAACACGGAGAACGCATGCGAGGCCCGCAGTTCGCCGTCCTCCACGAACACGTCCAGCGTCTCCCCGAACCCGTGCACCGCCAGCGCCGTCAGCTCCCGGCTCTCCGGATCCACGTACGTCAGGTAGTGTCCCGGATGCTCCAGAGGAGACTCACTCGTCAGAACGAGCCCTCCCCCCAGCCGCCCCCGGGGCACCAGAGTCGCCGTGAAGCTGGCCTGAGGAAGCGGGAACCCGACGCTCACATACCCGCGCCCACCGTCCCGATAGGTCGTGTAGATCCCCACGTAAATGGGCTCGTCATCATCGGCGTAGGACCGGATCCACCCCCGCACGACCTCCTCGCCCCGCACCACCGTGTCGATCCGCCCGACGACGCCCCGCAGGGCCTCCCGCTGGTTCATCGGCACGCTCGCCTGCCCCAGCGGCTTGGCCAGCAGGTACCGGTACAGCAGGTATCCGGGCCGCACCCACATCCGCCACTCGGGCACGATGTCGAGCCGGAACCGGGCCGTGTGCTCGTAGAACTCCCGCACCAGCGGATGGACGTCCCCCGGCTCGAACTCGGGCCCGGCCAGCTCGTCCAGCGACCCGACGATCCCCACCGGCGCGTCGGCCTGGTAGGTCCCGCCCAGGACTTCGGCCAGGTCCTTCACGTACCCGGTCCCCACGTACCGCGACCGCGCTTCCAGCGGCACCACGAACGGCAGCGACTCCTCAGGGACCCGCTCGGCCAGCAGGCTGACCTGGGCCTCCCGGAAGACCAGCGCGGAGAGGACCCGGAATCCCACCACGGCCCCGGCCGCCGCCACGGCCGGCGGCGCACCGAGCCCGCCCACCGCGGCGCCCACGACGGGCCCCAGGGCGACCTTCTCTGGCCGCAGCCCCATGCTCCCCGCGACGGCCCCCGCAGCGCCTCCCACCACCAACGAGGAGAACCGCCGCCCGGCCAGCCACCCCACCGGCGCCGCGACGGCCCCGCTCACCGCGATCCGCTGCCACAGCGCCGGAATCTCCCCCGGCTCCTGCCGCCGCCGGGCGACCGCCTCGGAGATCCCGAGCGCGACACCCCCCACCAGAGCCCCGACCCCGGCGGCCCGAGCCCCCCGATGCCCCGCCAGCGCGGCCCCCGCCAAGGCCCCCACCACACCGGCAAACCCCACAGAAGCACGCTTTTCGGTCACATGGTCAACCTACTGGGGTTTCGGTCCGGCGTCTGACAAAGTTGCAGGGGGCCGAGCCCCGACGTCGTCCCCCAGCGTCTCGAAAGGTTCAGTTGCATGCGCCGCCTGGTCGCCTCGATCCTCCTGCTCCCCGGATCGTTCGGGCTCTCCATGTGGACCGGCGTGGGCCCGGCCGACGACTGGGTGCACAACTGCCAGGTCCGCCAGTCGTACCTGGACCGCCTGGAGGCGATGGACGTCGAGATCAAACGGATGCGCATCCAGGGCCGCTCCGAGCAGGAGATCGCCCGCGCCATGGTCCCCAAGCGCAACGAGGCGAAGGCCCTGGTCCGCACCAAGATGAAGGTCAAGGACGTCCGCAAGCTGGAGGAGCGCAACAAGGCCCGCTACGGCAGCCCCCAGGGCCCGACGATCGAGTGGATGTACGCCCGCCACGGCGGCAACTGGAACGAGATCGTAGAAGCGAGCACCGACTCGAACGCCTTCTACGACATCACCTGCATCCCCTTCTACGACATTTGAGGGTGCATCCACCCCCGCCGCGCCCCTGTCCCACCCCACGACGAGGTGCGTGGACCTCAGCCCAAGAAACCTCAGCCAGGAAACCCCAACCCCGCACCAACGGGGCAATAACTACAAACCGCAACCCCGCACCAACGGGGGCGTGGGGGCGGAGCCCCCACATCGGGGGTTCCAGGGGGTCGCCCCCCTGGGCAAACATGACGAGGAGGAGCGGTCCGCGCTTTCCGCGGACACACTCCCCCCACCGACGAGTGGAGCTATGGGGATTCGAACCCCAGACCTCCTCCATGCCATGGAGGCGCGCTACCAACTGCGCCATAGCCCCGTGCGGCTGCGTGGATTTTCATCCCGCAGCGCTCCGCCAGTGTATAGGAGATGGCGGCGGTACTCGAATCGGTTTGCCGCCGGTCAGGTGCCGTTCTCGGTGCGGTCGTCGCTCATGACGGGTTCGGGGAGGGTTCCGGCGTTGTGTTCGACGAGGCGCCAGCCGCCGTCGCGCATCTCGCCGAGTACGGACCAGCAGCAGTTGGAGAGGCCGCCGAGGCGTTCCCAGAGGTCTTCGGGGAGGCCGAGGAGGTGGGACATGCCGAGGCGGAGCGCGGCGCCGTGGGAGGCGACGACGAGGACTCCGGTGGGCGGGAGGGTGTCGAGGGCGCGTTCGAGTGCGGTGCCGACGCGTTTGGCGACCTGGGCGCTGGTCTCGCCGCCGGGGGGCTGCCAGGCGGCGTGCTCGGCGGGGTAGCGTTCGCGGATCTCCTTGCCGGTGAGGCCCTCCCAGGCGCCGCCGTCGCGTTCGACGAGGTCGCGGTCGTGGCGGATGTCCAGGCCGGTGATGTCGGCGAGGGCCTGCGCGGTGGCGGCGGCGCGCTGGAGGGGGGAGGCGAGGAGGGCGGTGGGGCTGAGCGCGGCGAGGAGCCGCGCGGCCCGCTGGGCCTGCTGGACGCCGGTCTCGTCCAGGGGGATGTCGGTCTTGCCCTGGAAGCGGTTCTCGACGTTCCAGGCGGTCTGGCCGTGGCGCCAGAGCACGACCCGGCGCTTGCCGGGGGCGCGGTCACTCACTGGCGCTCCCGACGGTGCGGCGGCGCTGGGCCGAGTGGGCGTTGACGTCCTCGGGGAGGGCGATGAGGGGGCAGTCCTTCCAGAGCCGTTCGAGGGCGTAGAAGACGCGGTCCTCTTCGTGCTGGATGTGGACGATGATCTCCGCGTAGTCCAGCAGTACCCAGCGGCCGTCGCGCTCGCCTTCGCGGCGGACGGGCTTGGCGCCGGCCTCGTCGCGGAGCCGCTTCTCGATCTCGTCGACGATGGCGCGGACCTGGCGGTCGCTGGGGGCGGAGCAGAGCAGGAAGGCGTCGGTGATGACGAGCTGCTCGCTGACGTCGTAGGCAAGAATGTCGTCGGCCAGCTTGTCGGCCGCCGCTTCGGCGGCGGTGCGGACCAGCTGTACGGCCCTGTCGGTAGCGGTCACGATGCGCTCGCGATCCTCCCTGTAGGGGTCTGTTCCCGGTCCCAGCTTCTCACGGGCTCCGGGGGGCGGCCCCTGTTCGTGGTTGCGGCCGCGGCGGTCCGGTGCGTCCCGCGCGTCCCTTCACTTCCAGGGTAAGACCCGAACCGCGTTCGGCCGAACGATTATCGGCGCAGGTCAGCCGGGGCGCGGTAGAGGGAGCGCTTGTTGATGTACTGGACGATCCCGTCCGGGACCAGGTACCAGATGGGTTCGCCCGCCCGGACCCGGTCACGGCATTCGGTGGAGGAGATCGACAGCGCGGGCACCTCCATCAGGCTGACGCGGCCGTTGGGCAGGCCGGGGTCGGCCAGCCGGTGGCCGGGCCTGGTGCAGCCGATGAAGTGCGCGAGTTCGAACAGCTCGTCGGTGTCGTGCCAGGTCAGCATCTTGGACAGGGCGTCGGCGCCGGTGATGAAGAAGAACTCGGTTTCCGGGCCGTGCAGCTCGCGCATGTCGCGCAGGGTGTCCACGGTGTAGGTGGGGCCGGGGCGGTCGATGTCGATCCGGCTGACCGAGAAGCGCGGGTTGGACGCGGTGGCGATCACGGCCATGAGGTAGCGGTCCTCGGCGGCGGCGACCCGCCG
This sequence comes from Spirillospora sp. NPDC029432, assembly GCF_040703975.1. NCBI lineage: Bacteria > Bacillati > Actinomycetota > Actinomycetes > Streptosporangiales > Thermomonosporaceae > Spirillospora > Spirillospora sp. NPDC029432. The sequence continues at coordinate 14,264 of NZ_JBEZWH010000092.1, forward strand.
CTCGCCCTTGTGCGAGGAGATCCCGGTGGGCACGAAGACCACCTCGTCCAGCGCGAAGACGTGCGCGACCTCGCTGGCGGCCACGAGGTGGCCGTGGTGGATCGGGTCGAACGTGCCGCCCATGATCCCCAGTCGTCGCTTTTGCGTCATGGCGACGAGAATAGCCCCGGGGCGCGAGCGGCCCTCGCACCGCCCCCGGGGGTCGCCGCTAACCGAGGCCGGGCAGCGGCGCGGGGCCGGACTCCCAGGTCACGACGCGGACGGCCTTGCCGACCTCGACGCGCGGGACGGTCCCGGCGGGCAGCACCCGGACGTCGGCGGTGAGGCCCAGCTCGGCCTGGACGGCCCGGGCCAGCCCGGCGGTGGTCTCCTCGGCCGCGCCCTCGCCGGCCGCCTCGCAGGCGACCAGGAGGCCCGTGTGCTCGGGCTTCCGGCGGTCCAGCACGAGCTGGTAGTGCGGCGCGACCAGGCCGGTGCCTAGCAGGACGCGCTCGACCTCGCTCGGGTAGACGTTCACACCGCGGACGACGAGCATGTCGTCCACCCGGCCCCTGATCTTGCTCATCCGGACGAGGGTGCGGCCGCAGTCGCACTCGCCGTGCGCGAGGGAGGCCAGGTCGCCGGTCCGGTAGCGCAGCAGCGGCAGCGCCTGCTTGGTGGGGGTGCTGAACACCAGCTCGCCCGGCTCGCCCTCGGCGACCGGCTCGCCGGTGGCGGGGTCGACGGCCTCGACGATGAAGTGGTCCTCGTTGACGTGCAGGCCGTTCTGCTCCAGGCACTCGGTGGCAACCCCGGGCCCGATGATCTCCGAGAGCCCGTAGACGTCCATCGCCTTGAGCGGCAGCACGGCCTCGATGGCGGCGCGCAGCTCCTCCGACCAGGGTTCGGCGCCGAACAGGCCGGCCTGGAGGGAGGACAGGTCGGCGCCGGCCTCGGCGGCCGCCTCGCCGAGCCGTAGCGCGTACGCGGGCGTGCAGGTCAGCACGTCGGGCCGCAGGTCGGCGATCATCCGGACCTGGCGCTCGGTCATCCCGCCCGACATCGGGACGACGGTGGCGCCCAGCGCGACGGCGCCCTGGTGGATCCCCATCCCGCCGGTGAACAGCCCATACCCGTACGCGTTGTGCACGGTGCTCAGCTCGGTCGCGCCGGCGCAGGCCAGGGAGCGGGCGCACATCGCCGCCCACAGGTCGAGGTCGGCCCTGGTGTAGCCGACGAGGGTGGGGCGGCCCTTGGTCCCGGTCGATCCGTGGACGGCGACGACCTGGTCCCGCGGTACGGCCAGCATGCCGAGCGGGTAGTGGTCCCAGAGGTCCTGCTTGGTGGTGAACGGGAGCCTGTGCAGTTCCGCCAGGGTGACGTCGGCGCCGCTCTTGACGCCGGCGTCGCGGAGCCGCCGAGCCTGGAGCCCGCCCGCCACCAGGAGCCGGTCGACCAGCCCCCACAGCCGGTGGCGCTGCAGCGCGGCCCGCTCGTCCCGCGACATCGCCTCGGCCTTCGGATCGAACATCTGCGCCTCCTCTCCCCCACTCTGCCGTACCCGGCCCATCCGGTACGAGGTATTCGCACCAAAGAGCGGAGAAGCACCGAGAATGATCAAGAAAGACCGGAGAAGGGCCGGAGAAGGCCGGTACCTGACGCCAGGGAACCTTGCCCCCTGCCGGATCGTCGGACTTTCTGTGCCGGACTGGATCCGGGAGTATCTCTGTTGAGACAGCGCCACTTCGACCGAAGGGAGGGAGCGGCGATCGCGTTCGGCAGCGGAGCGGCCGGGTACCGCGCGCCGCGTACCCCATGACGACGAGCACACCGGACCGGGCACGCACGCGCTTCCCCGGTATCAGCTCGCGGGCCTACGAACACCCGGCGGACCGCACGGCGCTGGTCGCCCTGCGCTCCCTGTCCGGCTTCGACGTGGTGCTCAAGCGCCTGTCGGGACTGTTCAACGAGCGCGCGATCCGCCTCATGTTCCTGGGCGGCGCGGTACGGGTGGGCGAGGACCAGTTCCACCACCTGCACGACATGGTCCGCGACACCTGCTACATCCTCGACCTTCCCGAGGTCCCCGAGGTGTACGTCCGGCAGAACCCGACCCCGAACGCGATGGCGCTCGGCTCCGACCACCCGTTCATCGTGGTCAACACGGGCCTGCTGGACCTGCTGGACGACGAGGAGCTGCGGTTCGTCGTCGGGCACGAGGTCGGCCACATCCTGTCCGGCCACGCCGTCTACCAGACGATGATGCAGATCCTGATCCAGCTCGGCACCCGGCTGGCCTGGCTGCCGCTGGGCAACATCGCGATCTCGGCGATCATCATCGGGCTGCGCGAGTGGTTCCGGAAGGCCGAGCTGTCGTCGGACCGCGCCGGCCTCCTTGCCGGCCAGGATCTGGACGCGGCCAAGCGCACCATGATGAAGCTGGCCGGCGGCGTCCGGCTGCGCGAGATGAGCTCCGAGGCGTTCCTGGCGCAGGCCCGCGAGTACGACGCGGCCGGCGACGTCCGCGACGGGCTGCTGAAGTTCCTCAACCTGCTGCCGCAGAGCCACCCGTACGCGGTGATCCGGTTCGCCGAGATCGACCGCTGGGGCACCGGCCCCGAGTACGAGCGGATCCTGGCGGGGAACTACGAGCGCCGCGACGAGGACGGCAACGCCAGCTTCACGCAGGAGGCGCGCAACGCCGCCAACTCCTACAAGGAGTCGTGGGAGCGCAGCGCCGACCCGTTCATCGGCAAGGTGCGGGACGTGGCCGAGGGGGCCGCGTCCGCGGCCGGGGGCCTGTTCGACAGGGTCACCCGGCGCGGGGACGGCGGCCCCACCAACGGCTCGGCCGGCTGACGCACGCCGGCGCCGGCGGGGGACGCCTCAGCCTCTGAGGTGCCCCTCGCCGGTGACGACGTACTTCGTCGAGGTGAGCTCCGGCAGCCCCATCGGGCCCCGGGCGTGCAGCTTCTGGGTGGAGATGCCGATCTCGGCGCCGAACCCGAACTCCTCCCCGTCGGTGAACCGCGTCGACGCGTTCACCATCACCGCGGCCGAGTCGACCAGCGCGACGAACCGCTTCGCCGCCTGCTGCGAGGTGGTCGCGATCGCCTCGGTGTGGCCGGACCCGTACGTACGGATGTGCGCGACGGCGTCCTCCAGGGAGTCCACGACGCGGGCCGCGATGTCCAGCGAGAGGTACTCGGCGTAGTAGTCGTCCTCGGTCGCGGCCACGACGTCGTCGCCGTACGCGCGGACCCGCTCGTCGCCGTGCACGGTGACGCCCGCGCCGCGCAGCGCCTCCAGGGCCTTCGGCAGGAACGCGGCCGCGATGTCCGCGTGCACCAGGAACGTCTCCGCGGCGTTGCAGACCGACGGCCGCTGCGTCTTGGCGTTGATCAGGATCTCGACGGCCTGGTCCACGTCGGCGGCGGCGTCCACGTACACCGCGCAGTTGCCCACCCCGGTCTCGATCACCGGCACCGTGGACTCCTCCACCACCGAGTTGATCAGGGACGCGCCGCCGCGGGGGATCAGCACGTCCACCAGGCCGCGGGCGCGCATCAGGTGCTTGACCGACTCGCGCGTGGTGCCGGGGACGAGCTGGACGGCGTCCTGCGGCACGTCGGTGCCCGCGAGCGCGCCCTGCATGACGTTCACCAGCACGGAGTTGGACTCGTACGCCGAGGACGAGCCGCGCAGCATCGCCACGTTCCCGCTCTTGAGGCAGAGCGCGGCGGCGTCGACGGTCACGTTCGGGCGGCCCTCGTAGATGATCCCGACGACGCCGAGCGGCACCCGGATCTGGCGCAGGTCCAGGCCGTTCGGCAGGACGTTGCCGCGGACGGTCTCGCCGACCGGGTCGGGCAGCGCCGCGACCTTGCGGACGGCGTCGGCGATCGCGGCGATCCGCGCCTCGGACAGGCTCAGCCGGTCGATCATGTACTCGGAGGTGCCGGCCTCGCGGGCCCGCGCCACATCGCCCTCGTTGGCCTTGACGATCTCCGGCGCGGCGGCGACCAGCGCGTCGGCGATCGCGTGCAGGGCGGCGTCCTTGGCCGCCCTCGGCAGCGGCGCCAGCCCGGCCGCCGCGTCCCTGGCACGGCCCGCCACCCGCAGGAACTCCTCGCGTTCCCGGTCCTGCTCGCCCATCACCGGCTCCTTCGTCAGTCGGTCGTCTGGATCGCTCTTGGATCGCTCGTGTGGATCAGTCGCTCGTGAGCAGCACGAGATCGTCGCGGTGGATGATCTCGCGCTCGTACTCGGGGCCCAGCTCCCGGGCCAGCCACCGGGTGGAACGGCCCATCAGGTTCGGGATCTCGCCCGCGTCGTAGTTGACCAGGCCGCGCGCCACCACCCGGCCGTCGGCGCCGCACAGGTCGACGGGGTCGCCGGCCGCGAAGTCGCCCTGGACGCCGGTGACCCCGGCGGGCAGCAGCGACTTGCCGCGCTTCACGACCGCGTCCACCGCGCCCTGGTCGAGCATGACCCGGCCCTGGCCGGTGGTCGCGTGGGCCAGCCACAGGTGCCGGGTAGAGCGCCGCCGCCCGTCTCCCGGGTGGAAGTACGTGCCCACCTCGTCGCCCGCCAGCGCGTGCGCGGCCGAGGCGGCGTCGGTCAGCACCACCGGGATTCCCGCGATCCGGGCCGCCTCCACCTTGGTGATCATGCCGCCGGTGCCGACCCGGCCGGATCCGCCCAGCTCGACGCCCGCCAGGTCGGCCGGCCCGCGCACGTCGGAGATCCGGCGGGTGCCCGGCCGGCTCGGGTCGCCGGTGTAGAGGGCGTCCACGTCCGACAGCAGGACCAGCGCGTCCGCCCTGGTCAGATGCGCGACCAGCGCCGCCAGGCGGTCGTTGTCGCCGAACCTGATCTCGTCGGTGGCGACGGTGTCGTTCTCGTTCACGATCGGCACGATGCCGAGGTTCAGCAGCTGGCCGAGCGCCCGGGACGCGTTCCGGTGGTGCACCCGGCGGATCATGTCGTCGGCGGTGAGCAGCACCTGGCCCACGGTGAAGCCGTACCGGGCGAACGAGGAGGTGTAGCGCGCGACCAGCAGCCCCTGCCCGACGCTGGCGGCGGCCTGCTGGATCGCCAGGTCGGCCGGGCGGCGGGTCAGCCCCAGCGGGCCGATGCCGGCGGCGATCGCGCCGGACGACACGAACACGATCTCCGTGCCCGCCCGGCGCCGCGCCGCCAGCACGTCCACCAGCGCGTCGATCCGGTCGGCGTCGATCGTGCCCTGCCGGGTGGTGAGCGAGGACGAGCCCGCCTTGACCACGATCCGGCGCGCGGCCGCGATCTCCGGCCGCGCGGCCGGGGGCGTCGCGGTCGCGGTCCGGACCGGGGTCCCGGTGGCCTGCTCGGCTGCCTGCTCGGCGCTCATGCTCACTCTCGTGTCCTGAAGGGTCCTGCGGGTCGGGGCTGCGCTGCCAAATGCGGGGGCGGTCGCCTCAGCGGTGGCCGAGGCGGCGGTCGGTGCCGCGCGGGCCCGGGGCGGCCTCGCCCGCGATCAGCTCCGGCTCCCAGTCGAACACGATCGACTCCTCATGGGTGCCGATCATGACGGTGGCGCCGGCGGTCGCGCCCGCCTCGGCCAGCGCCTCCTCCACGCCCAGCCGGGCCAGCCGGTCGGCCAGGTACCCCACCGCCTCCTCGTTGGAGAAGTCGGTCTGGCGCAGCCAGCGCACCGGCTTGTCGCCCGTGATCAGGTACGTGTTCTCGCCCGCGGGCCGCACCTCGAAGTCGGCCTTGCCGCCGACCGGCTCGGGCCGGATGACCAGCCGCGTCGGCTCGGGCGCCGGCAGGGAGGCGCGGTACTCGGTGACCATCTCCGCCATCGCGAACGACAGCTCGCGCAGGCCCTCGTGCGTGGCGGCCGACACCTCGAACACGCGCAGCCCGCGCGCCTCGAACTCGGGCCGCACCAGGTCGGCGAGGTCGCGGGCGTCCGGAACGTCCACCTTGTTCAGGACGACGATCCGCGGCCGGTCCGACAGCGGGCGGTCGCCGAGGACCCGGTCGTACGCCTGGAGTTCGCGCTCGATCACCTCGAAGTCGCTGACCGGGTCGCGGCCCGGCTCGGGCGTGGCGCAGTCCAGCACGTGCGCGAGCGTCGAGGACCGCTCGATGTGCCGCAGGAACTCCAGCCCCAGGCCGCGGCCCTCGCTGGCGCCCTCGATCAGGCCCGGCACGTCCGCGACGGTGAACGTGGTGTCGCCCGCGCTCACCACCCCGAGGTTGGGGATCAGCGTGGTGAACGGATAGTCGGCGATCTTGGGCTTGGCGGCGGACAGCGCGGCGATCAGCGAGGACTTGCCCGCGCTCGGGAAGCCCACCAGCGCCACGTCCGCGACGCTCTTCAGCTCCAGCACCACGTCCCGGGCCTCGCCCGGCTCGCCCAGCAGCGCGAACCCGGGCGCCTTGCGCTTGGCGGTGGCCAGCGCGGCGTTGCCGAGCCCGCCCTTGCCGCCCTGCGCGACCACGAACCGGGTGCCCTCGCCGACCAGGTCGGCCATGACCTCGCCGGCGGTGTCCTTGACGACCGTCCCGTCCGGTACGGGCAGCACGACGTCGCCGCCGTCGGCGCCCGTGCGGTGCCCGCCCTGCCCCGGCTTGCCGTTCCCCGCCTTGCGGTGCGGGCGGCGGTGGTAGTCCAGCAGGCTCGCGGCGTTGGAGTCGACCTCCAGCACCACGTTCCCGCCGCGGCCGCCGTTGGCGCCGTCGGGGCCGCCCAGCGGCTTGAACTTCTCCCGGTGGACCGAGGCGCAGCCGTTCCCGCCGCTGCCGGCGGCGACGTGCAGCACCACCCGGTCCACGAACTGCGCACCGGATCCGGCTCCTGCGGCCACGGTCACTCCCCACGCTTGTAGAACAGAGAACAGGGGCGGACCAGAAGTGGTCCGCCCCTGTGAAAACGTCTCCTGAAGGCGGATTACTCCGCCGGCGGGACGATGCTGACCGCGTTGCGGCCGCGGTAGCGGCCGAACTCGACCGTGCCCGCGGTGAGCGCGAACAGCGTGTCATCGCCACCGCGGCCCACGTTCAGGCCCGGGTGGAAGTGGGTGCCGCGCTGCCGGACGATGATCTCACCGGCGTTGACGAGCTGGCCGCCGAAGCGCTTGACACCCAGGCGCTTGGCGTTGGAGTCGCGGCCGTTACGGCTGGACGACGCGCCCTTCTTGTGTGCCATTTTCTACGCTCCCTACTTCCCGGACTCGATACCGGTGATCTTGACCTCGGTGTACGGCTGGCGGTGACCCATCCGCCGCTTGTACCCGGTCTTGTTCCGGTAGTGCATGATGTTGATCTTCGGACCCTTGACGGCACCGACGATCTCGGCCGTCACCTGGTACTTGGCGAGCTCGGCCGCGGAGCTGACGACGTTGTCGCCGTCCACGACGAGAAGGGCCGGGAACGTGACCGTCGAACCGGCCTCGCCCGCCAGCTTGTCGACGGTGAGCACGTCGTCGACGGCCACCTTCTCCTGCCTGCCGCCTGCGCGGACAATCGCGTACACCGCGGAAACCCTTCGTCTGCGCGCGCTTCCGGACTGAACCGGTCCCGCGCGTGGTCTTCACCAGCCCCCGGGCGGGGGCCTACCCCCGGCCGGGGCCGAGGGCGGCACACCGGGCCGTACGGCCCGGCGCTCTCTGCTCTGGTCTCGCCTTCTCCGCCGGATCGGCGAGGAACGCACCTGAGGCGGTGCATGTCGAGATGGCGTGCCTGCACACGCCAGAGGACAAGGTTACCGGACGCCCGGACCGGAACGCGAACCCCGCGCTCCGCGTACCGGACGTCCGGCCCTCGTCACTCGGTGGCTTCGGCCGACGCCTCGGCCTTGGCCCGGGGACGGCGGGTGCGGCGCCGGCGCCCGTTGCTCGCGGCGGCGGCGTCATCGGCGGCCTCACCGGTGTCGGCGGTGCCGGTCTCGGCGGTGTCGGCGTCGAGCGGCTCGACCGGCTCCGACTCCAGCGTCGCCGGGCCGGTCCCCGCGTTCTCGGCGGCGGCCTCGGCGGCCTCCACCGCGGCCTGCGGCTCGGCCTCCTCGGTCGCCGCCGGGGCGGCGGGGGCCTCGTCCGGGTCCTCCGGCGGCGGGCCGGCCGGGCGCTTGGCCGGCTTGGTCGCGCGCGGCTTCGCCGGCTCCGTCCTGGCCGCCTCCTTGACCGGCTCCCTGACCGGTTCCCGGACCGTCTCGGCCTTGGCGGGCTCCTCGCCCGCGGGCTGCCGCTTGGCGGACTCCTGGCTGGCGAGCTTCTCCTCGACCGCCTTCTCCACCTCGCCCTTGCGCTTGCGGCGGCGGCTCTGCGCCCCCTGGGCGCCCTTGTCGGCCTTCGGCTCGACCGGCGTCATGTGGACGTGGATGCCGCGCCCGTTGCAGGACTCGCAGGTCTCCGAGAACGCCTCCAGCAGGCCCTGGCCGACCCGCTTGCGGGTCATCTGGACCAGCCCCAGCGAGGTCACCTCGGCCACCTGGTGCTTGGTGCGGTCCCGCGACAGGCACTCCACCAGCCGGCGCAGCACCAGGTCGCGGTTGCTCTCCAGCACCATGTCGATGAAGTCGATCACCACGATGCCGCCGATGTCGCGCAGCCGCAGCTGGCGGACGATCTCCTCGGCCGCCTCCAGGTTGTTGCGGGTGACGGTCTCCTCCAGGTTTCCGCCCTGGCCGGTGAACTTCCCGGTGTTGACGTCGATGACCGTCATCGCCTCGGTCTTGTCGATCACCAGCGAGCCGCCGCTGGGCAGCCAGACCTTGCGGTCCAGCGCCTTGGCGATCTGCTCGTCGATCCGGTACGACGACAGCACGTCCTGGCCGTCGCTCCAGCGCTCCACCCGCTCCTTCAGGTGCGGCGCGACGTACTCCACGTACTCCGAGACCGTGTCCCACGCCTCCTGGCCGGACACGACCAGCTTGCTGAAGTCCTCGTTGAAGATGTCGCGGACGACCCGGATGGTCAGGTCGGGCTCGCCGTACAGCAGCGACGGCGCCGACGCGCTCTTGACCTGCTTCTGGATGTTGTCCCACTGGGCCGCCAGCCGCGACACGTCGCGCGCCAGCTCCTCCTCCGTGGCGCCCTCCGCCGCGGTACGCACGATCACGCCCGCGTTGTCGGGCATGACCCGCTTGAGGATCTGCTTGAGGCGGCTGCGCTCCTTGTCGGGCAGCTTGCGGCTGATGCCGGTCATCGAACCGTCCGGCACGTACACCAGGTAGCGGCCCGGCAGCGAGATCTGGCTGGTCAGCCGGGCGCCCTTGTGGCCCACCGGGTCCTTGGTGACCTGCACCAGCACCGACTGGCCGGACTTGAGCGCCGACTCGATCCGGCGCGGCTGGCCCTCCAGGCCGGCGACGTCCCAGTTGACCTCGCCCGCGTACAGGACGGCGTTGCGGCCCTTGCCGATGTCGACGAACGCCGCCTCCATCGAGGGCAGCACGTTCTGGACCTTGCCGAGGTAGACGTTGCCCACGTACGACTGGTGGGTCGCGCGGTTGACGTAGTGCTCGACCAGCACGTCGTCCTCGAGCACGGCGATCTGGGTGCGCTCGCCCTCCTGGCGGACCACCATCACGCGCTCGACCGACTCGCGGCGGGCCAGGAACTCGGCCTCGGTGATCACCGGCGGGCGGCGGCGGCCCTGCTCGCGGCCCTCGCGGCGGCGCTGCTTCTTGGCCTCCAGCCGGGTCGAGCCCCGGACGGACTGGACCTCGTCCACGGCGTCGCGGGTCTCGCGGACGTGGACGACGGTGTTCGGCGGGTCGTCCGACCCGGTGCCCTCGCCGTCCCCGGCGCCCGAACGGCGGCGCCGGCGCCGGCGGCGGCGGCTCGTGCCCCCGGCGTCCCCGCCGTCCTCGCCCTCGTCGGCGCCCTCGGCCTCGGGCTCCTCCTTGGCGGCCTTGCCCTTGCCCTTGCCGCCCTTGTCCTTCTCGGCCTTCTCGCCCTTGTCGGCCTTCTCCGCCTTCTCCGGGCGGTCGGCCTTCTCGGGCTCTTCGGGCTCGGTGTCCTCGGCGCTCTCGTCGCCCTCCTCGCGCCCGCCGCGTCCCCGGCCGCGCCCGCCGCGGCGGCGGCGCCGGCGCGAGGGGCGGTCGCCGGACTCGTCGTCCTCGTCGCGCTCCTCGTCCCGCTCGGCCGCGGCGTCCTCGGCCTCTTCGGCCCGCTGGACCTTCTTGACCTCGTCCTTGGGGTGCGACGGCGTCTGCGCCGCGGGCTCCGGCGCCTGGAACACCACCATCGGCGGCTGGAACGTCACGCCCGGCACGGTCGCGGCCGGCGCCTCGGTCTCCGGCAGGGGCTCGCCGACCGGAGCCTCCGGGACGGGCGGCACGGCGGCGGCGGCACGGCGCCTGCGGGCCGGCTTCTCCTCGGCCTCGGTGGACTCGGCCTCGGTGGCCTCGGGCTCGGCGGGCGCCGCCGCGCGGCCGCGCGTACGGGTCCGCTTCCTGCCGGTCCCCTCGTCCTCGCCCTCGGCGCTCTCGGCCGGGGCCTCCGCCTCGTCGGCGGCCTTGGCCCGGCGTCGGCCCGTCCCCCGGCCGGCGGCCTTGCGGGCGCCCTGCTCGGCGGTCTCGCCCTCGGCGGCCTGCTCGCCACCGCTCTCGGCGGCCTCCCGCCCGGCGTCGGCCTCGGCGTCCTCGGCGGCGGCACGCCGCGTGCGCCTGCGCGTGGTGGTCTTCTCGCCGGTGTCCGCGGCGGCGCGCCTCGTACGCCGCCTGCCGGTCCCCTGCTCGGCGGCCTCCGCGGCCCCCTGCTGGTCGACGACGTCGGCGGCGCCCGGCGCGGCGGCCTGCTCGCCCTGGGCGGCGGCCTGCTCGCCGGTGGCCTCCGCTCCGGCGGCGTCCGTGGCACTCGCGTCAGCGGCGGCCTGCGCGGCGCCCTGCTGATCATGCCGTGGCCGGCATGCTCACGGCGGGCCGCGGGCGCACGGACGGCACCCCGTCCGAGGAAGGGCCCGTACAGCGGCAGCGCACCTGAGAGCGGGC
>NZ_JBEZWH010000093.1:0-24168 GCF_040703975.1 Spirillospora sp. NPDC029432
GCCGGGCACAGCCGGGGGCGGGCGCGCCGGGCGGCAGCGCCCCCGGCAGCCGGTCGGCGAGCGGCTCGGGGGCGGGTTCCGCGACCGGGGGCGCGAGCGGGACCTCCAGGGTCCCCGCGCGCCGGCTCCCCGGCGGCTCCACTGGAGGCTCGGCCGGCGGTTCCACCGGGGGATCGGGCTCCGGAAGGTCCGGCGGGCCGGCCTCGGGGTGCATGAGCAGGAACGCGCGCATGACCGGCCGCAGGCTGGGGATCAGGTCGTACCCGGCGAGCTCGGCCAGCGGCACCCAGGTGGGATCGACCAGATGGTCGCCGGGCGTCTGGTTCTCCAGGGTGATCTCGCGGGTGACCGGGCGGCACAGCCGCGCCGCCGCCACCACCCGGACCGCGCGCGCCCGGTCGCCCCGTCGGCTGCGGCGGTCGCGCCGGTCGGGCATGAACCACTCCCACAGGTGGAACGGCGGGCCGGGCTCGATCTCCAGGCCGACCTCCTCCCACACCTCGCGGCGGATGTGATCGTCCAGGTCGACGTCGCCGGCCACCTCCAGCCGCCCGCCGGGCACCTCCCAGCGCCCCGGGTGGTGCGGGTCGGACGGGGACTTGCGGACCAGGAGCAGCCGGCCGCGGTCGGCGATGAACGCCTTCTGCGCGAACTCCAGCCGCGGCCGGGAGCCGGTCAGGGCGGCGGCCGGAGGGGCATCGGTCCTGAATGCGGGCATGGCGAAGGATTCGGTCCTTCCGTGCTGCCGAACCCGGCGGTCCGTGCTGTGACCACGGTAACAATCGGCACCGGGACGGGGAATGAACGGGAGCGGCGGCATGTTGTCACGGTCACGTACTCTGAATGCCTTTCATCCCGCCCGGTCCGCCCGGCCCCTTCCGTTCCATCCTTCCGATTCACGGGAGGGCGGAACGGCGCCATGACATGGGCCACCGGACTCCGTGCGGGTGATAAGCTGAATAACCGACCGGCCCTGTGCGGGCGCGAGCGAGGCGGCACCCTGGTGCCGCCCGCGGCCACTCGCGCGGGGCGCTCAAGCGGAGGCCATCTCCCACCTGACCGGCCAGCAAGGCCGGTGGGTTCCGGTCCGGCGTACGGGCGCAGCGGCGTCCGTTCCGCCGGCGTCTCCGGCGCTTCGGGCGCCGGGGGGACGCCGGCGACGGCCGGAGGTGGCCCCGCATGCGAGTCGTGCGGGGCTTTTCGCGTGGAAGGCCCGGGGTACGACCGGTCGCACAAGACGTGCAAGTCGCCAGGAACGGCCCCAAGGAGGTCCCATCAGCGCTGAACCGCGTATCAACGACCGCATTCGCGTGCCCGAGGTCCGGCTCGTCGGCCCGAACGGCGAACAGGTCGGCATCGTGCCGCTCGCCAAGGCCCTGGAAATCGCACGGGAGTCGGACCTCGACCTGGTCGAGGTCGCGCCCACCGCGCGGCCGCCCGTCGCCCGGCTCATGGACTACGGCAAGTTCAAGTACGAGTCCGCGATGAAGGCGCGCGAGGCGCGGAAGAACCAGGCGCACACGATCATCAAGGAGATCAAGCTCCGGCCGAAGATCGACCCGCACGACTACGAGACCAAGAAGGGTCACGTGGTGCGGTTCCTGAAGGCCGGGGACAAGGTCAAGGTGACGATCATGTTCCGCGGCCGCGAGCAGTCGCGGCCCGAGCTGGGGCGCCGGCTGCTGCAGCGGCTGGCCAACGATGTCGAGGAACTCGGTTTCGTCGAGTCGCACCCCAAGCTGGACGGCCGGAATATGATCATGGTGATCGGACCGCACAAGAAGAAGGCGGAGGCCAAGGCCGAGCGCGCCGCGGCGAAGGCGGAGCGCGAGGCTCCCGACACCGTCTGACGGCCCGGCCCCGGCCGGGCCGCCTCGGGGCGGCCGCTCGCGACCGCCCCGGCCCGATCCTGCGCTTCGCAGGGTCGTCACGCACGTACATTGAGCCTGTCCAGACGCGTTCCAGTCCGGCGGTGTGCCCGAGCTGCACGGCCGACCCGGCGGAGCGGGGCGCGTCCGTACAGGCACGTCTCCGCGCCCGCCGCGAGGGACCTGAAGAGATCGAGGGAGACGACGGCGACCATGCCGAAGACCAAGACCCACAGCGGTGCCAAGAAGCGTTTCAAGCTGACCGGCTCCGGCAAGGTGATGCGCCGCCGCGCCAACCGCAACCACCTGCTCGAGCACAAGCCGACCAAGCGGACCCGCCGCCTGGACGGCCCGGCCGTGGTGACCCCGGCCGACGCCAAGAACATCAAGAAGCTGCTGCGCAAGTAGCCGGCGACCCAGCAACCCGTACGACCGGCCGAGGCCTGGAGGCCCCGGCCCCCACGAAGGAGTTCGAAACGTGGCACGCGTGAAGCGGGCGGTCAACGCCGCCAAGAAGCGTCGGGTCGTCCTGGAGCGGTCGAGCGGCTACCGCGGCCAGCGGTCGCGCCTGTACCGCAAGGCCAAGGAGCAGCAGCTCCACTCGATGACCTACGCGTTCCGGGACCGCAAGGACCGCAAGGGGCAGTTCCGCCGCCTGTGGATCCAGCGGATCAACGCCGCGGCCCGCGCCAACGGGATGACCTACAACCGGTTCATCCAGGGCCTCAAGGCCGCCGAGGTCGAGGTCGACCGGCGCATGCTGGCCGAGCTGGCCGTCAACGACGCCCCCGCCTTCGCCGCCCTGGTGAAGGTCGCCAAGGACGCGCTGCCCGCCGAGGGCAGCGCGGCCGCCTGACCGGCGGGCGGGCGTTCACCGTATGGCGGGCCGCGAGCTGACCTCCGTCCGGTCTCCACGGGTGAAGGCGGCTCGGCGGCTCGCCAAGCGCGCTTTCCGGCGCCGCGAGCGCCGCTTCCTCGCCGAGGGGCCCCAGGCGGTGCGGGAGGCCCTGGAGATCCCCGGCGGCCTGGCCGAGCTGTTCACCACGGCCGAGGCCGAGACGCGCCACCCCGAGCTGGTGGCCGCCGCCGAACGGGCGGGCGTCCCGGTGCTGCGGGTCTCCGGCGAGGTCATGGCAGAACTCGCCCAGACCGTCACCCCCCAGGGGCTGCTGGCGGTCTGCGGGTTCGTCGACGTCCCCCTGGAGTCCGCGCTGGCGCCGGCCCCGAAGCTGGTGACCGTGCTGGCCCATGTCCGCGACCCGGGCAACGCGGGCACCGTGCTCCGCACGGCCGACGCCGCCGGATCCGAGTCGGTGGTCTTCACCGACGCCTCGGTCGACCCGTACAACGGCAAGTGCGTGCGGGCCTCGGCCGGGAGCCTGTTCCACCTGCCGGTCGTGATGGGGCCGCGCTTCGACACGCTCATCCCGGAGCTGAAGGCGGCCGGGCTGACCGTGCTGGCGGCCGACGGCGCCGGCGAGCGCACCCTGGACGACGCCGCGGACGAGGGGCTGCTGGCGCGGCCCACCGCCTGGGTGTTCGGCAACGAGGCGTGGGGCCTGCCGGAGGAGATCCTCCGGCATGTCGACGACGTGGTCCGGGTGCCGATCTACGGCCGGGCCGAGAGCCTCAACCTGGCCACCGCCGCCGCGGTGTGCCTGTACGGTTCGGCGCGCGCCCAGCGGGCGCGGGCCGTGCCGTGAGAGCCGCGTTCTGTTCCCGTTCCGCTGGCCGGATCCGGCCGCTTCCTGCCCGACGCGGAACGGGCTGACCTGCGAGAATGATGGCGCGCCGGTCCCCCGTACGGGGGAAGTGCGGGGGCGGGCGCGGCGCCGGGGTCGTTCCTGAGGAGGAGCGTGATACCAGCCCGGCGGTGGATCCGCGGGTCCGCCCGGATCCCTACGGTGTTGACGAGGACGGCGATGATGCCGTGCGAGTTGGGGGCGACATGATGACCGACGATGGCAGGGCGGCCAGGAGGCGCGCCCGCCGGGCGCCCGACCTGCGCTGCCGCGCCGGGGCGCCGCGGCCGGCCCGGGGGCCGGCCGCCGCCGGCCCGGACGGGTCCGCGTTCCGGATCGAGGAGGACGGCGGCTTCGGCGTCGCCGTGCTGCGGGCGGGCGGGGACACGGCGGTCGCCGCGGTGTACGGCGAGATCGACCTGCGCACCGCCGACGCGCTGCGCGGCCGGCTGATCGAGCTGCACGCGGCGGGCCACCGCAACCTGGTGGTCGACTTCGCCGGCGTGGCGTTCTGCGACGCCGCCGGCCTGGGCGCGCTGGTCGCCGCCCACAACCGGGCCGCCGCCGCGGGCGGCGGTGTCCGGCTGGCGGGGGTGCGGCCCCCGCAGCGCCGGCTGCTGCGCGTGACCGGCCTGCACCGGGTCTTCGGCCTGTACGACGGCGTCGAGGACGCGCTGGCCGCCGCGGCGGCGGCCGCGAGGTAGCGGCCGCGCCGGGCGCCGCCCGCCGGCCGGTCCTCCCCGCCGGGGCCACAAAAGCCTTGCCCTGGGGAGTTTCACGGGTCCCGCCGGGCGGTCCGGTGCCGATAGAGTCTCTTCTCGACAGGCCGCGCTCTACCGTGTCTGGAGGCCGTTGTGGGCGGAGTCGACTCCCCGCACGCGCCTCGCCGCGTGCCCTCGGCGGAGGGCGCCTCCCGCTGCGTACACGAGGACATGAACGACGATCTCCCCGATGGGCTGATGGTGGCGGACGGGGACGCCCGCGTCATCACGTTCAACGCCGCCGCGGAGCGGATGACGGGCATCTCCGGCGCCGAGGCGCTCGGCCGCGACTTTCGCGACGTGCTGCCGCTGCACGACGCCGAGGGCCGCGACTGGTGGAAGTGCCTGGCGCCCTACGACGGCCTGGCCACCCGGACCCGCCACCCCGAGCGGTCCCTGTTCCTGCCGGGCGGCTGCGAGCTGCTGGTGACCGCCGCGTACCGGCGCGACCGGGACGGGCGCGTGCGGCGCTTCACGGTGTGCCTGCGCGACGCCGTCCAGCGGGCCCGCCAGGAGCGCGACCGCGCCGACCTGGTGTCGACGGTGGCGCACGAGCTGCGCTCGCCGCTGACGAGCGTCAAGGGCTTCACCGCCACGCTGCTGGCCAAGTGGGCGCGCTTCAACGACGACCAGAAGCTGGTCATGCTGGAGACGGTCAACGCCGACGCCGACCGGGTGACCCGGCTGATCACCGAGCTGCTGGACGTGTCCCGGATCGACTCCGGCCGGCTGGAGATGCGCCGCCAGGTCGTCGACCTGGTCGAGGAGACCCGCAAGGTGATCGCGGGCCGGGTCGCGGCCGGCGAGCCCGAGGACCGGTTCCGGTTCGAGGTGCGCGGGGAGCTGCCGGAGATGTGGCTCGACCCCGACAAGGTCGGCCAGATCCTCGGCAACCTGGTGGAAAACGCGGTGCGCCACGGCGCCGGAACCGTCACGATCGTGGTGGAGCCGGACGCGCATGAGGAGGGGGCCGCCGTGTCGGTACGCGACGAGGGCGAGGGCATCCCGCCCGAGGCCGTCCAGCGCGTGTTCCGGCAGTTCTGGCGCGGCCCCGGCGGCAACCGCCGCGGCGGCACCGGCCTCGGCCTCTACATCGTGAAGGGCCTCGTCGAGGCGCACGGCGGAACGATCACGGTGCGGCGCGCCCCCGGCGGCGGCGCCGAGTTCCGATTTACCATGCCCGCGGGCGCCCCGGACTACGCGTCCTGACCACGCTCTCCAGCGCGGCAGGTTCCTTCCCGGGCCCGGCGGGCTTTTCCGGATCCTTTCCGTTCGCCCACTAGACTGCGGGCGATCCACGCCGACCGGAAGTTCTCACACCACCATGTCTGCACCTAACAAGTCCTACGACCCCGTCGAGGTGTCCGCGTTGCAGCCCGAAGCGCTCGACGCGGCCCGTGACGAGGCCCTCGCGGCCATCGCCGCGGCGGCCGGCCTCGACGAGCTCAAGCAGGTCCGGCTGGCGCACGCCGGCGACCGCTCCCCGCTGGCCCTGGCCAACCGCGAGATCGGCGCGCTGCCGCCGGCCGCCCGCGCCGACGCGGGCAAGCGCATCGGCGCCGCCCGCGGTGCCGTCGCGAAGGCCCTCAAGGCCCGCCAGGCCGAGCTGGAGGAGGAGCGCGACCAGCGCGTGCTGGTCGAGGAGACCGTCGACGTCACGCTGCCCTGGGACCGCGCGCCGCGCGGCGCCCGGCACCCGCTGACCACCATGCAGGAGCGGATGGCCGACGTCTTCGTCTCCATGGGCTTCGAGATCGCCGAGGGGCCCGAGGTCGAGGCCGGCTGGTTCAACTTCGACGCGCTGAACTTCGAGCCCGACCACCCGGCGCGCACGATGCAGGACACGTTCTTCGTCGAGAGCGAGGACACCGACCTGGTGATGCGCACGCACACCTCGCCGGTGCAGGTCCGCGCGCTGCTGTCGCGCGAGCTGCCGGTGTACGTCGTCGCGCCCGGCCGCACGTACCGCACCGACGAGCTGGACGCCACGCACACCCCGGTCTTCCACCAGCTGGAGGGGCTGGCCGTCGACGAGGGCCTGACGATGGCCGACCTGCGCGGCGCCATCGACGCGTTCATCCGGGGCATGTTCGGCGAGGGGCTCACGACGCGGTTCCGCCCGTCCTACTTCCCGTTCACCGAGCCGTCGGGCGAGGTGGACATGCAGTGCTTCGTGTGCCGGGGCGCGTCCGCCGAGCCGGGCGGCGAGCCGTGCCGCACCTGCGGCTCGGAGGGCTGGATCGAGCTGGGCGGCTGCGGCATGGTCAACCCGCGCGTGCTGGTGGCCTGCGGGATCGACCCCGACCGCTACAGCGGCTGGGCGTTCGGGCTGGGCGTGGAGCGCTCGCTGATGTTCCGGCACGGGGTCGAGGACATGCACGACATGGTGGAGGGTGACGTGCGCTTCACCCTTCCGTTCGGGATGGAGATCTGATGCGCGCGCCGCTTTCCTGGCTGCGGGAGTACGTGGCGCTCCCCGCCGACGTGACCGGCCGCGACCTGGCCGAGAAGCTGATCGCGGCCGGCCTGGAGGTCGAGACCGTCGAGCGGGCCGGCGCCGACATCACCGGGCCGCTGGTGGTCGGGCGGGTGCTGGCCATCGAGGAGCTGACCGGCTTCAAGAAGCCGATCCGGTACTGCCAGGTCGACGTCGGCCGGGCCAACGGCACCGGCGAGCCGCAGAACATCGTGTGCGGCGCGACCAACTTCGCGGTCGGCGACCGCGTCGTGGTGATCCTGCCCGGCGGCGAGCTGCCCGGCGGTTTCAAGATCGGCGCCCGGAAGACCTACGGGCACGTCTCCGAGGGCATGATCTGCTCGGTCCGGGAGCTGGGCATCGGCGACGACCACGACGGCATCCTGGTGCTGCCGCCCGGCGACGAGCCCACCGGCACCGACGCGATCGAGCTGCTCGGGCTGCGCGACGACGTCCTGGACATCGCGGTGACGCCCGACCGCGGCTACGCGCTGTCGATCCGCGGGCTCGCCCGCGAGGCCGCGATCGCCTACGGCGTCCCGTTCACCGATCCGGTCGCCGTCGAGCTGCCGGCTGAGACGGGCGAGGCGTACCCGGCGAGCATCGCCGACCCCGCCGCCTGCGACCGGTTCGTGCTGCGCGAGGTGCGCGGCTTCGACCCGTCCGCGCAGACCCCGATGCGGATGCGGGTGCGCCTGCACCGCGCGGGGATGCGGCCGGTGTCGCTGGCGGTCGACATCACCAACTACCTGATGCTGGAGCTCGGGCAGCCGCTGCACGCGTTCGACCGGGGCAAGCTGACCGGGCCGATCGTGGTGCGCCGCGCGGCCGCGGGCGAGGAGCTGGAGACCCTCGACCACGTGCGGCGCGAGCTGCACCCCGAGGACATCCTGATCACCGACGCGTCCGGGCCGATCTCGATGGCCGGCGCGATGGGCGGGCTGGCCACCGAGATCGACGAGAAGTCGGCCGACATGGTCATCGAGGCCGCGCACTTCGACGCGATCGGCACCGCCCGGATGGTGCGGCGGCACAAGCTGCGCAGCGAGGCGTCGTACCGGTTCGAGCGCGGCGTGGACCGCGAGCTGCCGCTGTACGCCTCGTACCTGGCGGCCCGCATGCTGGCCGAGCTGGGCGGCGCGGAGGTCCTGCCGGGCGTGACGCACGCCGAGGCGCCGGCCGGGACGGTCACGATCGAGATGGCGGCCGGGCACCCGGGCCGGGTCGCGGGCGTCGAGTACGCGCGCGACGCGGTCGTGCGGCGGCTGGAGCAGGTCGGCTGCGCCGTCCGGGCCGCCGGGGACGGCGACGCGCTGGCGGTGACGCCGCCGTCGTGGCGGCCGGACCTGACCGACCCCAACGACCTGGCCGAGGAGGTCATCCGGCTGGAGGGGTACGACGCGATCCCGTCGCGCCTCCCGCGGCCGGTGGCCGGGCGCGGGCTGACCGCGCGGCAGCGGCTGCGCCGCCGGATCGGCCGGGCGCTGGCCGGGGCCGGCTACGTCGAGGTGCTGAGCTACCCGTTCACCGCCGAGAAGGACTGGGACGGCCTCCAGCTCCCGGCCGACGACCCGCGCCGCAGGGCGCTGCGGCTGGCCAACCCGATGTCGGAGGACGAGCCGCTGCTGCGCACCACGCTGCTGCCGGGGCTGCTCAAGACGCTGGCCCGCAACGTGGGCCGCGGCTTCGCCGACGTCGCCCTGTACGAGCAGGGCGTGGTGTTCCGGCCCCGGGAGGGCGCGCCCGCGCGCTCGCCCCGGCCGGCGGTGGACCGCGGGCCGACGGCCGAGGAGCTCGCCTCGGTGGAGGCGGCGCTGCCCGACCAGCCGTACCGGGTCGCCGTCGTGCTCGCCGGCGAGCGGGAGCCGTCCGGCTGGTGGGGCGGGGGCCGCCCGGCCGGCTGGGCCGACGCGATCGAGGCCGCCCGCACGGTGGCCCGCGAGGCCGGCGCCGAGCTCGAGGTGCGGGCCGACCGGCACGAGCCGTGGCATCCGGGCCGCTGCGCCGCGCTGTACGCGGGGGAGACCCTGGTCGGGCACGCGGGCGAGCTGCACCCGCGGGTGATCAAGGCGTACGGGCTGCCGCCGCGCACCTGCGCGATGGAGCTGGAGACGCGCCTGCTCGGCGACCCGGGCCTGGCGCGGGCGCCGCACGTGTCGTCGTATCCGGTCGCCACGCAGGACGTCGCGCTGGTCGTCGACGCGGCCGTTCCGGCGGCCGAGGTGGAGGCGGCGCTGCGCGACGGGGCGGGCGAGCTGCTGGAGTCGGTGCGGCTGTTCGACGTCTACACCGGCGAGCAGGCGGGGGAGGGGCGCAGGTCGCTGGCCTACTCGCTGCGGTTCCGGGCGCCGGACCGCACGCTCACCGCCGAGGAGGCCGGCGCGTCCCGGGACGCGGCCGTCGCCGCCGCGGCCGAGCGCACCGGCGCCGTCCAGCGCGGGGGCTGACCCTCCGGCGTTCTCCGGGAGCGGCCTCGCACTGCGGTGCGGGGCCGCTCTCGCGTTCCCGGGAATTTTTCTTAACGCTACTTGTGTTGCATTAGATGTCCGGCTACGCTGGACCCGTCACATCGTCGTCCGGCTGGGGAGTCCTTTGAAGCACTGAGGTCGCAGACACCGCGTGGCAGCGGTTCTGGGTGCTCGTCTCGAGCAAGCGCCCCGCGTGCCCGCGTTCGTGACCTCGGTGGACCCTCGTCCCGGGCGACTTCTTCCTTCCTCGCCCGCGCGCTGCGCGTTCCGCGGTGTCTCCACGTGTCCTGTCGATTCCGGTACGTCCTGGAGGGCCGCCCATGTCATTTCCTTCTGCCTCGACCCCCTTCTCGGTGGTCTGCTCGGAGCTGTCGTTCGCCTGGGAGGACGGCACGACGGTGCTGGACGGGCTGGACGCCGCGTTCGGCACCGGCCGTACCGGCCTCATCGGCGTCAACGGCGCGGGCAAGTCCACCCTGCTGAAGCTGATCACGGGCGAGCTGCGCCCGGCGTCGGGGACGGTCAGCGTCGCCGGCGAGATCGGCTACCTGCCGCAGACGCTCCCGCTCGGCACCGCCCGTACCGTGTCGGACCTGCTCGGCATCACCGCGACCCGCGACGCGCTGCACGCGATCGAGCGGGGCGAGGCGACCGAGGAGAACTTCGCCGCGGTCGGCGACGGCTGGGACGTGGAGGAGCGCGCCCGCGCCGAGCTGGACCGGCTCGGTCTGGACACCGTCGGGCTGGACCGCACGGTGGCCACGCTGTCGGGCGGTGAGGCGATCATGACCGGCCTCGCCGGCCGCCTGCTGGCCCGGCCCGACGTGCTGCTCCTGGACGAGCCGACCAACAACCTCGACCTGGACGCGCGCCGGCGGCTCTACGACGCGGTGGAGTCCTGGCCGGGCGTGCTGATCGTCGTGAGCCACGACCGGACGCTGCTCGACCTCGCCGACGAGATCGCCGATCTGCGGGAGGGCGGCGTGCGCTCGTTCGGCGGAAACCTGACCGAGTACGAGGAGCTGCTCGCCGTGGAGCGGGAGGCGGCCGAGCGCGCCGTCCGCGCCGCCGGCCAGGACCTGCGGCGGCAGAAGCGCGAGCTGGAGGAGGCGCAGGTGAAGCTGGCCCGCCGGGTCCGCTACGGGAACAAGATGTACGAGCAGAAGCGCGAGCCGAAGATCATCATGCAGGAGCGCAAGCGGCAGGCGCAGGTGGCGGCCGGCAAGCACCGGCAGCTGCACGAGGACCGGCTGGCGGGCGCCCGCGACCGGCTGTCGGAGGCGGAGGAGGCGGTCCGGGCCGACGCCGAGATCCGGATCGCGCTGCCCGCGACGGAGGTCCCGGCGGGGCGGACCGTCCTCACCGTCTCGGGCCTGCCCGCCGCGGAGCCCGCCTCCCTGGAGGAGCTCATCGTCCGGGGGCCGGAGCGGATCGCGCTGACCGGGCCGAACGGCGCCGGGAAGACGACGTTCCTGCGCGCGCTGCTCGGCGAGGGGCCGGGCGCGGACCTCCGGGTGAGGATCGGTGTCGACGGCGTCCGGTACCTGCCGCAGCGGCTGGACGTCCTGGACGACAAGCTCAGCGTGGTCGACAACGTGCGGGTGTTCGCGCCGTCGGCGTCGCCGCAGACGGTGCGGGCCGGGCTGGCGCGGTTCCTGTTCCGCGGTCCGCGGGCCGACCGGCCCGCTGGGACGCTGTCGGGCGGGGAGCGCTTCCGGGCGGTCCTGGCCTCGCTGCTGCTGGCCGAGCCCGCCCCGCGGCTGCTGATGCTGGACGAGCCGACGAACAACCTCGACATGGCCAGCGTCCGCCGCCTGGCGGAGGCGCTGGAGGCCTACCGGGGCGCGCTGATCGTGGTCAGCCACGACGTCCCGTTCCTGCGGACCATCGGGATCACCCGCTGGCTCCGCCTGGACAAGGAGGCCGGGCTGTCCGAGATCGAGCCGATGTGACGCCGGCGGCGGAACGGGGCGGGGTGCGCGGCACCCCGCCCCGTTCCGTGTTCGCCGCCCGCGTCAGGTCAGGACGCGCTTGGTGAACGTGCGCGTCGCGAACCAGGTGAGCACGGCGGTGCCGCCGAGCAGCGCCAGCGAGAACGCCCAGGTGGGCATGTGGCCGACGCCCGGGGTCAGCGCCGCCCGCAGCGCCTCGCTGACGTACACCAGCGGGTTGAAAAGGCTCGCGATCTGCAGCCAGCGGATGTCCTCCAGCGCCGACCACGGGTAGTAGACGCAGCCGAGCATCGTGACCGGCAGCAGGATCACCGTGAACAGGATCTGCGCCTTCTGCGGATCGATCAGCGTGCCGAGCAGCAGCCCGCCCGAGGCGGCCAGCAGCGAGCCGACCGCCATCGCCATGATCAGCACCGGCCAGCTGGCGACGTGGACCTGCGGCTCCTGGCCGTCGGCGTGGATGTACAGCACCGCGGGGAAGACCAGCAGCCCGCCCACCAGGCCCTGCACCGCCGCGGCGGTGATCTTCTGGATCGCCAGCATCGGGACGGGCAGCGGCGCCAGCGCGCGGTCGGTGATGGAGCGCTGCCAGGTCAGCTCCATCATCAGCGGCATGATCGCCGCCATCATCGCCTGCATCACCATCGACGAGGCGACCAGGCCGGGCACCAGGATCGTGGTGAAGTTGGCGCCGGCGCCGCCGCCCATGGCCATCGCCCCGCCGCCGATCTTCGGCAGCACGTACGCGAACACGAACACGAACATCAGCGGCTGGACCAGCACCCGCAGGAACGTCGACAGGAAGTTCTTGCGCATGACCCGCACCTCGCGGGCCATCATGCCGATGAACGTGCGCGCCACGGTGGGCCGCATGGCCGGCGGCGCCGGAACGGGCCGGTCCGCGGCGGTCTCGGCGGCGGCTTCGGCAGGGGCTTCGTCAGGGGTCTGGGCGGCCGCTTCTCGGGATGCCATCAGTCGCGGTACTCCCGTCCGGTGAGGGTGAGGAACACGGTCTCCAGGCTGGGGCGCAGCTGCGCGGCGTCGGTGACGCCGACCCCGGCGGCCGAACCGGCCGCCACCAGCTCGCCCAGGACGCCGTCGGGCTCGCTGGCGAACACGCGCACCTGCTCGCCGGCCACCTCCACGCGCTGGACGCCGGGCCGCTCGCGCAGGGCGCCGAGGGCGTCCGGGGGCGTCCCGTCGTACGACACGGTGATCACGGTGTCGGCGCCGGCGGTGTCCTTGAGGCCGTCCACGGTGCCGCTGGCCAGGACCTTCCCGTGGTCGATCACGGCGAGCCGGTCGCAGAGGGCCTCCGCCTCCTCCATGTAGTGGGTGGTGAGGACGATGGTCTGGCCCTCCTTCTGCAGGCCGCGCAGCACCTCCCAGAGGTTGACGCGGTTCTGCGGGTCCAGGCCGGCGGTGGGCTCGTCGAGGAACAGCACCTCGGGCCGGTGCACCAGCGCGCGGCAGATCATCAGCCGCTTGGCCTGGCCGCCGGACAGCTCGAACGGGGTGCCCTTGCGGCGGTCCTGGAGGTTGAACATCTCCAGCAGCTCGCCGGCCCGGCGGCGGGCGTCCCGGCCGGACATGCCGAAGTAGCGGCCGCGGAACTCCAGGTTCTCGAACGCGTCGAGCTCGTTGTCCAGGGTGTTGTTCTGCGACACCATGCCGATCCGGCGCTTGACCTCCACGGGCCGGCGGACGACGTCGAGCCCGCACACCTCCGCCGTCCCGGCGGTGGGCAGCACGAGGGTGGTGAGCATGCCGATCGTGGTCGACTTGCCGGCGCCGTTGGGCCCGAGCAGGCCGAAGAACTCGCCCTGCGCGACCTCCAGGTCGACGCCCTGGACGGCCGGCACGTCGCCGCGCGGGCCGGAGTAGGTCTTGCGGAGTCCGGTGGTGCGCACGGCGACGGGCGGTCCGCCGTCCGGCGCGCCCTCGGGGGGTGTGGTCACGTCTTCTCCTCTCGTGACAGGGTCAGCGGCCGGCGCGCGGCCCGTCCGGCCCGTCCGGCCCGTCCGGCGCGTCCGGCGCGTCCGGCTCGCCGTCGCCGGAGTAGGCGCGGAACCTGTCGATCAGCTGGATCAGGAACCGGCGGACGGCCGGCTCGTCGGCCTCGTCGATCACGTAGAAGCGCCGGAGGTCCTGGGCCAGCTCCTGGCCGCTCTCGACGGCCAGCCGGCGGCCGGAGCCGGTGATGTGGACGAGCACGGCACGCCGGTCGGTGGGGTCGCGGCGCCGCTCCACGTGGCCGTTGCGCTCCAGGGTGCCGATCACCGACGTGACCGAGGCGGGCGTGATCATCATCTGCCGGGCCAGCTCGCCGGGGCGCTGCCCGTCGCGTCCGATGAGCGAGCGCAGGATGAGGAACCCGGCCGGGCTGATGCCGTGCTGGTCGATCACCCGCCACATCACCGGGCCCCAGAGCTTGGCCGCGGCGGCGAACAGCCGGCCGGTGGGCCACTCGTCCACCGGCCCGGCCGGCGTGAGGTCCACGAGTCCGTGATCTGGCGTCTCCATGGGGAGGACATTAGACGGCTTATTATTAGCCGTCAAAACATTAGATCCCTAAGTTGCGCTGGGAGGATCATTAATTTGGATATTCATCCAGGCTCATGCATACTCTTGCTTACCAAGCATCGGGGAAGGTGAGACGGACACCATGGGCATCAAGGCGGCGGTCGCCGGCGCCAGCGGGTACGCGGGCGGCGAGGTGCTGCGCATCCTCGCCGGCCATCCGGAGTTCGAGATCGGCACGCTGACGGCGGGGTCCAACGCGGGCACCGAGCTCGGCGCGCACCAGCCGCACCTGCGATCCCTGGCCGGCCGCGTCCTGGAGGAGACCACCCCGGACACGCTCGCCGGGCACGACGCGGTGTTCCTGGCACTGCCGCACGGGCAGTCCGGGCCGCTGGCCGCCGAACTCGGCGACGACACGCTCGTCATCGACTGCGGCGCCGACTTCCGGCTGGCCGACGCCGCCGACTGGACGGAGTTCTACGGCAGCCCGCACGCCGGGACCTGGCCGTACGGCCTGCCCGAGCTGCCCGGGCAGCGCGAGGCGCTCGCCGGCACCAGGCGGATCGCGGTGCCCGGCTGCTACCCGACCGCGGTCACGCTGGCGATGTTCCCGGCGTTCCTGGCCGGGCTGGTCGAGCCGGACGTCGTCGTGGTCGCCGCCTCCGGCACCTCCGGCGCGGGCCGCGCGCTGAAGCCGCACCTGCTGGGCAGCGAGGTCATGGGCGCGATGAGCCCGTACGGCGTCGGCGGCGTGCACCGGCACACCCCGGAGATGATCCAGAACCTGAGCGGGGTGGCGGGCGAGCCGGTCACGGTCTCGTTCACCCCCACGCTGGCGCCGATGAGCCGCGGCATCCTGGCCACCTGCTCGGCCCGCACCCGGCCCGGCGTCACGCTGGAGACCCTGCGCGACGCGTACGGCCTGGCCTACGAGGGCGAGCCGTTCGTCGGCCTGCTGCCCGCGGGCCAGTGGCCGTCGACGGCGATGACGCTCGGCGCCAACACCGCCCTGATCCAGGTCGCCCACGACGAGCGCGCCGGCCGCGCCGTCGTGGTCGCCGCCATCGACAACCTCACCAAGGGCACCGGCGGGGGAGCGGTGCAGAGCGCCAACCTCGCCCTCGGCCTGCCCGAACGGCTCGGTCTCACCACGATCGGAGTGTCCCCTTGAGCGTCACCGCACCCAGAGGGTTCCGCGCCGCCGGCGTCGTCGCCGGCCTGAAGGACAGCGGAACCCGCGACCTCGCCCTGGTCGTCAACGACGGGCCGTCCCGCGCCGCGGCCGGCGTCTTCACCCGCAACCGGGTGAAGGCCGCGCCGGTCCTGTGGTCCGAGCAGGTCCTCAAGGGCGGCAGGCTGCGCGCGGTGGTGCTCAACTCCGGCGGCGCCAACGCCTGCACCGGCGCGCCCGGCTTCCAGGACACCCACGCGACCGCCGAGAAGGTCGCCGGGGCCCTCCAGGACTCGGCCGGGGAGATCGCGGTCTGCTCCACCGGCCTCATCGGCGAGCGGCTGCCCATGGACAGCCTGCTGCCGGGCGTCGACACCGCGGCCGCCGCCCTGTCGCGCGGCGACGGCGGGCTCGCCGCCGCGGACGCCATCCGCACCACCGACACCGTCGCGAAGATCGCGTTCCGGCAGGGCGACGGCGGCTACATGATCGGCGGGATGGCCAAGGGCGCCGGCATGCTGGCCCCCTCCCTCGCCACCATGCTCTGCGTGATCACCACCGACGCCGACCTGGACGCCGCCGCCCTCGACCGTGCGCTGCGCGCCGCCACCGGCGTCACCCTCGACCGGCTGGACGCCGACGGCTGCATGTCCACCAACGACACCGTGCTGCTCATGGCGTCCGGCGCCGCCGAGGTGACCCCGGACGAGGCCGAGTTCACCGCGCTGCTCACCGAGGTCGCCGCCGACCTCACCCGGCAGCTGCTGGTGGACGCCGAGGGCGCGTCCAAGGCCATCGCCATCGAGGTCGTCGGCGCCGGCAGCGAGGACGACGCCGTCACCGTCGGCCGCTCCATCGCCCGCAACAACCTCCTCAAGTGCGCCATCCACGGCGAGGACCCCAACTGGGGCCGGGTCCTGTCGGCCGTCGGCACCACCGACGCCGCCTTCGAGCCCGACCAGCTCAACGTGGCCATCAACGGCGTCTGGGTCTGCCGGAACGGCTCGGTCGGCGACGACCGCGACAAGGTCGACCTGCGCCCCCGCGACGTGACGATCACCGTCGACCTCTCGGCCGGCCCGCACAGCGCCACCGTCTGGACCACCGACCTCACGGCCGACTACGTCCACGAGAACTCGGCGTACAGCACGTGAGCGGCGTGACGAGCGGCGCTCGGATGCGCAAGAACAGGGCCGGGGTGCTGGAGAAGGCCGGCACCCTGATCCAGGCGCTGCCGTGGCTGGAGCGCTTCCACGGCGCCACCGTCGTGATCAAGTACGGCGGGCACGCGATGACCGACGAGTCGCTGCGCGCCTCGTTCGCCGAGGACGTGGTGTTCCTCCGGTACGCCGGGCTGCGGCCGGTGATCGTGCACGGCGGCGGGCCGCAGATCAACGCCGCGCTGGAACGGGCCGGGATCGAGTCCAGCTTCACCGCCGGGCTGCGCGTCACCACGCCGGAGGCCATGGAGGTCGTCCGGATGGTCCTGGTCGGCCAGGTCAACCGGGACGTGGTGGGCCTGCTCAACCGGCACGGCGCGTTCGGCGTCGGGATGTCGGGCGAGGACGCGAACCTGTTCACCGCCGAGCGCAAGCACGCCGTCGTGGACGGCGAGCCGGTCGACATCGGCCAGGTCGGCGAGATCGTCGAGGTCCAGGTCGGCGCGGTCCGGGCGCTGCTGGACGACGGCCGGATCCCGGTGGTCTCCAGCGTCGCCCGCGGCGACGACGGCGAGGTCTACAACGTCAACGCCGACACCGCCGCCGCCGCGCTCGCGGTGGCGCTGGACGCCACCAAGCTGGTCGTGCTGACCGACGTCGAGGGCCTGTACGCCGACTGGCCCGACAGCGACGACGTGATCGACAGCCTGACCGCCGACGAACTGGCCGCGCTGCTGCCCGAGCTGACCTCGGGCATGGTGCCGAAGATGGAGGCGTGCCTGCACGCCGTCCGCGGCGGCGTCCCGCAGGCGCACGTGCTGGACGGCCGCGTCCCGCACTCGATCCTGCTGGAGGTCTTCACCGACGAGGGCGTCGGCACCATGGTCGTCCCGGGCGCCCCCGCCGCGGCCGCGGGCGCGAACGACGAGAACGAAGAGGGAGAAGTCGCGTGAGCGTGAGGAACGACGACCTCAGGAAACGGTACGAGGCGGCGTTCATGCCGAACTACGGCGTGCCGCCGCTGGCGCTCGCGCGCGGCGAGGGCAGCCGGGTCTGGGACGTGGACGGCAACGCCTACCTCGACCTGATCGCCGGCATCGCGGTGAGCAGCCTCGGCCACGGCCACCCGGCCCTGGTGGAGGCGGTCACCGCCCAGGTCGCCGGCATCGCGCACACCTCCAACCTCTTCCTGCACGAGCCCGAGGTGCGGCTGGCCGAGAAGCTCCGCGAGCTGCTGGACGCCGACGCCCGGGTGTTCCTGGCCAACAGCGGCACCGAGGCCAACGAGGCCGCGCTCAAGCTCGCCATCAAGTACGGCAAGAGCAGCGGGCGCTCCTACTTCGTCGCGACCGAGAACGGCTTCCACGGCCGCAGCATGGGCGCCCTCGCGCTGACCGGCAAGGACTCCATCCGGGAGCCGTTCGGGCCGTTCGCACTGGACGTCAGGTTCGTCCCGTACGGTGACGCCGACGCGCTCAAGGCCGCCGTGACCGGCGACTGCGCCGCCGTCTTCCTGGAGCCCACGCAGGGCGAAGCCGGCGTCGTCCCGCCCCCGGACGGCTACTTCGCCGCCGCCCGGGAGATCTGCGACGCCACCGGCGCGCTGCTCGTCGCCGACGAGATCCAGTCCGCCGTCGGCCGCACCGGAACATGGTTCGCGTTCCGGCACGAGCTCGCGGACGCCACGCCCGACATCCTCACCCTCGCCAAGGGTCTGGGCGGCGGCCTCCCGATCGGCGCCTGCGTCGCCTTCGGCGAGCACGGCGCGATCTTCGCCAAGGGCGACCACGGCAGCACCTTCGGCGGCAACCCGGTGAGCGCCGCCGCCGCGCTCGCGGTGATCGGGACCATCGAGCGCGACGGCCTCCTCGACCGCGTCACCGACGTCGGCGAGCGGCTGGCCGCCGGGATCACCGCGACCCGGCACCAGCTGTTGAAGGGCGTGCGCGGCCGCGGGCTCTGGCGCGCCCTCGTCCTGGACGGCCCCCGCGCCGCCGCCGTGGAGGCCGCGGCCCGCGACGCCGGCTTCCTGGTCAACGCCGTCCAGCCGGACGCGATCAGGCTCGCCCCGCCCCTCATCCTCACGCCCGAACAGGCCGGTTCGTTCACCGGCGCCCTCCCGGCGATCCTGGACGCCGCGGCCGAGAAGGAGGACTGACCGATGGTGCGGCACTTCCTGCGCGACGACGACCTCACCCCCGCCGAGCAGGCCGAGGTGCTGGAACTGGCCGCCGCCATGAAGGCGGACCGGTTCGCGCACCGGCCGCTGGAGGGCCCCCGCACCGTCGCGGTGCTGTTCGACAAGCCCTCCACCCGGACCCGCATCTCGTTCGCCGTCGGCATCGCCGAACTCGGCGGCCACCCCCTGATCCTCGACTCCGGGACCAGCCAGCTCGGCCGCGGCGAGTCGATCGCCGACACCGCCCGGGTGCTGGAACGGCAGGCGTCCGCGATCGTGTGGCGGACCGGCGGGCAGCGGCGCATCGAGGAGATGGCCGCGGGCACCGCCGTCCCGGTCGTCAACGCGCTGACCGACGAGTTCCACCCCTGCCAGATCCTCGCCGACCTCCAGACCGTCCGGGAGGCCAAGGGCGGACTCGCCGGCCTCACCCTCGCCTACTTCGGCGACGGTGCCAACAACATGGCCCACTCGTACCTGCTCGGCGGCGCCACCGCCGGCATGCACGTCCGCATCGCCGCCCCCGAACAGCTCCCGCCCGACACCGCCGTCGTGGCGAAGGCCACGGAGATCGCGGCGGCCACCGGCGGCTCGGTCACCGTCACCTCCGACGCCAAGCACGCCGCGGCCGGCGCCGACGTCCTGGCCACCGACACCTGGGTCTCGATGGGCCAGGAGGGCAAGGACACCTCCCTCTACGAGCCCTACGCCATCGACGAGGCGCTGCTTTCCCTCGCCGACGACGAGGCGATCGTGCTGCACTGCCTGCCCGCCTACCGCGGCAAGGAGATCACCGCCGCCGTGCTGGACGGCCCCCGCAGCGTGGTCTGGGACGAGGCCGAGAACCGGCTGCACGCCCAGAAGGCGTTGCTGGCCTGGCTCCTGGAGCGATAAGAAGACCGCCATGACCATCCCCGTGACCAAGACCGCCCGCCAGGCCAAGGTCGTCGACCTGCTCACCCGCAAACCGGTGCACTCCCAGGCCGAGCTCGCCCGGCTGCTGGCCGAGGCGGGCGTCGAGGTCACCCAGGCCACCCTGTCGCGCGACCTGGTGGAGATCGGCGCGGTACGGCTCCGCGCCGACGACGGCAGCCTCATCTACGCCGTCCCCGGGGAGGGCGGCGAGCGCATCCGGCGCGCCCGGACCGGCACCGGCGACGCCGAGTCGTTCACCGGCCGGCTCGGCCGGCTGGCCGCCGAACTGCTCGTCTCCGCCGAGGCGTCCGCCAACCTGGTCATGGTCCGCACCCCGCCGGGCGCCGCGCAGTACCTGGCCTCGGCCATCGACCACGCCGAATGGCCGTCCATCCTCGGCACGGTCGCCGGCGACGACTCCATCCTGGTCATCGCCCGCGACCCGGCCGGCGGGCAGGAACTCGCCGAGTCGCTGCTGCGCCTGGCCGCGGGACGCGAACGGCGCGGCGGCTAGCGCCCGGCGGCACGGCGTCCCACCCGGCGCGACGCGCCCCGGGTGGCAATACAGTGGGGGATCGCGGGCGGCAGCCGCCCGCCCTCCGTTCGGAAAGCTAAGAAACACAGAAAAGCACAGGAAGAAGAGGATTTTCGTGACGAAGGCACCGACGCGACTGTGGGGCGGCCGGTTCGAAGGCGGTCCGTCGGACGCGCTCGCGCGGCTCTCGGTGAGCGTCCAGTTCGACTGGCGGCTCGCCCCGTACGACCTGATGGGCTCGCGCGCCCACGCCCGCGTGCTCAACCGGGCGGGGCTCCTCACCGACGACGAGCTCGAGCGCATGCTCGGTGCCCTCGACGACCTCGAAGAGGCCTGCAAGAGCGGCGACTTCCGGCCCACCGTCGCCGACGAGGACGTCCACACCGCCCTCGAACGCGGCCTCCTGGAGCGCCTCGGCGCCCTCGGCGGCAAGCTGCGCGCCGGCCGCAGCCGCAACGACCAGGTCGCCACCGACCTGCGCCTCTACCTGCGCGACCACGTCCGGCAGATCGTCAGCCGGCTGGTCGAGCTGGAGACCGCGCTGATCACCCAGGCCGAGCACAACCTCGGCGTCGCCGCCCCCGGCATGACCCACCTCCAGCACGCCCAGCCGGTGCTGTTCTCCCACCAGCTGCTCGCCCACGTCCAGCCGCTCACCCGCGACATCGACCGGCTCCGCGACTGGGACCGCCGCGCCGCCGTGTCCCCGCTCGGCTCCGGCGCCCTCGCCGGCTCCTCCCTGCCGCTGGACCCGCAGGCCACCGCCGCCGAACTCGGCTTCGACTCGGCCGCCGCCAACTCCATGGACGCCGTCGCCGACCGCGACTTCGTCGCCGAGTTCCTCTTCGCCGCCGCCCTGACCGGCGTCCACCTCTCCCGCCTCGGCGAGGAGATCTGCCTGTGGGCCTCCCAGGAGTTCCGCTGGATCGAGATGGACGACACCTACGCCACCGGGTCGTCGATCATGCCGCAGAAGAAGAACCCCGACGTCGCCGAACTGGCCCGCGGCAAGGCCGGCCGCCTCATCGGCCACCTCGTCGGCCTCCTCACCACCCTCAAGGGCCTGCCCCTGACGTACAACCGCGACCTCCAGGAGGACAAGGAGGGCGCCTTCGACGCCGTCGAGACGCTGCTGCTCGTCCTGCCCGCCATGTCCGGCCTGATCGCCACCATGCGCGTCAACACCGAGCGCCTGGAGGCCTCCGCCCCCGACGGCTTCGCCCTGGCCACCGACCTCGCCGAGCTCCTCGTCCGGCGCGGCACCGCCTTCCGCGACGCCCACGAGGTCGTCGGCCACCTCGTCGTCTGGTGCCAGGTCAACGACAAGGACTTCGACGACCTCACCGACGACGAGCTGCTCAAGGTGTCCCCGCACCTGACCCCCGACGTCCGCGAGGTCCTCAACGTCCAGGGCGCGCTCGCCTCCCGCAAGGCGCACGGCGGCACCGCCCCCGACCGCGTCCGCGAGCAGATCGCCGCGCTGCGCGGCCTCGCCGACGAGCACGCCGCCTGGGCCGCGGGCTCCGAGTAGGCCGAGTAGGCCGATGACCGGCTCCCCCCTGCCCCGCGCCTTCTTCGACCGCCCGGTGGACGAGGTCGCCCCCGACCTCCTCGGCCGCGTCCTCGTCCACGGCGGCGTCGCCGTCCGGCTCACCGAGGTCGAGGCCTACGCCGGGCCCCTCGACCCCGCCTCGCACGCCTACCGGGGCCGCACGCCGCGCACCGAGGTGATGTTCGGGCCGCCCGGCCACGCCTACGTGTACTTCACGTACGGCATGCACTACTGCGTCAACCTCGTCTGCGCGGAGGAGGGCACGGCCTCGGCCGTCCTCCTCCGCGCGGGCCAGGTCGTCTCCGGGCTGGAGGCGGCGCGGGAGCGGCGGCCCCGCTCCACCGAACGCGACCTGGCCCGCGGCCCGGCGCGGCTGTGCGTGGCCCTCGGCATCGCCCGCGAGCAGAACGGCGCGGACGTGTGCACCCCCGGCGGGCCCATGCTCGTCCTCCCGGGCGAGCCCGCCGACCCGTCCCTGATCAGGACCGGCCCCCGTACCGGGGTGAACGGCGCCAAGGAGACCCCCTGGCGCTTCTGGATCGACGGCGACCCGGCCGTCTCCCCGTACCGCGCCCACGTCCCCCGCAAGCGGACCCGATCCTGAGAGGCGCACCGATGCGCGGACCCCTGCAGATCATCGCGAGCGCAGTGGCGGGCGGCGTCCTCGCGCTCGTGGCCTTCCTGATCCTCGACCTGGCCGGCCCCGGCGGCGGCCGCGACATCGTGGCCCGCGACACCCAGCCCCGCACGGTCAAGTACGACGACGGGAGCGTCCACCACGCGGGGATCGTGCGGGTCCGCACGGGCCTCCCCGGCCTGGACGAGCATTACGAGCTCTATACAGGCAGGGACACCTCGATGGGGTACGGGCACTTCGTACGGCTGGAATTCACCGGGGCGGACGCCCCGGCCTTCAAGGAGACGCGGTGGGAGCCCGCCGGCTTCCGCGCACGGCTCGACTCCGGGCACGAGGTCTTCGTACCGGCCCGGTACTTCATGTCCGGGCGCTGAAAAGCGTTACCGTGAACGGCGTCCCCTCGGGCAGGCTGAGGGGACGGAACATCCCGCATGTGGAGAGCAGGAAGAACGTGACCGACATCCTCGACGATCTCGCGTGGCGCGATCTCATCGCGCAGTCCACCGATCTGGACGAACTGCGGGCTACGCTCGCCGCGGGGCCGGTCACGCTCTATTGCGGGTTCGACCCGACCGCGCCGTCCCTGCACCTGGGCAACCTGATCCAGATCCTGATGCTCAAGCGCTTCCAGCGGGCCGGGCACCGGCCCATCGGGCTGGTCGGCGGCGCCACCGGGCTGATCGGCGACCCCAGCGGCAAGAGCGTGGAACGCGTCCTGAACTCCGAGGAGACCGTCGCCGGCTGGGTCGAGCGCATCCACGGCCAGGTCTCCCGCTTCCTGGACTTCGGTGACGCGCCCAACTCCGCCACCATGGTCAGCAACCTTGACTGGACCGGGCCCATGACGGTCATCGAGTTCCTGCGCGACATCGGCAAGCACTTCCCCGTGAACCGCATGCTGGCCCGCGAGACGGTCAGGAGCCGCCTGGAGTCGGGGATCAGCTACACCGAGTTCAGCTACGTGCTCCTCCAGTCGATGGACTACCTGGAACTGCACCGGCGGTACGGCTGCGTCCTGCAGACCGGCGGCAACGACCAGTGGGGCAACCTCACGGCCGGCGCCGACCTGATCAGGCGCGTCGAGGGGACCACGGCGCACGCCCTCACCACGCCGCTGCTGACCAAGGCCGACGGGACGAAGTTCGGCAAGACCGCCGGCGGCGAGACGTACTGGCTCGACCCTGAGCTGACCTCGCCGTACGCGTTCTACCAGTTCTGGTTCAACGCCGACGACCGCGACATCGCCAAGTTCCTCAAGGTCTTCAGCTTCCGCACCCGGGAGGAGATCGAGGACCTCGTCAAGCAGGGCACCGACCGGCCCGCCGCCCGCATTCCGCAGCGGGCGCTGGCCGAGGAGATGACCACGATGGTGCACGGCGCCGGCGAGACCGACCGCGTGGTCGCGGCCTCGCGCGCCCTGTTCGGGCAGGGCGCCCTGGAGGACCTGGACGAGCGCACCCTCAGGTCGGCCCTGGCCGAGGTGCCCCGTACCGAGGTGCCGCCGGGCGAGCTCCCGTCCGTGGTCGACCTCCTGGCCGGCTCGGGCCTGTGCAAGAGCAAGTCCGAGGCCCGGCGGGCGATCGCCCAGGGCGGCGCGTACCTGAACAACGCCAAGGTCGAGTCGGAGGACGCCGTCCCGGCGGCGTCGGACCTCCTGCACGGCCGCTTCCTGGTGCTGCGGCGCGGGAAGCGCAACATCGGGGGCGTGGAGGTCGTGCCGGCCTGACCCTCGTTACGAGCGCCGAGAGCGCCCGCCCGGCTCATGCTGGGCGGGCGCTCTTCGCATCCCGGGCAAATCTTTGGCCGTCCAAACGTCACAGTGCGGTCACGAGGACCGCCCGGGGTCGTCGCAGACCCACGAAACCCGGGCTTCACCTGGGGTTATGCGTCCCGGCGCGCCGATTTGACGGTGTTGCCGGACGGATCTAATGTTCTACCTGCCCCAAGGGGAGCGGGACGCCGGGAGGCGGCCGGCCCGAGGGGAACTCCACAGACCGGCAGCGCGGATCTCCTCCGCGCCGTTCGGACTGCGGGGGACACCGGATCGGACGAAGTTTGACAAATCGGACGAATCGGATAGGCTTGAAGGGTTGCCCCGGAGTACGGACCCGCGAGAGTGGGTCGGGCGCGGTGGGTGTCCGTTTCTTGAGAACTCAACAGCGTGTTAAAAGCCAGTGCCTTTATCGGTCCGGTTCATTGGTGACCGGACCACCCCGTGGCCACTGATTG
>NZ_JBEZWH010000094.1:0-23931 GCF_040703975.1 Spirillospora sp. NPDC029432
CGCGCACCGGCGGCCCCGCGCCCGGCCCCGCCGCGACGGCCGCCGCCCACGTCGGGCCCCCCGACAGGCGGGCCGTCGAGACCGTCCTGGCCAACCGCGAGCGCGCCGTACGCGACCGCGACCGGACGGCCTTCCTCGCCACGGTCGCCGCCGCCCCGGCCGGGTACCGGCGGGCGCAGGCCGTGATGTTCGACAACCTGCTCAAGCTGCCCCTGGAGGGGTGGCGGGAACGCTTCACCAGGGTCGCGTCCACGGCGGGCGGCGCCGCTCTCGTCCAGGTGGACCTGCGCTACCGGCTGCGCGGCCACGACGAGGCGCCGCTGACCCGGACCCGGCACCTGGCCTTCGCGCCGCGCGGCGGCGGCTGGGTCATCACCGGGGACGGCACGGGCCGCGGCCTGGCCGACGACGCCGAGATCTGGGGCGGCGGCCCGATCACCGTGGTCAGGGGCCGTTCCGTGCTCGTCGCCGGCGACGGCCCCGGCCTGGAGGAGATCGCGCGCCGCCTGGACGCGGCGGTGCCCGCCGTGAACGCGGTCGCCGGGCCGCTCGCGAAGAAGGGCTGGGAGCGCCGCGCCGTCGCGCTCGTCCCGGCCGGCACGGCGCGGGCCGCGGCGCTGGCGGGCGGCGGCGGCGAGCTGACCGGGATCGCCGCGCTCGCGACCACCATGCCCGCCGCCGGGGGCGGCGCCGCCGACCGCGTCGTCATCGCCCCGGACGCCTTCGGCCGCCTCAACGCCCTCGGCCGCGACGTCGTGCTGACCCACGAGCTCACCCACGTCGCCACCGGCGGCGCCCGCGACGGCCGCACCCCGCTGTGGCTGATCGAGGGCTTCGCCGACTACGCCGGCTACAAGGGCCGGAAGGTGGGCGTGCGCTCGGCCGCCCGCGAGCTGCGCGGCGAGGTCGCCGCCGGGCGGCTGCCCGCCGCGCTCCCCGGCCGCGCCGCCTTCGAGGGCGGCTCGGACCGGCTCGCGCAGTCGTACCAGGAGGCCTGGCTGGCCTGCCGCATGATCGCCGAGCGGTACGGTGAGGCGACCCTCGTCCGGCTCTACCGGGCCGCCGGCCGCGGCTCCCAGGACGCCGCCCTGCGCGCCGTCCTGGGCCTGGGCACGGCCGCCTTCACCGCCGCGTGGCGCGACTACCTGCGGGAGGAACTGCGATGACCGACCGGCGCTCCAGGACGGCGGCCGCGATCGCCGCCGCGGTGCTGTTCGCCGCCGTGGGCGCCGTGCTGGCCCTCACCACCCCGTGGAACCCGCTGGAGGGCGACGTGCCCGGCGGCTCCGCCCCGGTGGATCCGGCGCGCGACTTCGGCGCCTCGGAGATCGCGCGGTCCCGCGCGTTCGACGCCGCGCTCGCGCCGCGCGCGTACACCAGCCTCGTGGTCGGGCTCGCCGTGGTCCTGGTGCTCGGGCTCACCCCGCTGGGCGCCCGGTTCGTCTCCTGGGCCACCGCGCGGGTACGGCGCCGCACGCTCCGGGTGGCGGCGGCCGCGGTCGCGCTGACGACGGTCGTCCACCTGGCCGGGCTGCCGTTCGGGGTGTGGGGCGAGGCCATCCTGCGCGACTACGGGCTGTCCACGCAGACCTGGCCGGAGTGGCTGCTGGACGAGGCCAAGTCGCTCGTCCTCACCTGGGTGATCTGGACGATCGCGCTCGTGCTGCTCTACTGGCTGCTGCGCCGCTTCCCCAGGTACTGGTGGACGGGCGCGGCGGCCGGCGGCTTCGCGCTGGTCGTGGCGGTCTCGTTCCTCTACCCGGTG
The DNA here is from genome assembly GCF_040703975.1 of Spirillospora sp. NPDC029432. Lineage (NCBI taxonomy): Bacteria > Bacillati > Actinomycetota > Actinomycetes > Streptosporangiales > Thermomonosporaceae > Spirillospora > Spirillospora sp. NPDC029432. The sequence goes on from NZ_JBEZWH010000094.1 coordinate 1,766, forward strand.
GTGTTCGAGCCGGTCTTCAACCGGTTCCACTCGCTGCCGCGCGGCGAGCTGCGCACGAGCCTGCTGGCGATGGCCGAGCGCGACGGCGTGCCGGTGAAGGACGTGCTCGTCGCGGACGCCTCGCGGCGCACCACCGCGCTCAACGCCTACGTGTCCGGGTTCGGCTCCACCCGCCGCATCGTGGTGTACGACACGCTGCTGAAGTCCACTCCGCGGGCCCGGGTCGAGACGATCGTGGCGCACGAGCTGGGCCACGCCAAGAACGCGGACGTACTCTACGGGACGCTGATCGGCGCCCTGGGCGTCTCCGGCGCCGTCTGCCTGCTCCACCTGCTGCTGGGCTCTCCGCGGCTGCTGCGGCGCGCTGGCGTCCGTACGGACACCGACACGGACGCGGACGCGGCCACGGACGGCGGTGAGGGTGCGAGCGGCGGGGGCGCCGCCGACCCGCGCTCGGTGGCGCTGGTGCTCGCCCTGGTCACGGTGGCGATGCAGATCGGCGGTCCCGTGCAGAACCTCATCAGCCGCCGGATCGAGGCCCGCGCGGACGCCCACGCCCTGAACCTCACCCGCGACCCGGTCACGTTCGTGTCGATGCAGCACGAGCTGTCGGTGCGCAACATCTCCGACGTCGATCCGGACATCGTCGAGCGGGTCCTGTGGATGAGCCACCCGTCGGGCCCCGAGCGGATCGCCATGGCGCGCGACTGGGCGCGCCTGCACCGCGTACCGGAACCGCCCCCGCTGCGCCCCTAGGCGGCCGGCAGCGGGACCGAGCCGCTCGGCCCGATCTTGTGGCTCTGCTTGAGCGCGCTGCCCTTCACCCAGTCCTTCCAGGACAGCTGCCAGTAGCCCCAGCCGTTCGTGGGCTCCAGCTCCCGCTTGCTGCCGGTCACCTCGTACGGGTCGCCGCGATGCGAGAAGTTGTAGAACCACTTCGCGTGCGACGGGCTGATGTTGATGCAGCCGTGGCTGACGTTCGCGTTGCCCTGCGAGCCGACCGACCACGGCGCGCTGTGCACGTACTCGCCGCTGTTGGAGATGCGGACCGCGTTGTAGACCGTCAGGCTGTAGTAGCCGGGCGAGCCGGGCCCGATCCCCTCCCACCCGGACGTCATCGTCACCGGGCTGCCCTTGTCCATCGTGAGGTGGACGCCGTTGGTGGTGGTGTACTTGCGGACGCCGCCCTTGCCCATGCTGACCGGCACCTTGCGGACGACCTTGCCGTTCTTCTTCACCACCATCTGGTGGGTGTTCTCGCTCGCCGTGCTGATGCGCGAGTCGCCGACCCGGAACCGCAGCGACTGGTCCTTGGTCCCGTACACGCCCTTGGCCCCCTGCACGCCGGCGAGGTGCGCGTTCAGCGTCACGTCGGTGTGCGCGGGCCAGTACTCCTTGGGACGGAACACCACGGACGGGCCGGGGTAGTCCTCGTCGAACCAGTGCCAGGCGCCCTCGACCGGCTTGCTCGACCGGACCTCCAGCGCCCGCTCGACCGCCGCCTTGTCGGTGATCTCCCGCTTGAAGCGCAGGATGATGGGCATCCCGACGCCCACGGTCTCCTTGTCGTACGGAGCCTCCAGCTGCGTCGCCAGCTCCTTCTCCGCCTTCGCGGTGGTGAACCGGGTGCTGACCGTGCGGGTCCGCCCGTCCAGCCCGATCGCCGTCGCGTGCACCGTGTACGCGGTGCCGGGCGCGAGCGTCCACCGCGAGCGCCACTGGGTCCGCGCGGCGTTCAGCGACCCCTCGACCGCCTTCCCGCCCGCCGCCTGTGCCGCGCTCTCGTCGGCGTTCCCGTCCGCGCCTGCGGCCGCGCCCGTGTCCGCGTCCTTCGTCGCGTCCTTGGCCGCGCCGGCCTCCTCGGTGACGGTCACGTTCGCGATCGTCCCCCGCTCCGCCTGGACGGCGACGGGAGCGTCCGGCCGCTGCTCGCCCGAACCGCCCGCCGGGCTCACCGCCAGGCTCACCGAGCCGCCGCCGGCCGCCGTCGTCGCGTCCGAGGCGCACCCCGCCGCCAGCCCCGTTCCCGCCGCCACGGTCGCGCCGAGCAGCGCCGCTCCGGCGCGCCGGCCCCGTCCGGCCGTTCCTCCTGTGCAACCGAACCGCACGTCGTCCCCCCGCTCGTCGTGAGATCCACGGAAGGTGCGCCCGGCCCTCTGACACCGGCCGTCGAGTACGACCTGTTCTGTACACACACAGTCTGTTGTGCCGTACAAAGACGCACCTCATCCGAAAGGGCCGGTACCCGGGAAATTCCCTGGTACCGGCCCTCTGGGGGTTCTTTTACCCAATCAGTGGGCGAAATGGCCCCGGTAGTACTCGAAGACCATTCCGATGGTGGACATGATCGCGGCGAACGTACCGAGGATCACCATCCACCAGCCGAAGACCACGCCCAGCGCGATCAGCGCGGCCGACAGCGCCACGAACAGCGGCCACCAGCTGTGCGGGCTGAAGAAGCCCAGCTCGCCGGCCGCGGCCGAGATGTCGCCCTCGGGGTCGTCCTCGTACAGCGGCCCGGAGTTGGCCTTCTCCAGCCGGCGGATCGTGAAGTGGATGTAGAACCCGATCAGGCCCGCCAGGCCGACCGACAGGGCCAGCGCGGTCGTGCCGGTCCAGTCCTTCGACCACAGCCAGTAGACGACGTCGGTGGCGAGGAAGAACACCGCGCACCCGTAGAACATGAACGCCTGTACGCGCATCGCCCTAGCCCTTCTTCACCGTCGACCCGGCGAGCTCGCCCTTGGCACCGACGTGCGGGTGGTGCAGGTCGAACGCCGGCCGCTCGGAACGGATCCGCGGGATCGAGTTGAAGTTGTGCCGCGGCGGCGGGCACGACGTCGCCCACTCCAGGGACGCGCCGTACCCCCACGGGTCGTCGACCTCGACGCGCTTGCCCTTCTTCCACGTGATGTACACGTTGTAGAAGAACGGGAGCATCGAGACGCCGAGCAGGAACGCGAACACCGTCGACACCTGGTTCATGCCGGTGAACTCGCTGGCGTAGTCGGAGTACCGGCGCGGCATGCCCGCGGCGCCCAGCCAGTGCTGGATCAGGAACGTGCCGTGGAAGCCGATGAACAGCATCCAGAAGTGCACCTTGCCGAGCCGGTCGTTCAGCATCTTGCCGGTCCACTTGGGCCACCAGAAGTAGAAGCCCGCGAACATCGCGAACACCACCGTGCCGAACACGACGTAGTGGAAGTGCGCCACCACGAAGTAGGAGTCCGACAGCTGGAAGTCCATCGGCGGGGAGGCCAGGATGACGCCGGTCAGGCCGCCGAACAGGAACGTGACCAGGAAGCCGATCGACCAGAGCATGGGCGACTCGAACGTGAGTTGCCCTCTCCATATCGTTCCGACCCAGTTGAAGAACTTGACCCCTGTCGGCACCGCGATCAGGAACGTCATGAACGAGAAGAACGGCAGCAGCACCTGGCCGGTGACGAACATGTGGTGCGCCCACACGGTGATCGACAGGCCGGCGATCGAGATGGTCGCGAACACCAGGCCGATGTAGCCGAAGACCGGCTTGCGGCTGAACACCGGGAGGATCTCGGTCACGATGCCGAAGAAGGGCAGCGCGATGATGTACACCTCTGGATGCCCGAAGAACCAGAAGAGGTGCTGCCACAGCAGCGCGCCGCCGTGCGCCGCGTCGAAGACGTGGGCGCCGAGCTTGCGGTCGGCTTCCAGGGCCAGCAGCGCGGCCGCCAGGACCGGGAACGCCAGCAGGACCAGGATCGAGGTCAGCAGGATGTTCCAGGTGAAGATCGGCATCCGGAACATCGTCATGCCCGGGGCGCGCATGCACAGGATCGTGGTGATGAAGTTGACCGCGCCCATGATGGTGCCGAAGCCCGACATGGCCAGGCCCATCACCCACATGTCGCCGCCGACGCCCGGGGAGCGGACCGCGTCCGACAGCGGGGCGTAGGCGAACCAGCCGAAGCTGGCGGCGCCGCCCGGCGTCAGGAAGCCGGCGATAACGATGATGCTGCCGAACAGGAACAGCCAGTACGCCAGCATGTTCATCCGCGGGAACGCCACGTCGGGCGCGCCGATCTGCAGCGGCATGATGACGTTGGCGAAGCCGGCGAACAGCGGCGTCGCGAACATCAGCAGCATGATCGTGCCGTGCATGGTGAACATCTGGTTGAACTGCTCGTTGCTCACCACCTGCAGGCCGGGCTTGTACAGCTCCAGCCGCATGACCAGCGCGAGCACGCCGCCGATCAGGAACATGATGAACGAGGTGATCAGGTACAGGTAACCGATCACCTTGTGGTCGGTGGACGACATCCAGGAGGCGATGATGCGCCCCTTGCTCGTCCGCGCCCCGGCAACCTTCAGGCTGCCCGGAGCCTCACTGACCGTGGTCATCGGGCACCTCCCGCCGCCTTGGCCTTCGCGTCGGCGAGCCACTTGTTGTAGTCGGCCTCGGAGACGACCTTCAGCTGGAACAGCATCCGGCTGTGGTCGACGCCGCAGAGCTCGGCGCAGCGGCCCTCATAAGTGCCGAGCTTGCGCGCCGTGAACTCGAACTCGTTGGTGTAGCCCGGCATGACGTCCTTCTTGTAGAGGAGCGCCGGCACCCAGAACGAGTGGATGACGTCGTTGGCGTGCAGCCGGACGCGCACCGTCTTGTTCGCCGGGATCGTCATGACCGGCTTGGCGCCAGAGACCACGTTGGGGTCGACCGGAGTACCGACGACCGAGGCGACGGTCTTCTCCTGGCCGGAGGCGTCCTTCTCCCGGTAGTCGAACTGCCAGCTCCACTGGAAGCCGGTCACGTCGACGACGACCGCGGGATCCTTGGTCACCTTCTCGACGTAGTTCTGGTCGCGGGCGGTGAAGTAGAACAGCACGCCGATGATGACGAACGGGACCGCGGTGTACAGGATCTCGATCGGCATGTTGTAGCGCACCTGCGGCGGCAGGTCATCGGAGCGCTTGCGGTGGAACAGCACCGCCCAGATGATCAGGCCCCAGACCACGGCGCCCACGGCGAACGCCGCGATCCAGGAACCCTGCCACAGCGTCAGCATGCGCTCGGCCTGGTCGCTGATCGGCTCGGGCATGCCGAGGCGCTTCACCTCACCGCTGCACGCGGTGGCGGTCAGCGCCAGCAGGCCCAGCGCGCCGGCGCTCGTCAATGCGCGGCGACCGCGCACAGGCGTACGCCGCTCCCTAGAGCGGGTCGGACTCACGGATTGCCTTCCCCACGGATTGAAAGCCCGGTCTGCCGGGCGGTGAGATCAGTTGTTACTCGTGTGGAGGACACATTAGCGCGAGGGTGCCGCACACCCCCGATCGGGTGCCCGGTTAGAGTCTGAGCGTGGCCGATCGCAGCACCCCGGGCGCCTACTTCGACGCCGCGTCCACCGAGCCGCTCCACCCCGCCGGGCGCACGGCGCTGGTCGGCGCGCTCGACGCCGGCTGGGCCGACCCCGCGCGGCTGTACGGTTCCGCGCGCGGCGCCCGCGTGCTGCTGGACGAGGCCCGCGCGCGGGTGGCGGAGGTCCTGCGGGTCCGCTCCGACGAGGTGTCGTTCACGAGCTCGGGCACGCAGGCGGTGCATCTGGGCGTCCTCGGGGCGCTGCGCGCCCGGCGGCGCGTCGGGGCCCATCTGGTCGTGAGCGCGGTCGAGCACTCCAGCGTCCTGCACGCCGCCGAGGCGCACGAGCGCGACGGCGGCACGGTCACCACGGTCCCCGTCGACCGGCACGGCCGCGTCGACCCCGCCGCGTTCGCCGCCGCGCTGCGTCCCGACACCGCCCTCGCCTGCCTCCAGTCGGCCAACCACGAGGTCGGAACGCTCCAGCCGGTCGCCGAGGCGGCCGAGGCGTGCCGCGCCGCGCGGGTGCCGCTGCTGGTGGACGCCGCCCAGTCGGCCGGCCGGGTGGACGTGCCGGGCGGCTGGTCGCTGCTGACCGCCAGCGCGCACAAGTGGGGCGGGCCGCCCGGCGTGGGCGTGCTCGTGATCCGCAAGGGCACCCGGTGGCGCTCCCCGCTGCCCGAGGACGAGCGGGAGGGGCGCCGCGTCCCGGGCTTCGAGAACGTTCCCGCGATCTTCGCCGCGGCGGCGGCGCTCGCCGCGTACCGCGACGAGATGGCCGCCGACGCGCCGCGGCTGTCGGCGCTGGTCGACCGGATCCGCGCGGAGGTCCCCCGCCGCGTCCCCGACGTCGAGGTGGTCGGCGACCCGGTACGGCGGCTGCCGCACCTGGTCACCTTCTCCTGCCTGTACGTGGAGGGCGAGGCCCTGCTGACGGAACTGGACAGGTCGGGTTTCGCGGTTTCGTCCGGCAGCTCCTGCACGGCGGATACGCTGCGTCCCAGTCACGTCCTCGAGGCGATGGGAGTGATTACCCATGGGAACGTCCGGGTATCGCTGCCGCGTGGCGCGAATCCGACCGACGTCGACCGCTTCCTCGCCGTGCTCCCCGGCACCGTCGCCCGGCTGCGGCGGACCGCGGGGGTGAGCGCACCATGAGCCCCACGATCACGACGCCAGGAAGGCGGGCGCGCCCATGAGGTTCCGAGGCCGTGCGAAGACGGGCTCCCACCGCGCCGGCGCGCCGGTCCCCGCGGCCGCGCCCGCCCAGGAGCGCCCCGCCCCGCCCGGGCCCGCCGCGGCGGGCGGGCCGCCGCCGGTGCTGGTCATCGACGCGCTGGGCCGCAAGTGCCCGATCCCGATCATCCTGCTGGCCGAGCGGATCCGGGAGATCCCGGTCGGCGAGGTCGTCGCCGTGCTGGCCGACGACGTGGCCGCCCGCACCGACGTGCCCGCCTGGTGCCGCATGAAGTCCCAGGACTTCGTCCGCGAAGAGCCCCTCTCCCAGGGCTGGGCCTTCCACATCCGCAGAACGTACTGACCGCGGCGCCCGGCACCGCGGCCAGTACGACTCGGGCGGGTCAGGCGTCGGGGCAGGTGATGTGGGGGGCGACCTCGGCGGCGGAGGCGGCGCCGTAGACCTCGGTGAGGCGGTCCAGGAAGGCCTGCTTGCCGAGGCGGTACTCCTGGGGGCCGGCCGACTCCAGGACGTTGGCGGCGATGATGTTGCCGACCTGGGCGGCGCGCTCCAGGGACAGGCCCCAGGCGACCGCCGACAGGAAGCCGGCGCGGAACGCGTCGCCGCCGCCGGTCGGGTCGACGACCTTGGCGACCTTCGCGGCCGGGACGTGCAGGCCTTGCTCGCCCTTGCGGTCGATGACGACGCCCTTGGCGCCGAGGGTGGTGACGCGGACGGCGACGCGGTCCAGGATCTCCGCGTCGGTCCAGCCGGTCTTCTCCTCGCAGAGCGCCTTCTCGTACTCGTTGGTGAACAGGTACGCGGCGCCGTCGATGAGCTTGCGGACCTCGGTGCCGTCCATCCGGGCGAGCTGCTGGGACGGGTCGGCGGCGAAGGCGTAGCCCCGGGTGCGGCACTCCTCGGTGTGCCGGACCATGGCCTCGGGGTCGTTGGCGCCGATCAGGACCAGGTCGAGGCCGCCGACGCGGTCGGCGACGGGGCTCAGCTCGATCTGGCCGGCCTCGCTCATCGCGCCCGCGTAGAACGTGGCGATCTGGTTCTGGTCCTGGTCGGTGGTGCACAGGAAGCGGGCGGTGTGGTGGAGCTCGGAGACGCGCACCGAGGCGGTGTCGACGCCGTGCCGCTCCAGCCAGGAGCGGTAGTCGGCGAAGTCGTCGCCCACCGAGCCGACCAGGATGGACTCCGTCCCGAGGCTGCCCATCCCGAAGCAGATGTTGGCGGCGATCCCGCCCCGGCGGATCTCCAGCTCGTCCACCAGGAAGGACAGTGAGACCCGATCGAGCTGATCGGGGATGAGCTGGTCGGCGAACCGGCCGGGGAAGGTCATCAGATGATCGGTCGCGATGGAGCCTGTCACGGCGATGCGCACGGCGTCGCTCTCCTTGCTGAGGTCGTCCGGCTGTGTGTCCGGCTGTCGTACAACCCGGAAAGCCTACTTGCCATCGCACCACGGGACCCAGCCGCCGCCACAACCCCCGGGCGGGACGGGAACATGACGAAGGCGGCCCGGGCACCCGGCCCGGACCGCCTCGTCGCGCGGCTCTAGTTGAAGGAGTCGCCGCAGGCGCAGGAGCCCGACGCGTTGGGGTTGTCGATCGTGAAGCCCTGCTTCTCGATCGAGTCCACGAAGTCGATCGTGGCGCCGGTCAGGTAGGGGGCGCTCATCCGGTCGACCCGGACGCTGAGCCCGTCGAAGTCCTGGATCTGGTCGCCGTCCATCTCGCGCTCGTCGAAGAACAGCTGGTAGATCAGGCCCGAGCAGCCGCCGGGCTGCACGGCGACACGCAGGGCGAGATCGTCCCGGCCCTCCTGCTCGAGCAGGCCCTTGGCCTTCTCAGCGGCGGCGTCGGTGAGGATGACGCCCTGCTGCGTGGTCTCCTGCGTGGTCGTCTCGCCTGCCGTCATGTGGTTCAGCTCCCGGGTCTCGCTGCGCCGCCGGAGCGGCGTTCCGTCGCATGTCGTCGAGGACGCCGTGCGCCTCTTCTGTAGGCCAACGTACCTCGGAATGAGGCCATTCCCCGTTCCGGGCAGTGTTTCACACGCCCCGGCGGGGGCCCTGCCGGGAAGCCCGGTGTTCCCGGTGTGCGATGATTAGTCGTCAAAGCGACGATAAGCCCCGTCGCAGGAGGGAGACTCCCGTGACCACCCCTGTGCGTGACCTTCCACTGCTGTTCCTGGGCGAGGGGTCCGACCCGGCCAGCGAGCGCGGCGTGGACTGCCCGGGCGAGCTGCCGCCCGCCTCGGACCCGGACCTGGTGGAACGGGCCGCCGCCGCCAAGGCGGCGCTCGGCGACCAGGTGTTCGTCCTGGGGCACCACTACCAGCGCGACGAGGTCATCCGGTTCGCGGACGTGACCGGCGACTCGTTCAAGCTCGCCCAGCAGGCCGCGGCCCGCCCCGAGGCGCCCTACGTGGTGTTCTGCGGGGTGCACTTCATGGCCGAGTCGGCCGACATCCTCACCGCGCCCCACCAGCAGGTGATCCTCCCCGACCTCGCGGCCGGCTGCTCGATGGCCGACATGGCCACGTTCGACCAGGTGGAGGAGTGCTGGGAGGTGCTGGAGGACGCCGGGATCGCCGACGACGTGGTCCCCGTCACCTACATGAACTCCTCCGCCGACATCAAGGCGTTCGTCGGCCGCCACGGCGGTACGGTCTGCACGTCCTCCAACGCCAAGCGGGCGCTGGACTGGGCGTACTCCAAGGGCAAGAAGGTGCTGTTCCTGCCCGACCAGCACCTCGGGCGCAACACCGCCGTGCTGGAGATGGGGTTCGCGCTGGACGACTGCGTCGTCTACAGCCCGCACCGGCCGGAGGGCGGCCTGTCCCAGCGACAGCTGCGCGACGCGAAGATGATCCTGTGGCGGGGGCACTGCTCGGTGCACGGCCGCTTCAGCAAGGAGTCCGTGGACGACGTGCGCGCCCGGGTCCCCGGCGTGAACGTGCTGGTCCACCCGGAGTGCCGGCACGAGGTGGTGCTGGGCGCCGACCAGATCGGGTCGACCGAGTACATCATCAAGACCATCGAGGCGGCCCCGTCCGGCTCCGCGTGGGCCGTGGGCACCGAGCTGAACCTGGTGCGGCGGCTGGCGAACGCGCACCCGGACAAGAACGTGATGTTCCTCGACAAGACCGTGTGCTACTGCTCGACGATGAACCGCATCGACCTGCCGCACCTGGTCCGGTCGCTGGAGACGCTCGCCGCCGGCGAGGTCGTCAACCGCATCGAGGTGGAGGAGGAGACGGCGCGCCACGCCCGCGCCGCCCTCGACCAGATGCTCGCCCTGCCGTAGGGGCGGCGCCCCCGGGCGGTCACAGCCCGGGGGCGCCCCAGACGGGGAACCAGCGGCTCAGCTCGTCCTCGAACGGCAGGTCGGCGCCTATCGCACCGCGCACCTGGAGTTCCAGCGCGTTGTCGCGGCGTTCGCCCGGCAGCGGCGCGAACGGGTAGAACGTGCCGCGCTTGTAGAGGTAGACCAGTCCCAGCCGCCGCCCGTCCGGCCCGCGGAACCCGGCCAGCGAGCACAGCAGGTGCGGGCCGAATCCGTGGGACTCCAGGGTGGAGTTCACCGCGTGCAGGTCGGTGACCACGGCGGGCAGGTCGGACGGGTCCTGCCGGGTCAGCAGCCAGGTGTAGCCGTAGGAGTCCTCGCTCAGCTCGACCGCGGGGCCCTCGTCGGCGTCCAGCAGCTCCTGGACGTCGCGCTGCAGCCGGGCGAACGCGCCGCCCTCGGCGGCCCGGAAGCACACCGAGCCGAGCCCGGTGGGCGTGAACCCGGTCGCCGCCTCCAGCGTCACCGCGGCCGTGGACAGCCCGAACAGCCGGTCGAGGTCGGGCTTGACGGGTTTGGAGCGGCCGAGCAGCGTGTCCAGGAACCCCACGTCACACTCCCCTGCTGAGCTGCCCGGAGATCTTCTCCAGCTGCGCCAGCCGCTTCTCCAGCGGCGGGTGCGTGGAGAACAGCGAGGAGACGCTGAACCCCTTGCTGAACGCGGGCGCGAAGAAGAACGCGTTGAACGGCTCGGCGGCGCGCAGGTCCCGCGTCGGGATCCGCGCCATCTCGCCGGAGATCTTGGTCAGCGCGCCGGCCAGCGCCGACGGGCGCCCGGTCAGCAGCGCCGCGGCCCGGTCGGCCGACAGCTCCCGGTAGCGCGACAGCGCGCGGGTGAGCAGGAAGCTCACCGCGTACGCCACCGCGCTGACGAGGATCACCGCGAGCAGCACCAAGCCGGTGTTCTGGTCGCGCCGGTTGAAGCCGCCGAAGAACCCCGCCTGGATGCCGATCCGGGTGAGGAGGCCGGCGACGACGCCCAGGAACGAGGCGATCGTCATGACCGCCACGTCCCGGTGGGCGACGTGCGCCATCTCGTGCGCGAGCACGCCCTCCAGCTCCACCGCGTCCAGCCGCCGCAGCAGGCCGGTGGTGACGCAGACGACGGCCTTCTTCTGGTTGCGGCCGGTGGCGAACGCGTTCGGCACGTCGGTGTCGGCGACCGCGACGCGCGGCTTGGGGGCGTCCGACATCGCGCACACGCGGTCGACGATGCCGTGCAGCTCGGGCATCTGCTGCGGCGTGACCTCCCGGCCGCGCATGGCGAACAGCGTCAGCCGGTCGGAGAAGAAGTACTGCGCCAGCAGCATCCCCGCCGCCACCACCAGCGCGACCAGCCCCCAGCTGGGCGCGATCACATAGAACGCCGTCACGAAGACCACGTAGACGAGCCCCAGCAGGAACATCGTCACGAGCATGCGCGACGTGAGCCCCCGATCCGAGGCGTAGCGCGTGCGTGCCATCCGGACCCCCCTCACCGGCACTGCTTCCCGGTTCTCCCGTAACAACGCGCGAGAACCGGTGTTTGTGCCTGTGAGGGCCTGTGACCTGTGGGGTACGCGCCCCATCCGGGGCCGGCGCGGGGCTCAGTCGGGGATCAGGCCCTCGTCCCCCAGCATCTTCCTGACCTCGTCCATGGCCGCGTCGGCGGGGGGCAGGATCAGCTCCGACGGCTCCAGGCTGTCCTCGGGCAGCGCCTTGCCCACGGTGCGCGCCTTGTCGAGCAGGCCGTGCAGCGCCCCGCGGAACCGCGCCTCGTCGCCGGACTCGATCGCCTCCTCCAGGAGGTCGTCCAGCTCGCCGAGCGCGGTCAGATCATCGGGGGCGATGTCCAGCTGCCCCTCGCCCATGATCCGCACGATCATTGCGCACCGCCGGGCTGCTGCGGCCACTGCTTGGCCTGCGGGGCGTCCACGCCCTGCTCCTGCTGGGCGCCGCCCGGGGTGCCCTGGTTGAGCTCCTTGGGCGCCGGGCCCTGGCCGAGTTCGGCCTTGAGGCGCTCCAGCTCCAGGTCGACGCCGGGACCCGAGCCCATCCGGTCGAGCTCGGCCTGGATGTCGTCCTTGGGCCCGGAGAAGTCCTCCAGCGCGCCCGAGGCCAGCAGCTCGTCGATGGCGCCCGCGCGGGCCTTCATGTTCTCGGTCTTCTCCTCGGCGCGCTGGATCGCCAGACCCACGTCGCCCATCTCCTCGGAGATGCCGGTGAACGCCTCGTTGATCTTGGTCTGCGCCTCGGCGGCGGTGTACGTCGCCTTGATCGTCTCCTTGCGGGTGCGGAAGGAGTCGACCTTGGCCTGCAGCCGCTGGGAGGCGAGCGTCAGCTTCTCCTCCTCGCCCTGCAACTGCTGGTACTGCGCGCGCAGGTCGCCGAGCTGGGAGTCCAGCCCGGCCCGCCGGGTCAGCGCCTCGCGGGCCAGGTCCTCCCGGCCCACCTGCAGCGCCTTCTTCCCCTGGTCGGTCAGCTTGTTCTGCTGCGACTCCAGCTGGTTGATCTGCAGCTCGAGACGCTTGCGCGAGGTGGCGACGTCGGCGACACCCCGACGGACCTTCTGCAGCATCTCCAGCTGGCGCTGGTAGGAATAGTCCAGGGTCTCGCGGGGATCCTCCATGCGGTCCAGCGCCTTGTTCGCCTTGGACTTGAAGATCATCGACATTCGCTTCATCACGCTCATCGCGCGGCGCCGGTCCCTTCGTGTGCTGTGCTCAGTCACAAACTGGGCTCAATGACCACTGCTGGGGTTCTTATCACCCTACGCGTTAACGCGCGAGGCAGCCACGATGTTCGCAGCCGGTAGGCTGATCCCTGTGTTCCGACGTCGTACCCAGGAAGCCCCCGAAGATCCTCCTCAGGTCGTAAAGCCGGGAGGAAAGGGCCGTCCCACGCCTAAGCGGGCGGAGGCCGAGAAGCGCCGCCGCCAGCCGATCACGGCCCCGTCCAACCGCAAGGAAGCGTACAAGCGCGTCCGCGAGAAGCAGGCGGCCGAGCGGGTCAAGGCCCGCGAGGGCATGGCCAAGGGCGACGAGCGGTACCTCCTCAAGCGCGACAAGGGCCCGGTGCGCCGGTTCGCCCGCGACTACGTCGACGCGCGCCGCACGGTCGGCTCGTACCTGATGTACGGGATGTTCGCGATCGTCGCGCTCAGCCTCCTCCCGCTGACCGCCGCCAAGCTCGCGGTGCTGTTCGCGCCGCCGGTGCTGCTGGCCGTGGTGTTCATCGAGGGCATCATGATCAGCCGCGGCGTCAAGAAGCAGGCCGCCCTGCGCTACCCCGATGAGGACGCCAAGGGCGTCGGCCTGTACGCGGCGATGCGCGCCATGCAGATCCGCCGCCTCCGCGTCCCGTCGCCGCAGGTGAAGGTCGGCGAGAAGGACAAGGTGGGCGGCGAGCCCGCCGCCAAGTAGCCGGCCGGCCGGTCCCGCCCGGCGTCCGGAGCACGCGCCGCGGCGCCCGATCATGTCCGGTTAGGGTCGGGCGCATGGAGTTCAGAAATCTTGGCCGCAGCGGCCTCAAGGTCAGCGAGATCTCGTACGGCAACTGGCTCACCCATGGTTCGCAGGTCGAGGAGGACGCCGCGCGCGAGTGCGTGCGGGCGGCCCTGGACGAGGGCGTCACCACGTTCGACACCGCCGACGTCTACGCCGGGACGCGCGCCGAGGAGGTCCTCGGCCGGGCGCTGGAGGGGCAGCGCCGCGAGGGCCTGGAGATCTTCACCAAGGTCTACTGGCCGACCGGCCCCGGCCCGAACGACCGGGGTCTGTCGCGCAAGCACATCTTCGAGTCGATCCACGGTTCGCTGCGCCGGCTGCGCACCGACTACGTGGACCTCTACCAGGCCCACCGTTTCGACTACGAGACCCCCTTGGAGGAGACCCTCCGCGCCTTCGACGACCTGGTGCGGCAGGGCAAGGTCCTGTACGTCGGCGTCTCGGAGTGGCGCGCCGAGGAGATCGAGCGCGCCCTGAAGATCGCCGACGAGATGGGCTTCGACCGGATCGTCTCCAGCCAGCCGCAGTACTCCATGCTCTGGCGGGTGATCGAGGAGGAGGTCGTCCCGCTGAGCGAGCGGGAGGGCATCGGGCAGATCGTCTGGTCCCCGATCGCGCAGGGCGTGCTGACCGGCAAGTACGAGCCGGGACAGCCGCTGCCGGAGGGGTCGCGCGCCACCGACGACAAGGGCGGCGCCGACATGATCAAGCGCTACCTGAACGACGACCTGCTCACCCGCGTGCAGGAGCTGCGGCCGGTGGCCGCCGACCTGGGGCTCAGCATGGCCCAGCTGGCGGTCGCGTGGGTCCTGCAGAACCCGAACGTCTCCTCGGCCATCGTGGGCGCCTCCCGCCCCGAGCAGGTCCGCGACAACGTCAAGGCCGCCGGGGTCAAGCTGGACGCGGACGTGCTGAAGAAGATCGACGACATCCTCGGCCCGGTCGTCATCCGGGACCCGGGCAAGACCAGGTCGCCCGAGCGCCGTCCCTGACGCCCGTTCCGGACGCCCGTCCCGAGAGGCACGGGCCGGAACGGGGCGGGCCGCCGGTACGGCGCGTACCGGCGGCCCGCCCGTTCCGGGACGCGCGTCACTCCGGATCGTGCAGGCTCATCGGCCCGTAGACGGCGCGGTCGCCGTCCAGGAGCGTCACCTGGTCGATGCCTTCCTCCCGGAGCCCGCGCCAGTTCTCTCCCAGCCACGTCTCGGCGTCGGCCTGCGTGGTGAAGGTCTCCTCCGCCACCCCGGCCTGCCGCCCGTCGGACTTCTCCAAACGCCAGCTCCACGCCATCGCGCTCGCCTCCTGCCTCTCCGCGGTGAGACTAGTACCGATCAGGCGGCGCTCTCGATCGCCGCGCGGAGCTGCTCCGCCGTGCCCGTCCGGCTCCGGTCGACCTCCTGGCCGTCGATCCGCACGGACGGGGTGCCGGAGACTCCGGCGGCGACGTAGGCGCGGCTGGCCGCCAGCACGGCCGGGGCGCGGTGCTGCTCGCGCACGCAGGTCTTGAACGCCTCGTCGGTCACGCCGAGCGGCGCCGCGTACGAGATCAGGTCGTCGATCGCGTACCCCTCCGTGTGCTCGCTCGCCGGCTGGTGGGCGTACAGCGCGTCCTGGTACGCCAGCCAGCGGGCGCCGTCGCCCAGGCAGCGCATCGCCGAGGCGGCGCGCAGGGAGTTGGAGTACATCGGCTCGGTGCCCTTGGCGAACACCACCATCGGCCGGAAGACGACCTTGGCCTTCCCGGCGACGGCCAGCTCCTTGAGCATGGGGTCGATCATGCGGTCGAAGTTGCCGCAGGGCGGGCAGGCGAAGTCCTCGTACACCTCGACCAGCGGCCGCTCGACGCCCGGGCGGGTCATGGTCAGGCTGCCGTCGGTGCCGGGCCGCGCCTCGGCGCCGCCGTGGATCTCGCCGGCCTGGAGCCGCTCGGGCGGTACGTCGCCGCCGCCCTCGCCGTCCTCCCGGGTGAGCAGGACGACGCCCGCGACCGCGACCAGCAGGACCACGAGCCCGGCGGCGGCCAGCCCGATCACCAGTCCCGCGCTCCCCTTCTTCCGGGGCGGCGGAGGCGGCCCGGGAGGCACCCAGGGCCCCGGCCCTCCGTGCGGCGGCCCGGGCGGGCCAGGGGGTCCGGGCGGGCCCGGGGGTTGCGACCACGGCGTGTTCGGAGGGTTCCCCACCGTGCCTCCTGCTTCTGCGTCTCGTGCTGCTCGGTGTCTCGCGGGGGTCCAGATTGTCACGGACCCGCTGGTGAATGCCTATTGTTACGGACGCCATGAACATCGAGCTCCCCGGAACCGCGGGTCCCGCCGGCTGGCCCGCCGCCGACTGCCACTGCGCCTCGTGCGCCCGGCTGCGCGCCGCCGGGGTGCGGTACGAGCCGTTCAGCGCCCTGATCGACGGCGTGCCCCTCGCCGGCTGCCCGCAGGAGGCCGTCCCCGGCGGGCGCGACGTGCG
Source organism: Spirillospora sp. NPDC029432 (assembly GCF_040703975.1). NCBI lineage: Bacteria > Bacillati > Actinomycetota > Actinomycetes > Streptosporangiales > Thermomonosporaceae > Spirillospora > Spirillospora sp. NPDC029432. The sequence continues at coordinate 17,576 of NZ_JBEZWH010000094.1, forward strand.
GGCCCCATCCGGCGGGCGAATCCTCGTCGCCGAGCCGGGTGGGCGGCCCGAGCCGCGGGGGGTGTACGACGCCGTGTTCCTGGACCCGGCCGTCCCCGATCATCTGGGGCGGCTCCGCGACCTGGGCGCCGTGCGGCCGGACACCCGGGTCGTCCCCGTCCACCTGGACCACCGCCTCCGCTCCCCCGAGGAGCTGGAACGGCGCCTGTCCCACTGGCTCGACCCCGTGCCGGGGCCCCACCGCACCCTGCTGCTGGGCGGGACGCGGTCCGGCAAGTCGGCCGAGGCGGAGCTGCGCCTGGCGGCCTGCCCGGACGTCACCTACCTCGCGACGAGCGCCCCGCGCGACGACGCCGAGTGGAGCGCCCGCGTCGAGGCCCACCGGCGGCGGCGCCCGTCGTGGTGGCGGACGGTCGAGACGACCGCCCTGCCCGAGGCCCTGGAATCGGCCGCCGGCGCCGTGCTCGTCGACGGGATCGGCACCTGGCTGACGGCCGCGATCGACGAGGCGGGCGCGTGGGACGCCCCGCACGCGATCCTCCCGCGCCTGGACGAGCTGATCGGCGCCTGGCGGCGCACCCCCGCCCGCGTGGTCGCGGTCAGCGACGAGGTCGGGCTGTCGCTCGTCCCCACGACCGCGTCCGGCCGCGCGTTCCGCGACCTGCTCGGCCTCCTGAACCAGCGGCTGGCGGCCGAGTCGGAGGAGGCGGCGCTGGTCGTGGCCGGCCGGGTGGTGGGGCTCCCGTGATCGCCGGGCTCCGGCTGTCGGTCTCGCTGCTGACGATCGTCCCCGTCCGGGCCGCCGACACCGGGCGCCCGGCGGCCCGGCAGGCGATGCTGCTCGCGCCGGCGACCGGCCTGATCGCCGGCGCCGCGGCGGCCGTCCCCCTGCTGCTCGGGCCGGCGGGGCTGGACCCGCTCCCCCGCGCCGTGCTCGCCGTCGCCGCGCTGGCGCTGATCACCCGCGCCCTGCACCTGGACGGCCTGGCCGACCTGGCCGACGGCCTCGGCAGCGCCCGCCCCGCCGCCGAGGCCCTCGCGATCATGAAGCGGTCCGACATCGGCCCGTTCGGCGTGGTGACCCTGCTGCTCGCCCTGCTCCTCCAGGTCGCCGCCCTCGCGAGCACCCCGGACGCGGCCGCCGCGGTCATGATCGCGGCGGTGGCCGGCCGGCTGGCGCTCCCCTGGGCCTGCCGTTCCGGGGTCCCGTCGGCCCGTCCCGGCGGCCTGGGCGCCCTGGTCGCCGGAACGATCTCCACCCGGGCCGCCCTGGCCACGACCGCCCCGGTCCTCCTGGCCGCCGCCCTGACCGGCGCGGTCACCGATCTGGGCACCGTGCGCGCCGCCCTCGCGGTCTCGGCGGCCCTGCTGGTGGCGCACCTGATGCTCCGCCACGCCGTCCGCCGCCTGGGGGGCGTGACCGGCGACGTCTTCGGCGCCCTGGTGGAACTGGCGGCGACCGCGGCCCTGCTGGTGCTGTCCACCGCCTGACCCGGTCAGGCGGCGGTCTCGCGGTCCCGCAGGGAGTTGATGAGGGCGGCGCCGCGCTCGGCGTCGTCCACGCTCACCGCGAACCGGGCGTCCCGGCCGTGCTGGACGACCAGGCACTCGCCCTTGCGCAGCATCACCGTGGTGCCCTTGCCGCTGAGGCGGTAGCCCCAGCCGCCGACCTCGGCCGGGCGGCGCTCCTCCGCCCACGCCGAGGTGATCGCCTCCAGCGGGATGCGGCGGACCGGACGGCCGAGCGGCCCGAACCCGACGGCGAGGCCGCGGGCGTTCACGGTCACCCGCGCCGAGGAGAGCGTGAGCCCCACCAGCCCGATCAGGGCCACGCCGGCCAGTGGCCCGGCCAACGGGCCGCCCGGCGTCAGCGGCTCGGGCAGCAGCAGCGCCAGCAGCGCGCCGAGCGCGCCCCCCGCCGCGAGCAGGGCGCCGAGGGCGAACGCCCAGCGGGAGCGCACGTACCCGATCCAGACCGGGCGCTGCCCCGGCCGCGCCCGCACGCCGAGCCGGGGCTCCCCGCCGGGCGGCGGGTCGGCGCGGTCGGAGCCGGTGCCGCCGATCAGCCAGCCGATGAGCGCGAGCACGGCGGCGCCGGCGAGGACCAGCGCGAGCGGGCCGGGACCGACCTCGCCGGCCTCGCGGTAGGTGGCGCGGTCGAGGTTGGCGCGCAGGGACGTGGCGATCATGCCCGCGGTGACGCCGGCGCCGAACGCCAGCGTCGCGCCGTACATGGCGCGGGCCCTGCGGCGCTCCCACCCGGACACTCCGGTCGCGGCGGCCGCCGCGCAGAAGACCAGCCAGGTCGCGGCGCACACCAGGAGCCAGGTGGTGAACGACGAGTGCCCGTCCGGGGCGCCGGAGCCGTTCCAGTGGCTCGCCAGCGGATCGGGCAGGCGGTCCCGCAGCGCCAGCGGCGCGATCGGGATCACCGCCGTACCCGCCAGGGCGGCGGTTCCGGTGACGAGGAACAGGGACCGTCGCGAGGCCATGCTCACACTCCTTCGATCATCGAGACCAGCTCGGCGCGGGTGACGCCCAGGCGCTCGGCGTCGGCGACGAGCTGGCGGACACGTTCGGCCAGCTCCCCCGACTCGGGGCCGGCCGCGACCCGGATGCCCCGGCCGCGGCGGAAGTCGAGCAGCCCCTCGTCGCGGAGCCGCCGTAACGCCCGCAGGACGGTGTTGGGGTTGACCTCCAGGGCGGCGGCCAGCTCGCGGGCGGGCGGCACCCGCTCGCCCGGCGCGCACTCGCCGGTGGCGATGGCGCGCCGGATCGCCGCGGCCACCTGCTCGTGCAGGGGGCGGGCGTCGTCGTCGTTCAGGCGCAAGAGCATGGTGCTAATGACAATAGCACCATTAGCGCCATTTCCGGCGGGCGGTGCCGGTCACAGGGCCGTCCCGTACGGCGTTGCGGGAGGTAAGGCTTGATCCAAAAGGGCGAAACCGGTCAGCCGGAGGACTAACATCGGGCTACGTGACGAGCATCAGCCTGGACAGCGCAGACCCAGCAGTTCTCGACGTCGACGCGATCATCATCGGCGTCGCCCCCGCCGCCTCCGGAGACGGTTCCGGCACGGGCACCGAGCCCCGCCCGCGCGACGCGGCGGACCTCGACCGGGCGCTCGGCGGCCGGCTCGCCGCCGCGCTGGCCGCGCTCGGCGCCACCGGCAAGGCCGGCGAGGTCACCAAGCTGCCGACGCTGGGCGCCGTCCCCGCCGCCGTCGTGGTGGCGGTCGGGCTGGGCGAGTCCCCCGACGCCGAGGGGCTGCGCCGCGCGGCCGGCGCCGGCGTGCGGGCGCTGGCCGGCACCGGCCGGGTCGCCGTCGCGCTGCCCGCCTCCTCCGCCGAGGAGGTCGAGGCCGTCGCGCTGGGCGCGCTGCTCGGCAACTACAGCTTCGGCACGTACCGCACCGGCGAGCGCAAGGAGCCGGTCGCGGAGATCACCGTCCTCGCCGGCGGGGACGACGCCCCGCTCGACCGCGCCCGGACGCTGGCCGAGTCGGTCGCGCTGGTCCGCGACCTGGTCAACACCCCGCCGTCCGACCTGGTCCCAGAGGACCTGGCCGGGCACGCCGAGGCCGTCGCCGCCGAGACCGGGCTGGCCATCGAGGTGCTGGACGAGAAGGCGCTGGTCGAGGGCGGGTACGGCGGCATCGCCGGCGTCGGGCAGGGCTCGGTCAACCCGCCCCGCCTGGTGCGGCTCGCCTACTCCCACCCCGAGGCCGCCAAGACCCTCGCCCTGGTCGGCAAGGGCATCACGTTCGACTCCGGCGGCCTCTCGCTGAAGCCCGCCGAGGCCATGGACTGGATGAAGTCCGACATGGGCGGCGCCGCCGCCGTGCTCGGCGCCATGCGCGCCATCGCAAGGCTGGCCCCCAAGGTGAACGTGGTCGGCTACCTCGCCATCGCCGAGAACATGCCCAGCGGCACCGCGCAGCGCCCGTCCGACGTGCTGCGCATCTACGGCGGCAAGACCGTCGAGGTCCTCAACACCGACGCCGAGGGCCGGCTCGTGCTGGCCGACGCGCTCGTCCGGTCCGGCGAGGACTCCCCCGACCTGATCGTGGACGTGGCCACGCTGACCGGCGCCCAGCTGGTCGCGCTCGGCACCCGGACCACCGGAGTCATGGCCAACGACGACGGCGTCCGTGAGAAGGTGGTGGCGGCGGCCGGCCGCGCCGGAGAGCAGTCCTGGGGCATGCCGCTGCCGGCGGAACTGCGCAAGGGGCTCGACTCCGCGGTGGCCGACATCGCCAACATCAGCGGCGAGCGCTGGGGCGGCATGCTGGTCGCGGGCGTGTTCCTGCAGGAGTTCGTGCCCGACGGCGTCCGCTGGGCGCACCTCGACATCGCCGGCCCCGCGTTCAACAAGGGCGAGCCGTACGGCTACACCCCCAAGGGCGGCACCGGCGCCGCGGCGCGTACGTTGGTGCAGATCGCCGAGGATCTCGCGGCCGGGATTCTCTGACGTCCCGCGGGTGTTGACCCGGGCGGGAGTATGGAGGGGTTCCCCGGAACCGTCCGGGGCACCATGGAAGTCCGGGGCGCGCGAGCGCGAAGACGGGGAAAGAGGGAGCGTCCAGTGGCCAACAGCGGCCCCTACGACATCGTGGTCCTAGGTGGTGGCAGCGGCGGGTACGCGTGCGCGCTGAGGGCGGCCGAGCTCGGCCGCTCGGTGGCGCTGATCGAGCGCGACGTGCTCGGCGGCACCTGCCTCAACCGGGGATGCATTCCCACCAAGGCACTGCTGCACGCGGCCGAGGTGGCCGACCAGACCCGCGAGGCCGCGAAGTTCGGGATCCGGGCGAGCTTCGACGGCATCGACGTCGCGGGCGTCAACGCATACAAGGACAAGGTCGTCACCGGCACCGTCAAGGGGCTGACCGGCCTGATCAAGTCCAAGGGCATCGAGGTCGTCGAGGGCGACGGCCGCCTCGCCGGCCCCGACTCCGTGACCGTCACCGCCGCCGACGGCTCCACCCGCACGGTCGAGGGCGCGCATTTGGTGCTGGCCACCGGGTCGCGGCCCAAGAGCCTGCCCGGGCTGGAGATCGACGGCGAGCGGATCATCTCCAGCGACCACGCGCTGAGGCTGGAGCACGTGCCGGGCTCCGTCGTCATCCTCGGCGGCGGCGTCATCGGCGTGGAGTTCGCCAGCGTCTGGCGCTCGTTCGGCGCCGAGGTCACCATCGTCGAGGCGCTGCCGCACCTGCTGCCGCTGGAGGAGGAGTCCAGCTCCAAGCGGCTGGAGCGCGCGTTCCGCAAGCGCGGCATCAAGTTCGAGCTCGGCACCCGCTTCCAGGAGGCCAAGACGACGCAGGGCGGCGTCGCGGTCACCCTGGAGAACGGGCGGACGATCGACGCCGAGCTGCTGCTGGTCGCGGTCGGCCGCGGCCCGGTGTCGGACGGCATCGGCCTGGAGGAGGCCGGCGTCGAGACCGAGCGCGGCTTCGTCAAGGTCGACGAGTTCTGCCGGACGAACGTCCCCACGATCTCGGCGGTCGGCGACCTGATCCCGACCCTCCAGCTGGCGCACGCCGGCTTCGCCGAGGGCATCCTGGTGGCCGAGCGGCTCGGCGGGCTGAGCCCGGCGCCGATCGACTACGACGGCGTGCCGCGCATCACCTACTCCGACCCCGAGGTCGCCTCGGTGGGCATCACCTCCGCCGCCGCCCGGGCCCGCGGCCAGGAGATCAACGAGGTCACGTACGATCTGGCCGGGAACCCCAAGAGCAAGATCCTGGGAACCCAGGGCGAGGTCAAGGTGATCGCGGCCGTGGACGGGCCCGTCCTCGGCGTCCACATCGTGGGCGCCCGCGCGGGCGAGCTCATCACCGAGGGCCAGCTCATCTACAACTGGGAGGCGCTCCCCGCCGAGGTCGCCCAGCTGATCCACCCCCACCCGACACAGTCCGAGGCGGTCGGCGAGGCGCACCTGGCTCTCGCCGGCAAGCCACTGCACGTGCACGGCTGAACGCCGGCACCGAGATACACCACTCTCTAAGGAGTCGCTGAGAGCCATGCCGGTCTCCGTCACCATGCCCCAGCTCGGCGAGAGCGTCACCGAGGGCACCGTCACCCGCTGGCTGAAGAAGGAGGGTGAGCACGTCGAGACCGACGAGCCGCTTCTCGAAGTGTCGACCGACAAGGTCGACACCGAGATCCCCTCCCCCGCCTCGGGCATCCTGACCAGCATCAAGGTCGCCGAGGACGAGACCGTCGAGGTCGGCGCCGAGCTGGCGACCATCGGGGAGGGCGGCGAGGCGGCTCAGGCCCCGGCCGCTCCGCAGCAGCAGGAGGAGGCGGCGGCCCCGGCGCAGCCCGAGCCGGCCCCGCAGGAGCGGGCCGAGCAGC
>NZ_JBEZWH010000095.1:0-23475 GCF_040703975.1 Spirillospora sp. NPDC029432
GGGGTTCATCTCGCCGCACTCACTTTTCGGCGAGGAGCTTGGTGACGAGCGGGGAGAGCTTGGAGTACGTGGTGGCGCCGATGATCCGGGCGGCCACCCGGCCCTGCCGGTCCAGGACGAGCGTGGTCGGGATGGCGTTCGGCGGGACCTCGCGGAACGCGAGGGTGATCTGCCCGTCGGCGTCGAACAGGCTCGGGTACGACACCTTGAACTTGCGCTCGAACGCCTTGGCGTTCTCCTGGCCGTCCTTGAACGCGACGCCGAGGAACTGCGCGCCCTTGCCCTCGGTCTCCTTGTGGACCTGTTCGAGGGACGGCGCCTCGCCGCGGCAGGGGGCGCACCAGGACGCCCAGAAGTTCACGACGGTGATCTTGCCCTTGAAGTCGGCCAGCGCGACCTTCTTGCCGTCCAGGGTCGTCCCGGCGGCCTGGGGCGCGGCCTTGCGCTCGGCGGGCTTGATCTCCTGGACGTTGCCGTCGCCCGAGATGAAGCGGTTCTCGCTGCCGCCCGGCCCGTTCTGCGAGGCGTTCGTGCCCGCGCAGCCGGCGAGCAGCGCGCACGCGGCCAGGACGCCGGCCGCGGCGCGTACGCGGGTCACTCGGGGGCTCAAGGGGCTCTCCTACAGCGGTCCTGGTGCGGGACGGTGCGACGACGGAAGGGTGCTACTACAGGATGTAGTACTCAATCTAGTGGTCGGGTCAGGCGCCCGCGACACTGGGGCCTTTGGCGATGCCCGCGGCGGGCTCGCAGTACGACACCTCGACCAGCCGGGTGCCCTCGAACGCCAGGCTGGTCACGCTGGCCAGGGCGCATTCGCGCTTGATCGGATGGTGCCAGAGCCGGCGGTGCTCGGCGTGCAGCCGCAGGATCCAGATCGGCAGCTGGTGGCTGACGCAGACCGCCTCGCGGCCGCGCGCGGCCTCCCGGGCCCGGATCACCGCGGCCCGCATCCGGCCGGCGATCTCCTTGTACGGCTCGCCCCAGGACGGCCGGAACGGGTTCAGCAGGTAGCGCCAGTGCTCGGGGCGGCGCAGCGAACCCTTGCCGACGCCGAAGGTCATGCCCTCGAAGTGGTTGTCGGCCTCCAGCAGCCCGTCGTCCACCGTCACCGGCAGGTCGAACGTGTCGGCCATCGGCCGGGCCGTCTCCACGGCCCGCTGCATCGGCGAGGAGAAGAGCGCGGCCACGTCCCGGTCGCCGAACCAGCGGGCGGCCGCCTTGGCCATGAGGACCCCGTCCTCGCTCAGGCGGTAGCCCGGGAGCCGGCCGTACAGGACGCCCTCGGGATTGTGCACCTCACCGTGCCGCAGCAGGTGAACGATCGTCTTGTCAGTCATCGCGTCGTCAGGTTACCCGCGCCGTCCCGTCACCCTTCCCACGCGTGCCGGTCGAGGAAGGAGCGGTCATCGGTGGCGTACTCCTCGAAGGCGCGGCGGACGTCGGCGAGATCGGCCGTCCGTGTCCGGTAGAGGCGGCCGGCGGCGCTGTCCTTGTACTCCAGCTCGTACCCGCCGGGCTCCGGCGAAACCTGGACGAAATGGTGACCGAACAGGACCAGGGCGGCGAACGGGTTCCGCGGCGAGAGGCGTCCCAGCACGTCGCGGATCAGCCCGAGGTCGGGGTCGATCACCACCATGCCGTCGCCGGTGTGCAGCTGCGTCTCCGGGTGCGCGGTCCGGGGCGCGAGGTTGTGGACGAGCCCGCGGCCGGGGTCGTAGCAGACCAGCCCGTTCGCCTTGGCGAGCCCGTACACGAGGGTCGCGACCTCGTCGGCGCGGTCGGGGGCCATGGTCACGGCGGCGTACCGGGAGCCGCCGGTCTCCAGCCCGGTGTCCGGGGCGGCGGCGGCGAGATCGGCGGCGAACGCCGTGACGGCCGGGTGGGGCGGCAGCGCGGCGCGGTCCAGCGCCGCGGCCTCTTCCGCGGTGACCGGGCCCTGGGCGGGCCAGGCGACCAGCTCGAACGACATGCCTCCAGGATCCCAGACGGTCAGCCCGGGACCGCCACCGCGGCGACCGGTACGCCCCCGGCGGCGGGGGCCGCGGCGCGCAGGGCCTCGACGGCGGCGCGGACGGCCGGGCGGCGGGCGGTCTCCTCCCGCCACACGGCGTACACGTGCCGGCTCAGCGGCGCCCGCAGCCGCACGACGCCGACGCCGGGCGGGACGTCGCAGCGGCCCATCCGGGGCAGGATCACGTTGCCGAGCCCGGCGGCGGCCAGGGAGAGCTGGCTCGCGAACTCGTACGCCATGTGGTCGATCCTCGGCTCGGCGTCGACCGAGCGCAGCGTGCGCAGCAGCCAGTGGCAGCAGATGCTGTCGGGCGAGGAGCTGATCCACGGGTCGCCCGCCAGCTCCTTGAGGTCGACCTCGTCCCGGCCGGCCAGCGGATGCCCGGCGGGCAGCGCGACATCGGCGACGTCGTCGCAGATCAGCCCCTTCTGGAGGCCCTCGGGGAGCGGCAGCGGCTCGTTGTTCCAGTCCTGGACGACCGCCATGTCGAGATCGCCGCGGGCGACCAGCGGCATGCTCTGCATGGGGTCCTCCTCGCGGACCATGACCGCCAGCCCGGGATGCTCGGCGCGCAGCCGGCGCAGCGTGGCGGGCATCAGCCCGCGGACGGCGGTGGGGAACGCCGCCACCGACAGCCGCCCGACGACCGCGCCGCGGTGCGCCTCCAGGTCGGCCTGGGCCTGCTCGACCAGCGACAGGATGCGGGCGGCGTGCTCGACCAGCAGCTCCGCGGCGTCGGTGAGCCGCACGCCGCGCCCGTTGCGCTCCAGCAGCTTCTGCCCGGTCTCCCGCTCCAGCTTGGCCAGCTGCTGGGAGACGGCCGAGGTCGTCACGTGGAGCACGTCGGCGGCGGCGCTCACCGAACCGTAGGTCGCCACGGAGTGCAGGGCCCGCAGCCGTTCGAGATCCAGCATGTAAGCAACTCTAAAGCGTGAACCGAAGTAGTTCTAGCTTGTCCTAAACCGAGCTTGTGACGAGCATTCGGGGCTGCGGGTGCCGGGGCCCGGGCCGGGGGCCCGGGCCCTCGCGGCGTTGGAGGTGGTCAGGCGGTGCTGATCGATTGGGCGGCGGCTCGGGCGGCGTGCGGGAGCGCTTCGGTGACGCGCTCCAGGGCCGCGTCGTCGTGGGCGGCCGACAGGAACCAGACCTCGTACGCCGACGGCGGCAGGTAGACGCCGCGTTCCAGGGCGGCGTGGAAGAACGCGGCGTACGCCTTGCCGTCCTGGCGCTGCGCGGCCTCGAAGTCGCCGACCGGCTCGTCGGTGAAGAAGATCGAGAACAGGTTGCCGGCGGTCTGCAGGCGGTGCGGGACGCCCTCCTTCTCCAGCGCCTCGGACGCCGCCTTGGCGACCAGCGCGGCGGCGCGGTCGATCGCCGCGTACACCTCGGGCGTGGCGTTGCGCAGGGTGGCCAGCCCGGCGGCGGTGGCCAGCGGGTTACCGGACAGGGTGCCGGCCTGGTAGACCGGGCCCGCCGGGGCCAGCCGGTCCATGATGTCGGCGCGGCCGCCGAACGCGGCTGCGGGCAGCCCGCCGCCCATCACCTTGCCGAACGTCATCAGGTCGCCGGCCACGCCCTCGATGCCGTACCAGCCGGCGGCCGAGGCGCGGAAGCCGGTGAGCACCTCGTCAATGATCAGCAGCGCGCCGCTGCGCTCGCACAGGGACTTGAGGAGCCGGTTGAAGTTCGGGACCGGCGGGACGACGCCCATGTTGCACGGCACCGCCTCGGTGATCACGCAGGCGATCTCGTGGCCGTACTCGGCGAACGCGGCCTCGGCGGCGGCGACGTCGTTGTACGGCAGGACGACCGTGTCGGCGGTCGTGGCGCCGGTCACGCCGGGCGTGTCGGGCAGCGCGAGGGTGGCGACGCCGGAGCCGGCGGCGGCCAGCAGCGCGTCCACGTGGCCGTGGTAGCAGCCGGCGAACTTCACGATCTTGGAGCGGCCGGTGAAGCCGCGGGCCAGCCGGATCGCCGACATCGTCGCCTCGGTGCCGGAGTTGACCAGCCGGACCTTCTCGACCGGGGCGCGGGCGGTGATCTCCTCGGCCAGCTCGACCTCGCCGGGCGTCGGCGCGCCGTACGAGGTGCCCTTGGCGGCGGCGCTCTGGACGGCCTCGACCACGGCCGGGTGCGCGTGCCCGAGGATCATCGGGCCCCACGAGCAGATCAGGTCGACGAACTCGTTGCCGTCGGCGTCGGTGAGGTACGGGCCGCGCCCGGCGGTCATGAACGGCGGCGTGCCGCCCACCGCGCGGAAGGCGCGCACCGGCGAGTTCACCCCGCCTGGAACGACCCGATTCGCCCTATCGAACAGCTGCTGGGAGACTTCGAATTCGGTCACCCGCCCAGTCTGACAGTTGCAGTTTGGCGACTGCCCTTGACCACGGCGCTAAGCGGCCGATATTCCACCAAGTACACAAAACCACGGCGCCGCCAGGGCGCCGCACCGCTGACGTCCGCACTCGTAGTTTCCGGCGCCGGCCGTATCGGAGGGATGGCTCGCAACGTGGTTGACGGCTGGACGGTCCCGGGATTCACCCACGTCCAGGAACTGGACGGCGGTACCGGCGGCCGGGTCATGCTCGCCCTCGACGACCTCACCCAGACCAAGGTCGCGATCAAGTACCTCGATCCGCGCCTGGACGGGGACGAGGCGTACCTGTCGAGGCTGCGCGGGTTCGCCCGCAGCCTCTCGCAGCTCGAAGACCCCAACGTGGTCGACTTCTACGAGCTCGTGGAGTCGCCCGAGGGCACCGCGATCGTGATGGAACGCGTCGACGGCTTCGGCCTGCGGCGCCTGATCGCCACCCAGGGGTCCACCGGGCCGCTGGCGGCGCTCGCGGTCCTCAGCGGCACCCTGCTCGGGCTGGCGGCCGCGCACTCCAAGGGCGTCGTGCACGGCGCGCTGCGTCCCTCGGAGATCCTGCTCGACGACGACGGCAACTGCCGCCTCACCGACTTCGGGCTCGCCCCGGCGGGCACCGAGGCGCAGGCGGCGCCCGCGTACGCCGCGCCCGAGCTGTGGGGCGGCGGCGCCCCGCCGAGCGTCGGCACCGACCTGTACGCCGCCATCGCGATCTTCTACGAGTGCCTCACCGGGACGCAGCCGTACACCGGCCGCAACCAGGCGGCGATCGGGAAGGCGCACCGGGAGGCCCCGGTCCCGGTCGAGGCGATCCCCGGCCCGCTGCGCGGCCTGATCACCTCGGGTCTGGCCAAGGACCCGGCCGACCGGCCCGCCTCGGCCGCCGACCTCCTCGGCGCCGTCGAGGACGCCGCGGTCGACGCGTACGGGCCGTCCTGGCTCGCGCAGGGCCGCGGCCGGCTGATCGAACTGACCGCCGACACCGCCCAGAAGCCCGAGCCGGCGCGTCCCAAGGCGCCCAAGGGCCGCCCGCCCGCCGCCAAGACCGCGGCCCCGTCCGGCACGGGCGGCGGCGGCAAGGGCAAGGTCCTCGCCGCCGCGCTGGCCGTCCTGGTCGTCGCGGGCGGCGTGACGGGCGGCGTGCTGTTCCTCGGCGGCGACGGCGACCCCGCCCCGCCCGAGCCGGCCAACCGGGGGACGCCGTCGCCCGCCGTACCGGCCGCGCAGGCCGACCCCGCCGCCGCCGCGCTCGCGCAGCGCGTCTCGCAGGCCACCGCGCAGGTCCCGGGGGCCTCGTTCAACTACAAGCAGACGGGCTGCTGCGGCGGGCAGGCGAACGTGCGGGGCATGTTCGTGCAGGTGCCGAACGGCTCGCCCTCGTACAACATGACGCTCTCCGGGTCGGGCAACACCCGCCGCTCGGCCAAGACCCTCCTGGTGGGGGACGTCCTGTACGTGCGGGCGGGCAAGAAGTGGCAGCAGGCCCCCATCGGCGGGCAGACCGCCGGCTACCCGGGCCTGGCCGCGCGCACCCGGTGGGCCAGCGGTGTCGCCACCGTCACCGCGCTGCTCCAGGCGAGCGACTCGTTCAGCAAGGACGAGAAGCAGGTCTACTGGGGCACCGCCCCGATCGACCGGCTGGCGCAGGTCCCGTCGGTCGGAGCGCTGTACGCCGAGCTCGGCCGGACCACCGGCGCCCAGCGGGTGAAGTTCGCCCTCAAGATCGACCGGACGGGCCGGCCGGCGCACCTGTGGTTCCGCGCCGAGGGGCCGGACAAGAAGCGCGCGCAGGTCGTCTCGACCACGTACACGGGCTGGGGCCGCAAGGCGCCCATCACCGCCCCCGACACCACGCGCTGACCGGAACGCGGCGAGCCCCCGGGGGTCCCCGGGGGCTCGTTCATGTCACTGTGCGGCCTCACAACTGTCGGAGAGGACCTCCAGGAGCCGGAGCGGGTCAGGGAGCGGGCGGCCGTCCGGCGGGCGGATCCAGGCCACCTCACGGCCGTACGGGAGCACCGAGGGCGGGGCCAGTACGTAGCTGTCCCGGCAGTGCCACCGCATCCCGGGCGTCTCGGTGACCGTCTCGGGCGAGCAGTCGAGGTGGCAGGACCACCACTCGTCCTCGTCGACGGGCGCGCCGCGGGTCGCGACGAAGAACAGGTGGCGCTCGCCGCCGACGGACGCGACCGGCCCGACGGGCAGCCCCTCGCGGTCGATCCGCGCCAGCGCCGCCCCGCCCGCCGCCGCGGGCACGTCGAACACGTCGAAGACCCGCCCGGTCGGCAGGATGATGTTGGCGTCGGGCCGCTTGGCCCACCACCGGTCGATCACCTCGCGGTCGACGGTGGCGTGCAGCGCCCACGCGCCCGAAAGCGGATGCGCGGCGGGGTCGGGGCAGCCGACCCGGTCGCACGAGCACACCCGGTCACCGCCCGCGGTCGGATGCGCGCCCGGCGCGCACGGCCACCCGTACTCCGCGTAGGCGCGGGCGGCCGCGGCCATCCGGTCCCGGGCCGCGCGCTGCCGTTTGTTCCCCGAGACCGCCAGCATCCTCGCCCCCCAGTCGGTGTACGCCGAGGCCCGTACCGCCCTCGGCCGCTCCTAGACACGATGATGCCGGTGCCCCCGAAGCCGGGGCACGGCACCCCCCGATATCACCCTAAGTGACTAGGCCGCTATGGCGCTCGATCAAGATCATCTCGGCGCGGCGCCGAGTACGGCGCGGGTCAGCCGCGCAGGGCGCGGGCGACCTCGGTCGCCCAGTAGGTGAGGACGATGTCGGCGCCGGCGCGGCGGATCGCGGTCAGCGACTCCATGATCGTGCGGTCGCGGTCCAGCCAGCCCTGTGCGGCCGCCGCCTCGATCATCGCGTACTCGCCGCTGACCTGGTACGCCGCCACCGGCACGTCCACTGAGTCGCGCACCCGGCGGACGATGTCGAGGTACGGGCCGGCCGGCTTGACCATGACCATGTCCGCGCCCTCGTCCAGGTCCAGGAGCACCTCGCGCAGCGCCTCGTCGGCGTTCGCCGGGTCCTGCTGGTGGGTGGACCGGTCGCCGAACTGCGGCGCGCACTCGGCGGCGTCGCGGAACGGGCCGTAGTACGCCGAGGAGTACTTCGCCGAGTAGGCCAGGATCGCCACGTCGGAGTGGCCGGACTCGTCCAGCGCGGTACGGATCGCGGCGACCTGGCCGTCCATCATCCCGCTCGGCGCCACCACGGCCACGCCCGCCTCGGCCTGCGCGACGGCGATCGACGCGTACCGCTCCAGCGTCAGATCGTTGTCGATCTCGCCGCCCTCGGTGAGGACGCCGCAGTGGCCGTGGTCGGTGAACTCGTCCAGGCACAGGTCCGTCATGACCACCGCGGCGTCGCCGAGGTCGGCGGTGAGGTCGCGGACGGCGGTCTGCACCACGCCGTCCGGGGCGTCGGCGGCCGAGCCGGCGGCGTCCTTCACCGCCGGGATCCCGAACAGGATGATCCCGCCGACCCCGGCCTCCACCGCGTCGTGCGCGGCCTTGCGCAGGCTGTCGCGGGTGTGCTGGTACACGCCCGGCATCGAGCCGATCGGGCTGGGCTCGCCGATGCCCTCCTTGACGAACATCGGCAGGATCAGGTCGGCCGGGGCCAGCCGGGTCTCGGCGACCAGGCGGCGCAGCGCGGGCGTGCGCCGCAGCCGCCGGGGCCGCACGACGGGGAACTGAGCGGACATCGTCTCTCTTTCGGTGCTGCTACTTGCGCCGGCGTGCTCCACGGCGCATCTGGCTGGGCTTGCGGAGCGGGTCGCCCGCCTCGATCTGGGCCGCCCTCCGCTTCGCACCGTACTCCGCGAGGGCCTCGGCCAGTTCGGAAACCGACGGCTTCTCGGCCATCACGTCCACGCGCAGGCCGTACTCCTCGGCGGTCCGCGCGGTCTGCGGCCCGATGCAGGCGATCACCGTGACGTTGTGCGGCTTGCCGGCGATCCCGATCAGGTTCTTGACCGTGGACGAGGAGGTGAACAGCACCGCGTCGAACCCGCCGCCCTTGATCGCCTCGCGGATCGGGGCGGGCGGCGGCGCGGCCCGCACGGTGCGGTACGCGGTGACGTCCTCGCACTCCCAGCCCAGCTGGGTCAGCCCGGCGATGAGCGTGTCGGTGGCGATGTCGGCGCGCGGCAGCAGCACCCGGTTGATCGGGTCGAGGTCCTCGTCGTACGGCGGCCACACCTCGACCAGGCCCTCGCCGGACTGCTGCCCGGTCGGCATCAGGTCGGGCTGGACGCCGAACTCCACCAGCGCCTTCGCGGTCTGCTCGCCGACGGCGGCGACCTTGAGGCCGGCGAACGCCCGCGCGTCCAGGCCGTAGTCGGAGAACTTCTCGCGGATGGCCTTCACGGCGTTCGTGGAGGTGAACACCACCCACTCGAACCGGCCGGTGACCAGGCCCTTGACGGCGCGTTCCATCTGCTGCGGGGTGCGCGGCGGCTCGACCGAGATCGTCGGGACCTCGTCGGGTACGGCGCCGTACGAGCGCAGCTGGTCCGAGAGCGACGCGGCCTGCTCCTTGGTGCGCGGGACCAGCACCCGCCAGCCGAACAGCGGCTTGGTCTCGAACCACGACAGCCGGTCCTGCCAGGACACCACGTCCCCCACGACGATCAGCGCCGGCGCCTCCATGCCCTTGCTGTCGGCGGCCAGCCGGTTGAGCGTGGAGACGACGGTCTCCTGCTCGGTGGTGGTGCCGAGGGTGGTCATGGCGGCGGGCGTGCTGTCGGGGCGGCCGACGGCCATCAGGCCCTTGGCGACCTCGGCCACCGCGTTCTCCGCGCCGGTGATCACGAGCGTGGCGTCGGGCGAGGAGAACCGCTCCCAGTCGACCCCGCCGTCGCCGGCGTCGATGATCCGGACCTCGCGGTGCCTGGAGTCGGTCAGCGGGATGCCCGCGTACCCCGGCACGCCGGTCACCGCGGACACGCCCGGAACGATCTCGAACGGGATGCCCGCCTTGTCGAGCGCGCCGCCCTCGCCGGCCAGGTCGCAGATCAGCCCGGGGTCGCCCTGGAAGAGGCGCACGACGTTCTTGCCCGACTTCGCCGCCCGGACGGTCAGCTTGCCCGGGTCGCCGCCGGCCGAGTCGACGATCTCCACGTCCGGCCGGCAGTGCGTGAGGATCTCCGCCGGGCAGTACTCGCGGTTCACCACCACGACGTCGGCGCGGCCGAGCGCGCCGGCGGCGCGCAGCGTGAGCAGGCCGGGGTCGCCCGGGCCCATGCCGACGAGCGCGACCGAGCCGATGCCCGGCGCCGGCCGGACGCTCCTGCGGTCGATCGCCGGTTCGGTCTTCTGGTCGGCCCGTGCCTGGCCCGACTGGGTCGGCCTGGCCTGCTTAGCGGGGCTCAATCTCGCTCCCCCATCAACTGGTCGGCCCCCCGGTCGAACAGGTCGGCCGCGAGCCCGCGCCCGATCCGCTCGGCCTCGTCGGGGTGGCCGCTTGCGGACAGCCGGATCTGCCGGCTCCCGTCGACGGCGGCGACGGTGGCCGTAAGATGCAGCTTTCGTTCACCCATCTGTTCTGCTTCGGCAGCGTATGCTCCCACAGGCGCGGAGCATCCCGCCTCCAGCACCGCCAGCACCGTGCGCTCGGCGGTGACCGCGGCGCGGGTCGCCGCGTCGTCGAGGGTGCCCAGCAGCTCGATCAGGTCGGGCCGGTCGGCGCGGCACTCCACGGCCAGCGAGCCCTGGCCCGGCGCCGGCAGCATCTGGTCGGTCTCCAGGATCTCCGCGACGTCGCCGGTACGGCCGATGCGGACGAGCCCGGCGTTCGCGAGCACGACCGCGTCCAGCTCCCCGTCACTGATCTTGCGCAGCCGGGTCTCGGCGTTCCCGCGGATCGGCACCACGTCCAGGTCCGGGCGCAGCGCCTTCAGCTGCGCGACCCGGCGCGGCGAGCCGGTGCCCACCCGCGCGCCGCGCGGCAGGTCGGCCAGCTTGGCCGGGCCGCACAGGGCGTCGCGCGGGTCGTCGCGCAGCGGCGTCGCGGCCAGCACGATCCCCTCCGCGGGACCGGTCGGCAGGTCCTTCAGCGAGTGCACGGCGAAGTCCACGTCCCCGGCGAGCAGCCGGTCGCGCAGGGCGCTGACGAAGACGCCGGTGCCCCCCATCTGGGCGAGGTGGGCCTTGGAGACATCACCCTCGGTCGTTACCCCGACCAGCTCCACGGCATGCCCCGTACGCCGGGTCAACGCGTCGGCGACCAGCTGCGACTGCGTCGTCGCCATCAGGCTCTTGCGCGTCCCCAGCTTCAGTGCGGTCACGGCTCAGGCTCCTCTGCTCTCCCCCGCGCGGCCTTCGTCCGGCGCCATATCGGCGTGGGCCACGGCCGCGGGGGCCTTCGGGTCCAGGTCGAAGAGCTCGCGCAGCGCGTCGGCGTACGCGTCGCCGCCCGGCGCCGACGCCAGCTCCTTGACCCGGACGGTCGGCGCGTGCAGCAGCTTGTCCACCACGCGCCGTACGGTCTGGGTGATCTCCTTGCGGGCCCGGTCGTCCAGCTCGGGCAGCCGGCCGGCCAGCCGCGCCAGCTCGGCGTCCACGACCTCGGCGGCCTTGCTGCGCAGCGCGACGACGGTCGGCGCCACGGCCGCGGCCCGCGCCGCGCCGAGGAACACCGCGACCTCGTCGCCCACGATCCGGCGGACGGCCTCGATCGCCTCCGGCCCGATCGCCTCGGCGGCCTCCTGCGCGGTCCGCAGGTCGTCCAGCCCGGCGAGCGCGGCGCCGGGCAGGTCGCGCACGCCCGGGTCGATGTCGTGCGGCAGCGCCAGGTCGAGGTAGAAGCGGCGCCTCCCGTCCGTCCCGATCCCCCGCGCCTCCAGCTGCGGAACGGTCAGCACCCGCCCCGCGCCCGTGCAGGAGACGACCAGGTCCGCGCCCGCGAGCTCGGCGTCCAGGTCGGACAGCTCGATCGCGCGCGCGGGCGCCTCGGCGGACTCGGCGAGCCGTACCGCGCGCTCGTACGTGCGGTTGGCGACCACGATCTCCCTGGCCCCGGCCCGGCCCAGCGTGGCGACGGCCAGGCCGCTCATCGCGCCGGCGCCGACGACCAGCGCGGTGACACGTTCCAGCGGGCCGAGGTGCGCGGCGGCGATGTCCAGGCCCACGCTGACCAGCGACGCGCCGGCCTTGTCGATCCCGGTCTCGTGGTGCGCGCGCTTGCCGACCCGCAGCGCCTGCTGGAGGACGTCGTTCAGCTCGCGGCCGAGCGTGCCGTTCTCCTGCGCCAGCCGGAACGCCTGCCGCAGCTGGCCGAGGATCTGCCCCTCGCCGACCACCATCGAGTCGAGCCCGCACGCCACCGCGAACGCGTGCTGGACGGCCCGGTCCTCGTAGTGCACGTACAGGTTCCGGGAGAGGTCGTCCAGCGACAGCCCCGAGTGCCGCGCCAGCAGCTCGGAGATCGCCGAGACGCCGCCGTGGAACTTGTCGACCACCGCGTAGACCTCGACCCGGTTGCAGGTCGAGACGATCGCGGCCTCACCGACATGGGCGCTGTCGTGCACCTCGTGCAGCAGCTTGACCAGGTCGTCCCCGGTGATCGCCGCCTGTTCGAGCATGGCCACCGGGGCGCTCCGATGGCTGAGCCCCACCACCAAGACACTCATCGCGCGCAATCCCGTCCGCTCTGCCTCTGCCGCCTCGGGCTCATGCCGTGTTTCCCGCTCGCCTCCAGCACGCCGAGAAGGCGCCGCCTTCCCTCGTCGCTCTGGTCGCTGCGCTCCCGCCGCTCCTCAGTCCAGGCGACGCCGCGTGCTTCCGACTCGCTCATGCCTCTACCGCCTCCACGTACTGCTCCGGGCCCTGCGTCCCGCCGTCCGGCAGTGGTACGTGCTCGCCCGGCCCACCGGCCTTGCGCTGCTCGTGGAAAGCGAGGATCTGCAGCTCGATGGACAGATCGACTTTACGCACATCGACGCCGTCCGGCACGGAGAGGACCACCGGGGCGAAGTTCAGGACGCTCGTCACCCCGGCCGCGACGACCCGGTCGCACACGCCCTGCGCGGCGCCGGCCGGCGTGGCGATCACGGCGATGGACACGCCGCGCTCCGCGATGAGGTCCTCGAGCCGGTCGATGTGCTCCACGGTCTTCCCGGCGATCTCCTGCCCGACGATGGCGTCGTCGGCGTCCAGCAGCCCGGCCACCCGGAAGCCGCGGGACGCGAAGCCGCCGTAGCCGGCCAGTGCCCGGCCCAGGTTACCCAGCCCGATGATGGCGACCACCCAGTCCTGGGTGAGTCCCAGCTCACGCGAGATCTGGTAGACGAGGTACTCCACCTCGTACCCGACCCCGCGGGTGCCGTACGAGCCCAGATGCGACAGGTCCTTGCGGAGCTTCGCGGAGTTGACCCCCGCGGCCGCGGCGAGCTCCTCCGACGAGACGGTCGCCACACCGCGCTCCTGCAGGCTGTGCAGAGCGCGCAGGTAGACGGGCAGGCGCGCGACCGTGGCCTCGGGGATGCCACGTTCGGCGCGGTCGCGATTGCGGTTCTGGCGAGGTGTCACGGCCTGCTCTTCGGGGCTCGACGCTGGGGGCGGGGCCCGGGCCCCTGGCCCGGGCGCGACCGTGGCCGGGCCTCGACGGCCACGGTCAGGGCAGCCCCAGGGCTGTCCCTCAGGTTAAGCCTTTGTGAATACGCGCACAAAGTCGCCCCCGTCCCAACGGTTCCGGCCGTTCCGCGGGAAGGCGCGGAAAAGCGCGGCCTGTCAGGCCCTCCGGGCTTCCCACCTGCGGAACCGGTGTGATGGACGGAACATTCCGCCGTCCTAGGAACCGGCCCGCAATTCCGCGACGGCGGCGCGCAGGCGCGCCTCGTCCACCCGCCAGAAGTCGTGCTGGACCCCGTTGATCAGAGTGACCGGGATCTGCTCCCAGTACTTCCGGGTGTCCTCCTCCGAGAGCGTGATGTCGCGCTCCTCCCACCGCACGCCGAGGTCGGCGGCGACCTTCTCGATCACCGCCCGGGCGTCCTCGCACAGGTGGCAGCCGGGCTTGCCGTACATCGTGATCAGGACGTCCACGCCGCTCACCTCAGCGGGGGCGCCGGCGCCGGCGGCGCGCCGCGGCCGGGACGCAGCGGAGGCAGCTTCGCCGCGCCGAGCTTGAGGTCGATGACGTTCGTGGTGAGCACGTGCGTGCGCGACTCGGCCGCGAACCGGCGCAGGTGCGCCTGGCGCTCGTGCGCCGCGAACGCCGCCTGGTCGCGGAACAGCCGGTAGAAGATCCGCTGGGTGGGCGCGTTCTCCACCTCGTGGCAGGTGAAGACCAGCGTGTCCGGCTCGGCGGCGCGGGCCGCCCGCACCAGCTCCTCGGCCAGCCGGTCGAACGCCTCCTCGCGGCCGTCCAGCAGCGTGTAGACGGTGATCTGGCCGCGGGCGGCGGCCAGCTCGCCCGCGCCCGGCGGGCCCGCCACCGCGCCGTCCGGGAGCGCGTTGCGGACGTCGTCCATGACGGTCGCCGCCGCCGGAGACTCGGGAACGCCCTGCTCCTCCATCGCGGCCGGGTCGGGGAAGCGCAGCTCCTCGCGCCTGCGGCCGCGGGCCTGGCGCGGCGGCGCCGGACGGGGCTCGGGCGGGCGCGGCGCGGCGTAGCCCTGCTCCTCGTAGCCGGTCGCGGGCTCGTCGCCGTACCCGTCGTCGTAGTCCTCGTCCTCGTCGTACACGGGGATCGTGCGCATCGCCCCGTACCAGACGAGCCCGGCCGCGCCGCCGAGCGCGATCGCCGACAGCGAGCCCGGCAGGAACCCGCGGGTGCCGCTCACCGCCAGCACGCCCGCCAGCGCCACCAGCGCGAGCGGGATCAGCAGCTCGGCCGCCTCCCGGTCCTGCCTGCTCGCGAGCACGGCCGTCACCGCCAGGCACGCGACCAGCGCGATCACGGCGATCACGTGCGCGCCGTCGATCAGCAGCAGCGGCAGCGCGTCGTACGTCTGCCGCGGGTTGGGCAGCTTCTTGGTGAACGAGCCCTTCACCGGATCGACGAGGATGATCACCACCGCGACGACCGTGTACGAGATCGCGAACAGCCAGGCGCCGAAGCGCACCTGGACGTACCGCGCGATCAGCTCGATCACGCCCAGTGCCAGCCAGACCGGCGCGAGCAGCGCCGCGCCCAGCTGGACCACGCGGAACATCGGCCCGCCGAAGCCGAGCAGGAAGCCCAGCAGCATGGAGATCAGCGCCAGCGACAGCCCGACCTGCGTGGTGGACCACGCGATCAGGTACAGCAGCCGGTCCTTGTTGGCGCGCATGACGAGCAGCCCGGTGGCCACTAAGGCACCCAGGGTCGCCGGCAGCGCGAGAAGAGCATCGACCATCGCGACCCCATGGTGCCCGATGCGGGGCCGCGACGGGTAACCGCCTCGGGACAAGACACCGGCAAGGCACCCCTGTGGCCCGGGAAGTCCGTCTCTGGGAACGGATACAGAAGGCGTTCTTTGCGTTCCCGGCACCATTGCCGGTGTCGCCTTCAGTACCTACAGTGGCATTTCACGTCGGAGGTCGCGTACGCCCCGAGGAGAACTGCATGAGCAGCCTGACCCTCGATGTCCGGACGGCCGAGCCTCCGTTCAGGGACCTCGCGCTGCGGGCGCGCGCCGGCGACGCCGAGGCGTTCGGCCTCCTCTACGACCACTACGTCGACCTCGTCTACCGGTACGTCTACTTCCGGGTCGGGTCGCATCCCCTCGCCGAGGACCTCACCAGCGAGACGTTCCTGCGGGCGCTGCGCCGGATGCCGTCCTACAACTGGCAGGGCAAGGACTTCGGGGCCTGGCTGGTGACGATCGCCCGGAACCTGGTCGCCGACCACTTCAAGTCCGCCCGCTACCGGCTGGAGGTCTGCACCGCCGAACTCCTGGAGCCGGCCCGCACGCAGGAGGGGCCGGAGGAGACGGTCCTGACCGCGATGACCAACCGGACGCTGCTGGAGGCCGTCCGCCGCCTAGGCTCCGACCAGCAGGAGTGCGTCGTCCTGCGCTTCCTGCACGGCCTGTCGGTCGCCGAGACCGCCCTGATCATGGGCCGGAAGAGCGGCGCGATCAAGGCGCTGCAGTACCGGGCCGTACGCTCCCTGGCCCGGATGCTCCCGGACGATCGAATATGAGAATCTCACTCCGGCGACCGTAACCGGGGCGGCCACTCCTCGTTTTGCGGGGCGAGACCTTATTCGCATGGGGGGCTGCCGTGGGAACGAGGCGGATCAGGGCCGCGCGCACGTCGCTGGAGCGACTCCGGCCACCGGGACCGAAACCCGACCCCGCGTTCCGCGCGGGCCTGCGTGAACGGCTGGTGGCCGCCGCCTCCGTCCGCAGTGAGGACTCTCGCAATTCCCCGCGAAGAAGGAGCCGCACCGACCCCGTTGACTAGGCTCTGCGGCATGCGTCGATTCTGGCAGCGCGACCGCAGCGAAGATCACAAGAAGTCCGGCGAGGTGGCCGCCGCGGCCGCCGCCGCCCCGAGCCCGCTGCCCGAACCGGACCCGACCGCCGCCGCCTTCTTCGACGTCGACAACACGATGATGCGCGGCGCGTCGATCTACTACTTCGCCCGCGGGCTGGCCTCGCGGAAGCTGTTCACGATGCGCGACCTGGCGATGTTCGCGTGGGGGCAGGCGTCGTTCCGCTTCAAGGGCGCCGAGAACGCCGAGCACATCCACACCGCGCGCGAGGCCGCGCTGGCGTTCGTCGCCGGGCAGAAGGTCGACGACCTCGTCCGGCTCAGCGAGGAGATCTACGACGAGGTGATGGCCGACCGCATCTGGCACGGCACCCGTTCCCTCGCGCTCCAGCACCTGGACGCCGGCCAGCAGGTGTGGCTCGTCACCGCGACCCCCATCGAGGTGGCCCGGACGATCGCCCGCCGGCTCGGCCTCACCGGCGCCCTCGGCACCGTCGCCGAGACCCGCGACGGCGTCTACACCGGCCGCCTGGTCGGCAACCTGCTGCACGGCCCGGCCAAGTCCGAGGCGGTACGGGCGCTGGCCCAGCGGGAGGGCCTCGACCTGTCGCGCTGCTCCGCGTACAGCGACTCGGTCAACGACCTGCCCATGCTCACCGCCGTCGGCAACCCGCACGCCGTCAACCCCGACGCCGCCCTGCGCGCCCACGCGAAGGAGCACGGCTGGCCCGTCCACGACTTCCGTACGGGCCGCAAGGTCACGATGGTCGCCCTCCCCGCCGCCGCGGGCGCCGGTGCCCTGGCCGGCGGCGTCGCCGCGGGAATCGCCCTCCGCAAGCACTACCGCTCGTAGGGCAGCGGACCTGCGCATCGGCGCTTGACCTGGGCATCCACCGGGTACGCCCGGCGGATGTACCCACGTCGACGCACACCCGTGGGGTACGGGGGGATGCTCATGTCCGAGAACGGCCGGCAGGAGAAGCAGGAGGAGACCGACGTCCTGCTCGACGTCCCGGTGCTCAAGGTCGACGAGATCACCCTGGAGGTCGAGAACCTCCAGGCCAAGGTGTCGCTCCAGGCGGAGGTCCTCGACCTGCTCAGGCTCAACGTGGGCGCGGACGTCGTCCTCGGCCGCGTCGACCTGACGATCAAGGGCGTGGAGGCCCAGGCCCTGCTCAAGGTCAGGCTCGACAACGTGGCCGCCATCATCGAGCGCGTCCTGGAGACCATCGACCAGAACCCCGAGATCATCCGCGACATCACCCGAGGCGCGGGCACGGCCCTGCACGACATAGGCGCCGGCGCAGGCCGAGGCGTCGAGCACATAGGCCACGGCACAGGCCGCGCGGTCGGCGACATAGGCGTCGGGGCAGGCCGCGCCGTAGGCGACATCGGCGCCGGAGCCGGACAAGGCGTCGGCAACCTGGGCGCCGGCGCAGGCCAGGGCATCGCCGACGTCGGCGCCGGAGCGGGCCGCGGCATCGGCGACATAGGCGCCGGAGCAGGACAGGGCGTCGGCGACATCGGCGCCGGTACAGGTCGAGGCGTGGGCAATGTCGGCGCCGGAGCAGGACAGGGCGCGAGCGATATCGGCGCTGGCGCAGGCCGCGGAGTCGGCGATGTCGGCACCGGTACGGGCCGCGCCGTGGACGACATAGGCGCCGTGGCAGCCCAAGGCGTGGGCGACGTCGGCGCCGGGGCAGGCCAGGGTGTCGGCGACATTGATGCCGGTACGGGCCGTGCCGTAGGCGACGTCGGCGCGGGAGCGGGCCGCGGCGTGGGCGACGTCGGCCCCGGAGCAGGCCAGGGCGTGGGCGACGTTGGCCCCGGAGCAAGACAAGGCGTGAGCGACGTTGGCCCCAGAGCGGGCCGCAGGGTCGGCGACAGCGGCCAAGGTGCGGGACGAGGCGCCGGCGACTTCGGCGGTGACACCGGTCGTGCGGGCGGCGATGAGGGTGTCGGGGCAGGTCGTGGCGCTCGCGACATTGGTGCCGGTACGGGGCGCGCGGTCGGCGGTGGCTTGGCCGGGGAGGCGGTGGGTGCGGCCGGTCGTCCGAGCGGCGAGTCGGCCCGCGGCGTCGTGGGTGACTCGGGCATGGCGGCCCGTGAGGGCCGTGACGGCGCTGGTGAGGCGCCGCGCACTGCACGCGGCACCGGCGGCCCGGGGGTGCCCCCGCGCGGGGTGGAGCAGCGTCCGGGCGCGGCGGGCCGCGCAGGCGAGGAGGCGGCAGGTGCCGCAGGCAGGGCGTCCGGCGCTGAAGGCCGGCGGGACGCCGATGAGGGCGACGGCGGGGCTCCGGGGCGGGGCGATGACATGAGCGCGGCCGAGGCCGCGGCCCTGCTGGGGCGCAAGTCGCTGCGTGCCGGACGGGACGGCGTGGACGCCGTCGGGAGGCTCCTCAAGCGGATGACGAAGGAGTGACCCGCGCATGGTGAAGCCGGAACGCCCCGAGCGCCCGGACGTGGAGATCACCGCGACGGTACGGGCCGAGGAGCTGGTCTTCCATGAGGTCCCGGACGTGGACGTCACCCACAGGGCCGAGCCTGAAGGCGAATCCGCGTCCGGCAGTACCCGTACGAACCTGCCTGACCAGGTCGAGCCGGGCACCGTCTATCGCGATGTCCACATCGACTTCCGGGTGGCCGCCAAGCTCCGCGCCCCTGACTGACGGGCGTTGACATCAACCTAACTTGACCTTGCACGCTTCGATCATGAAGAGATTCGAGATCGGCGTCATCCTGCCCGGCATCGCCGTCCAGCGGCAGCAAGGGATCGACCTGCGGGAGGCCGCGCGGCACGTCGAGGACGCCGGCCTGGACGGCGTGTGGCACGGCGATCATCTGGCGGTCGGCGGGCCGGTGCTGGAGTCGTCCATCGCGCTGGCCACGGCCGCCGCGGCGACGTCGCGGGTCAGGATCGGCACGAGCGTGTACATTCCCGCGATCCGGCCGGCGGTCTGGGCCGCCAAGCAGATCGCGACCCTCCAGTACGTGTCGGGCGAACGCCTCGTCCTGGGTGTGGGTTCGGGCGGTGGCCCGGAGCAGTGGGCGGCGGCCGGAGTCCCGTACAAGGAGCGCGGTGCCCGTACGGACACGGCCCTTGCACTGCTGCCCCGCCTCCTGGCGGGCGAGAGCGTCCGCCTCCCGGACGAGCCCGGTGAGCCGTCGGTCGAGCTGGCGCCGGCCACGGTGATGCCGCCGGTCTGGGTCGGCAACGCGTCCCCCGTCGCGATCCGCCGGGCCGCGCGGCTGGGCGACGGCTGGTTCCCGTCCCTGATCTCGCCGCGCGAGGTCGCCGAGGGCCGGACCCGGCTCGCCGGGCTGGCCGCCGAGCACGGCCGTCCCGCGCCCGTGATCGCGATCGGCGGCGCGGCTGCGCTCGGCACGGGGCCGGACGTCCCGTCCCGGGAAGACATCGCGGCGGGCATCAGCGGCGCCTACGGCCGTCCGCTGGACGAGGTCCTCGACATCCCGCTGACCGGGCGTCCGGAGGAGGCCGCCGGGAAGCTGGCCGCGTACCGCGACGCCGGGGCCGAGCACGCGATCATCGGCCTCTCGGGCGGCGACTGGCGAACCCAGGTCGACCTGCTCGCCGAGGCCCGGAGCCTCCTGCTCACCTGACGGGACAGGCCCAGGCCCGACGAAAAGGGATCGCGCCGCGCCCGCCCCCTGCCGGATCATGGCATCTCCCCACCTGCCAGAGTCGTGACATGCTGCGCCACCACGAGATCGCCGAAGCCGGCCATCGCATCCTCAACCCGTTCACCGAGGAGAAACTGCTGCTCCTCGGCCAGGTGAGCCGGATCGGCTCCGGCACCCGAATCCTTGACCTGGCCTGCGGAAAGGGCGAGATGCTGTGCCGCTGGGCCGCCGAGTACGGATCGTCCGGCCACGGCGTGGACCTGAGCGAGGTGTTCCTGGCCGCCGCACGGGAGCGCGCGGCCGAACTGGACGTCGCCGGCCGGGTCACGTTCGAGCGGGGCGACGCCGGCTCGTACCGCGCCCCGGAACGGTACGAGGCGGTCGCCTGCCTGGGTGCGACCTGGATCGGCGGCGGCCTGGCCGGAACGATCGGCCTCATGCGGGACGCCCTCGTTCCCGGCGGCCTGCTCCTGATCGGCGAACCGTACTGGATCGAGGAGCCGCCGCAGGAGGCGTACGAGGCGTTCGGCTTCTCCCCCGGCGACTTCGCGTCCCTCCACGGCACGCTGGAACGCTTCGAGGCCGCCGGGCTCGAACTGGTGGAGATGGTCCTGGCCGACCCCGACAGCTGGGACCGCTATGTCGCCTCCCAGTGGTGGACGATCCGCGAATGGCTCAAGGCCAACCCGGACGACCCGGAAGCCCCCGCCATGCGCGACTTCGCCGCGAGATCGCGCAGCTCGTACCTCGCGTACAACCGCCGCTACCTGGGCTGGGGCGTCTTCGCCCTCCGCCCGGCATGATCCGCCGGAATTCTCTGGACGCCGACCGAGCCTGGCCGCTGCGTAGCGGTCAGGCTCGGTCGCGGTTCGGGAGGGTCCCTGCGTCACCGCTTCAGGGTGGGCAGGGTGATGGCATCGGCCATGGCCTGGTAGCCGGCGGGGCTGGGGTGGATGTGGTCGCCCATGTGCAGGGGTTCGGGGATGCGGCCGGTGCCGGTGGGGTCGAGTGCCCGGTCGAAGTCGGCGACGGCGTCGTACTCACCGCTGGTACGGATCCAGTGGTTGACCTGCAGGCGGATCCGCTCGCCGGCGGCGGACCAGCCGGCCGAATCGCGGTACGGGGTGAGCGTGCCGCCGATGATCTCGACGTTGCGGGCGTGGGCAAGGCGGATCAGGGCGCGGTAGCCGTCGATCAGCCGCTGCGCGGTGACCGGCGGGTCTTCGCGGTCGACGCCGCACATCCGGTCATCGCGCAGCTGGATGTCGTTGATGCCGATCAGGACGATCGCGGCGCCGAGGCGGGGCTGGTCGAGGACGTCGCGGGCGAACCGGGAGATCCCGGCGTCGCCGCCGCAGGCCGAGTCGGTCAGGAGCTTGTTGGAACCGATGCCGGCGTTCAGGACCGGATGGGGACGGCCGGCGGCGAGCAGGCGCCGGGCCAGCGCGTCGGGGTAGCGGTCGTCGCCGTCGACGGTCGCGCCGAACCCGTCGGTGATCGAGTCGCCGAACGCGGCGACGGCGCGGGGCCGCGGGCGCCCGCCGGAGGTCTCGACGCCCTCCAGGTAGTACCAGGACCCGAAACCGGGCTCGATCCTGTCGGTGTAGGCGGTGGCGGCCGGGTCGCGGTGGTGGTCGCCGGTGGCGCGGTACGTGGTGGTCATCGACAGCTGGTGGTAGGTGGCCGGTCCGGTGGCGCCACGGAAGTACAGCGTGATCGTGAGTCGTTCGCGGGGCTCGGTGGGCAGGGCGACCGGGTCGCTGACGGCCCGTCCCCGCGCGGGGACGGTGGTGGACGGGGAGCCGTCGAAGCGCAGCGGACGGATCGTGCCCGGCCGGACGGCCGCGCCGGTGGCGGTGCGGCCGACGCTGGCGGCGGTGAGGCGCAGGGGCGTGGTGCCGTGGGCGTTGGACAGCCGGATGCGGATCTTGGCTCCGCCGGCGTTGACGCGGACGATCTGCCGGACCGACTGGTCGGTGAAGCCCTGCTCGGCCCAGGTGCCGAACCAGGGTGCCCCGGACGGCTTCATGGCCGCCGCCGTCCAGGCGCCGTTCCAGGTGGTACGGGTATCGGCGGCGGCGGGCGTCGCCACGGTCAGGGAGGCGGCGGTGGCGACAGCGGCGGCGGCCGTGAGCGCGGGCTTACGGGAGGTCATGGTGGCTCCTACTTGTGGTG
The DNA here is from genome assembly GCF_040703975.1 of Spirillospora sp. NPDC029432. Lineage (NCBI taxonomy): Bacteria > Bacillati > Actinomycetota > Actinomycetes > Streptosporangiales > Thermomonosporaceae > Spirillospora > Spirillospora sp. NPDC029432. The sequence goes on from NZ_JBEZWH010000095.1 coordinate 21,630, forward strand.
GTGGGGACGGGCCGCGAGGTCTCGGCGGCCGGGTCCGTGACGAGGGCGGCGGCCGTGAGCATGAGCTGGGGAGGCCGTCAACGCTCCCCTCTTGCGGTGGGTCAGGCCGCGAGGGTCTGGTCCGTAGCGGTGTCGGAGACGGGGGCCGCGTTGCGGCGGGGGACGAACGCTGCGGCGAGTAGGGCGGCGGCCAAGGCGATTCCGGCGGCGGCGAGCATGCCCGCGCGGTAGCCGTCGGTAAGGGCCGCGGTCATGACGCGTTCGCCGTCGGCGAGGGCGCCGGCGGTGCGGGCGGTGGAGATCGCGACCACGGCGGCCAGGCCGATCGAGCCACCGACCTGCTGGGCGGTGTTGAACAGCCCGGAGGCGAGGCCCGCCTGTTCGGGGCTGGCGGCGGAGGTCGCGCCGACCGTGGTGGTGACGAACGCCAGCCCGGCGCCGACACCGATGACCAGGGTGGGGCCGAGGACGTCGGTGAGGAAGCCGCCGTCCGGGGACATGCGGGAGAACCAGGCCAGTCCGGCCGCGGTGACCGCCAGTCCCGCCGCCATCGCCGTCCGCAGGCCGAGCCGGGCGATGAGGGAGCCCGCCGCGCCGGCGGTGACGGCGATGGCCAGCGCCAGCGGCAGTTGCGCCAGCCCGGCCCGGACGGGGCCGAACCCGAGCACCTGCTGCATGTAGAAGGTCAGGTAGAAGAACAGCGGGGCCATCGCCATCAACGTGAGCACCGCGGCCAGGTTGGAACCGCGCAGAACGGGCCGCCGGAAGATCTGGAGGGGGACCAGCGGGTGCGCGGTGCGCGCCTCGATGAGGAAGAACAGCCCGATCAGCGCCAGGGCGAGCGCGCCCAGGCCGAGGGTGTTCGGCGACGTCCAGCCGGCGCCGTCGGCCTCGACCAGGGTGTAGACGAGCAGCGCCAGCCCGCCGGTCGCGGTCAGCGCTCCGGGCAGGTCGAACCCGCGGGCGGTACGGTCGGACGCCTCCGGCAGCAGCCGCGGGGCCAGCGCGATCGCGGCCAGCCCGATCGGGACGTTGACGTACAGGGTGGCCTGCCAGCCCAGCCACTGGGTCAGCATGCCGCCCAGGATCGATCCCGCCGCGCCGCCGGCACCGGCGACCGCGCCGAACACGCCCATCGCCTTGTTGCGTTCGGGGCCCGCCGGGAAGATCGTCATGATCAGCGAGAGGGCGGCCGGGGACACCAGGGCCGCGCCGACGCCCTGGGCGGCGCGGGCGGCCACCAGCGTCGCGGGGCCGGCCGCCAGGCTCCCGGCCAGGGAGGCGGCCGTGAACAGCGCCATCCCGAGGACGAACATCCGGCGGCGGCCCACCAGGTCGGCGGCGCGGCCGCCGAGCAGCAGGAGGCCGCCGAAGGTGAGGGTGTAGGCGTTGGCGACCCAGGACAGGTCGTCGGGGGCGAACTTCAGGTCGGCGCCGATCGACGGCATCGCCACTCCGACGATCGAGGCGTCCAGCACCAGGACGAACTGGGTGGCGGCGAGCAGCGCGAGCGCGAACCCCCGCCTGGAGGCATACGTCATGACCGTTTTCTTTCGGTGAGGGGACCCGCCAGATCCGGAATCCGTTCGGGCGCGGGCGTGGTCACGCGCATCGATTCCGGGCGGGAAACAGAGTGTGGGGAATTCAGAAAAGAGAGGGGCCGTGGCGGGGTCCCGGGACGGGGATTCGGGGAGGGGTCCGTCCCGGGACCCGGCATTTGGGGAAAAGGTTCGCGGGGGTTACTCGGCGGTGGCCGTGCGCCACTGCTCGGACGGCGAGACGCCCGGGAGCGGCCGGCCGATGAGGGCCAGCGGGATGAAGAAGTTGACCTGCCCGATCACCATGG
>NZ_JBEZWH010000096.1:0-22834 GCF_040703975.1 Spirillospora sp. NPDC029432
CGCGCCCGCCGGCCCCGGCCGCGCCCTGCGCGGGCGGGGCCGGGGCTGGGCGCGGTTCCTGCTCGACGTGCGGGCGGCGGCGCGGACCGCCGCGGCGGACATGCGCGGCCGGTAGCCGCCGGCGGTCCTCAGTAGTCTTCGGGACCGCGCAGGGTGGCCTCGGCACCGCCGTCCACGTAGATGACCTGCCCCGCCATGTGGCTGTTGCCTGGGCTCACCAGCCAGCGCAGCGCATCGGCGATCACCTCGGGGCCGGCGTGGCCGTTCAGCGGCATCGGGACGGCCTCGTTCATGACCTTGACCATCGCCGGGTCCTCGAACAGCGGGGCGGTCATCGCCGTCAGCACCACGCCGGGCGCGACCGCGTTCAGCGGGATGCCCGCCCCCGCCCACTCCGGCGACACCGCGGCGGCGCGCATCCAGCGCGCCAGCGCCGACTTGGACGACGGGTAGAGCAGGCCGCCGTGGCGCCGGGCCACGGCCTCCTCGGCGAGCCGTACCGCCTCGTCCTCGGTGCCCTCCAGGCAGGCGGCGACCACGGCCGGGTCCAGCGGCTGCGTGCCGGAGATCGAGCCGACCACGGCCGCGCGCGGCGCGGGCGCCGCGGCGAGCGCCGGGCGCAGGCCCTCCAGGAGCCCGACCACGCCGTAGTAGTTCACCTTGATCGTGACCGGGTCGGGCGCGGAGACGCCGGCGCAGGCGACGACGGCGTCGAGCCGGCCGCCGGCCGCGTCGAGCACGCCGCGCACGGCCGCCTCGCGGCCCTCCGGGACCGACAGGTCGGCGGTGACCTCGGTGTTCTTGAGATCGACGCCGATCACCCGGTCCCCGCCGGACCGCAGCGCCTCCGCCAGGGCCGCGCCGATGCCGGAGGCCGCGCCGCTCACCGCGATGATGCGTGTCATGCGGCCGACGGTAGCGACGGCGGCCCGTCCCAAGATCCACGCTCCCGGTCAGTGGGAGCGTTCATGCCGGGCTGCTAACTCCGGGCGGCCGAAATCACCGGCCGCTTAGTAGTCCCGGGCCCGTGCGGGCACGCACGATGGCGACTGCCCCGACGAAAAGAGGTTGAGCATGCGGCCGATGCGCGCGCGGCTCGCGGTGGCGGCACTGGTCCCGGTGCTCGCCCTGGCCACCGCCTGCGGAGACGACGGCGGCGGGCAGGGGGACGAGGCCCCGTCCGCGCAGCCGCCGGTGTCCGCCACCAGCAGCGGGACGCGGGCGGCGCCCTCGCCCGCCCTGAAGAGCGGTGGCGGCGACCGTTCCGCGCCGCCGACGACCCGGCCGACGAAGGTCTACAACGCCTTCGCCCGGTGCATGCGGCAGCACGGGGTCGACGTCCCCGACGCCGGGACGGGACGGACGCCGCCACCCGAGCAGGACCCCGTCAAGGCCCAGCGCGCCCTCAAGGCCTGCGCGAAACTACTAGCCAGCGCAAGCCCCGGCTCACGCTGAGCCCCGGCCCATGCTGCCCCGGCTCACGCTGAGGCCCTGCTCACGCTGAGGCCCAGCCCATCCTGAGCCCCGGCACGCGCTGAGCCCCGGCACCCCCGGAGCACCGGCCCAGGCTGAGGCCCGACCCATCCTGAGGCCCGGCACGCGCTGAGGCGCGGTGGTCAGGCGGGTGTGCGGCGTTCGGCTCGGTGCTCTGGGGGTGCTGGGGCGTGCCGGGCGTGCGGCGGCTGCGTGCCCGCCCCCGGGAGCAGTTCGTCCAGCAGGAGGAGCCACTGCGGGCCGATACGGTCGAGGTGGAACGCGCGGGACGAGACCAGCGCCCGCTCCCCCATCCGGTCCCGCAGATCGCGGTCCTCGATCACCCGGCGCAGCGCCGCGGTGAGCCCGGCGACGTCCTCGCGGGGCACCAGCAGGCCGTCCTCGCCGTCCCGGATCATCTCGCCGGGGCCGGTGGGGCAGTCGAAGGCCACCACCGGCAGCCCCTTGCCCATCGCCTCCAGGACCACCATCGGCATGCCCTCGTAGCGCGAGGGCAGCACGTACACCGCGGCGCGCTCCATCTCCCCCGGCAGGTCGGACGTGCGGGCGCGCAGCACGACCCGGCCCTCCAGCCCGCGGTCGGCGATCGTCTTCAGCAGCCGGTCCCGCTTGGGCCCGCCGCCGAAGATCACCAGCTTCCAGTCCGGATGGGCGGCGGCCACCGGCTCGTACGCCTCCAGCAGCAGGTCGAAGCCCTTCTGCCGGGTGAGCCGCCCGGCGGCCAGCACGACCCGGTGCTCGCGGGTGGACGGGCCCCCGGGCATCTCCGGCACCGCGTTGGGGATCCGGACGATCCTGGTCCGGGACCCGGCCAGCTCGTTCCGGAAGTCGGCCAGGGACCGCTCGGTCAGCACGGAGAGCGCGGTCAGCCTGCGGTACGAGCGGCGGATCTCGCGGCGCAGGCCCGGCTTGTACGACCCGAGGTTCATGTGGTCCTGCCCGATCGTCACCACGTTCCGGGGCGCGATCTCGGCGGCGAGCAGGTTCAGCGACGGCCGGGTGCCGATCAGCACGTCCGGCGGGTCGGCGAGCAGCGCCCGCAGCAGCCGCAGGTCGGTCCAGAGGTTCATGCCCTTGAACGAGGAGTCGTCGACCGGCGTCAGCACGCTCGGCAGCCGCGCCAGCCGCCGGGCCAGCCGCCCCCGCGGCGGCGCGGTCGCGTCGTCGGCGTCCCGTACCCGGACGCCGGGCGGGAACGCGAAGAACGGCGCCTCGCGGTGCCGGACCACGCTGAGGATCTCGACGTCGTGCTCGCGGGCCAGGTGGCCGCTGAGGTTGAGCACGGTGCGGATGGTCCCGCCGGCCCCGTAGGCGTGCTGGAGCAGGATGGTCACCCGCGGCCGGCGGCGGCGCGGCGGCCGGCGGGCGGCCGCCGCGGCGCGGGCGGCCACCAGCACCGACGAGCGCGCGGCCCGGTGCACCCGCAGCTTCGCCAGCCGCTTGATCCTCTTCGGCCGCAGCCGTTTCCGCCATGGCCGCCGCTTCTTCTGGGCGTGCCGGTCCCCGGGTGCGTCCGCCATCGGTTCCCCGCTCTTTCAGGAAGGCTCCCTGTCTCCCCCCTTCTGCCCGGATACGGGCGGTTACAACGGGGAAGATCAGGCCCGATGTGGCCGTTCGGACGGTCCTTCAAGCCGGGGTCACGGCCCGGAAGGGGCGGGGCGGGCGGGGGTATGCGCCGGGTCAGCCGGTGGTCACCGTCCGGTCGAGCGCGCCGCCCTTCACCCAGCGGTCCCAGGACATCTGGTAGTAGCTCCAGCCGTTGTTCCAGTCCAGGCCGCGCTTGCTGCCGGTGATGACCACCACGTCACCGCGGTAGGACCAGTTGTAGAACCACTTGGCGGCGGCGGGCGGGGAGTTCAGGCAGCCGTGGCTGACGTTCTGCCGGCCCTGGGCCCAGACGGTCGCGGCCATCGCGTGCACGTACTCGCCGCTGTTGGAGATCCGCACCGCCCACGGGATGACCTCCTTGTAGCCGCCGTTCTTCTTGTCCTTCGGATCGACGCCCATCCACTCCGACGTCATGATCGCCGGATTCTCCTTGCCCATGGTCAGGTGGACGCCGCTGGTGGTGAGGAACGTGTCGACGCCGTTGACGACCCGGCCGCCCTTGCCGGCGCTGATCGGCCAGCTCTTGACCTTCACGCCGTTCTGCTTGGCGACCAGCCGCTTGGTCTTGGTGCTGGCGGTGACGATGTGCGAGTCGCCGATCGTGAAGCGGCGGGTGACGTCGTTCAGCCCGTAGCTGCGGGCGCTCGCGCGCACCCCGCTCAGCTTGGCGGTGAGGGTGACCTGCTGGTTGGGCTGCCAGTACTCGCCGTTCTTGGTCCGGAAGATGACCTGGGTGGCGCTGGGCCAGAACCACGCGCCGGTGGCGGGCTTGGTCGACTTCACCCGCAGCGCGCGCTCGACCGCCTTCTTGTCCTGCACCGGCCGGTTGAACGTGACCATGATCGGCATGCCGACGCCGACCTTCTCGCCCGCGGTGGGCGTGATGTCGGTGACGGTGAGCGGCTGGGAGGTCTTCAGGGTGGTGAACGTGCTGTTGACCGTGGTGGTCTTGCCCTGCGGGCTCTTGGCGGTCGCGGTCACCTGGTACTGCGAGCCGGGCCGCAGCGTCCGCGACTTCCATGCGGTCCTGTCCGGCGAGAGGGTACCCTCGACGGGCCTGCCCTTGCGGGTGACGGTGACCTGCTCGATCACCCCGCCGCCGACGGTGACCGTGACGCCGGTGTCGGGCCGGGCCTTGGCCGCGCCGTTCCCGGGCGAGACGGTGACCTGGGGCGCCCCGGCCTGTCCCTTGCCGCCGACCGTGACCCCGTCGCCGTCGTCCCCGCCGGCGCAGGCCGTGGTCAGGAGCAGTACGGCCCCCGTCACCCCCGCGCTCGCGCGAACCCCTGCGGATAGCCTCCGCTGCACCGTTGACCTCCCGAACCCCGCCGATAACAGTGCGACATTAGCGACAAAAGTTCGTGACCATACGTTGACCCGGAGTTTTGCCGGGCGCCGAGATCAAAGCGTTGCACGCGGTCCCGCGGCGCCCGGTGCGGGCGCCGCGGGAGGCGGGATCAGGAGAGGGCGCTGCCCTTCTTCCAGCTGGCGAACGACAGCTGCCAGTAGCTCCAGCCGTTGTTCCACTCGACCTCGCGGTCGCTGCCGGTCAGCTCCAGGATGTCGCCGCGCTGCATGATGTCGTAGTACCACTTGGCGTTGGCCGGGCTGAGGTTCAGGCAGCCGTGGCTGACGTTGGCGCTGCCCTGCACGCCGACCGTGGACGCCATCGCGTGGGTGTACTCGCCGCTGTTGGAGAAGCGCACGCCGTGGTTGACCACGGTCTTGTAGTAGCCGGGGTCGCCCGGCTTGCGCCCCGGCGACACCATCGTCACCGGGTTCTCCTTGCCCATGGTCAGGTGGATCCCGCTGGTGGTGGTGTACTCGCGGGTGGTGCCGTTGCCGGCGCTGAACGGGATCCGGCGCAGCTTCTTGCCGTCCCGGGTCACCGTCATGTGGTGCTTGGAGATGTTGCCCTTGGTGACCTGCGCGGCGCCGATCGTGATCGTCTCGTTGATGTCCTTGGCGCCGTACACCCCGGAGCCCGCGTTGATCCCGGCGAGCTTGGCGTTGAAGCTCACCTTCTGGTGCGGCTGCCAGTACGTCGCGGTCCGGTAGATCACCTGCGTGGAGTCGATCCACCGCCAGGCGCCCTCCACCGGCTTCTCGGGGGTGACCTGCAGCGCCCGCTCCACCGCGGCCCGGTCGGTCACGGCCCGGTTGAAGCGGACGATGATCGGCATGCCGATGCCGACCTTCTCCCCCTCGACGTTGGGCGTCACGTCCAGCACCGAGAGCGTCTTCGCCGGCTTCAGTGTCGTGAACTGGCTCGTCGCGGTCGCCGTCTTCCCGTCATGGCTGGACTGGGCCGTGACGGTGTAGGACGTGCCCGGGGTGAGCGTGCGGTCGGACTTCCAGCTCTTCTTGTCGCCGGACATCTTCCCGGTGATCGTGGCGCCCTGGCCCTGGACGGTGACGTTCTGCAGGGTGCCCTCGGCGGCCCGCACCTCGATCGGCCCGTCGGGCTTGACCGACTTGGTGCCGTTCGCGGGGGTGATCGTCGCCACCTTCGACTCCCCCGACGCCAGCGCGCCCTGCTCGTCGCCACCGCCGCCGCAGCCCGCGGCGGTGAGGACCAGGACGACCCCGGCGCCGCCGCTGACCACAAGCCCGAAACGACCCTTAAGTCCCACTGATTCTCCCAAAACCCCTGGTTTACCCCGTGCACTGTGAATCTATCTGACTTGGTGTGACGGTAGGTAAGCCGGAAAAGTTGCCTTGATCGCATCGCAATCTCGGCGGCGTCCGAAACCCGCGGGACGGATAGGACAAAACTGGACTATCTAGGTCATCGACTGGGCCGCGGAGGGCTCGCCGTTCACATGCCGCAGGCAGCGCCGGAACCCCAGCACCGAGACCGCCGCGGCGCCCGCGCCCAGCAGGGCCACCACGGAGGTGCGCACCCACAGGAACGTGCCGATCGACTCGTTCAGCAGCATGTAGAGGCTGAACACGGCGTTGGCCAGGAAGACCATCGACCACAGCAGCGAGATGCGCAGGAAGAACTGGCGGACCCGCTCGTGCCGCAGGAACGCCTCCGGCATCGGGACCATGTCGGTGGCCATCTTCTGCGCCAGCGGCCGCCCGAGCGGCACCGAGGCCAGGAACGCCACGCTGACCATGAGCGTGCCCAGCGTCGGCTGGAGGAAGTAGACGACCGGGCTGCCGGTGTAGGCGGCGAGCACGGCCCGCACGGTGACGCCCAGCGCGGCCAGCATGAGCATCGCCGGGACGCCGTGGCCGCGCACGTACCGCCAGATGATCCCGCCGTACACCCAGGTGACGGCGGCGACCAGCGCGCCGTTCAGCCCCAGCAGCGCGAACGCCGCGTAGAACACCGCCACCGGGGCGATCACGCCCTCGACGAACCGCGGCAGCGCGTGCCGCAGCAGGGCGGTCAGCCGCGGCAGCTCGAAACCCGGGTGCGGGACGCGATTCATGGGCGGGGGTTCTCCAGAGCGGGGAGCGGGGGTCCGCTCCAAGGTACGTGATGATCGGACGGCAGGGGCGAAAGTGGTCTCATCGCTTGGTTCGGGCGGCGGAGGCGGAAAGTGCGCCCCGGGGCCGCAACCGGCCAGCGCCGAACTCCCGCGCCACGCCCCCCGCGCCGCGCCCCCGGCCGGGCGCTCATCCCTCCGGCGGGTCGGGCTGGACCTCGCCGGCCGCCGCGTACAGGGCGCGCAGGGTCACCGCGACTGACGGCCTGCGGACGCTCGCGGCCCGCGTGACGGCGTACACCTCGCGGGCCGGGGCGGCGTCCGGGATGCGCCGTACCACCACGCCCTGGTCGCCGGCGGCCAGGGCCAGGGCGGGGATCGCGGTGATGCCGATGCCGCGGGCCACCAGGCTCAGGATCGTGTGCAGTCCCTCGAACTCCCAGGGGACGGCCCGGGCGCCGCCCACGGTGTCCAGCAGCCGCTCCAGCGCCTGGCGGGACGGCTCGCCGGGCGGGGCGGCCATCCACGGCTCGTCCCGGAGGCGCTGCAGGTCCACCGGCCGGGCGGGGTCGGCCATGGGGTGCCCGGCGGGCACGGCCAGCACGAGCGGGTCGCGCCGCAGGTGGAAGAACTTCAGCGCGGCGGGGGCCTGGCCGGGGAGCTTGCCGGTCCAGTCGTCGACGAGCGCGATGTCGACCTCCCCGCTCCGCACCTGGTGCATGCCGTCCCCGAGGCGGGTCTGGCGCAGCACGAACGTCAGCTCCGGATGGTCGCGGAGGCTGTGCGCCAGCGCGGGCGCGAACGCCACCGCCGCGGTGGGGAACGCGGTGACGACCACCCGGCCGGACGGGGTGCCGGCCTGGGTGGACAGCTCCGTCTCGGCCGCCTCGACCAGGACGAGGATCTCCTCGGCGCGCTCGGCCAGCCGGCGTCCGGCGTCGGTCAGCTCGGCGCTGCGGGCCGTACGGTCCAGCAGCGCGACCCGGGCCTCGCGCTCCAGCGCGGCCAGCTGCTGGGAGACGGCCGAGGGGGTGTACCCGAGGGACGCGGCGGTCGCGGCGATGCTGCCGCGGCGGGCGAACTCGGCCAGCAGGCGCAGGCGGCGTAGCTCCAGCATCACAGCATCTTACGGTCACCATCGATGAGACTCGCTGGTGATGATGCTCGGTGTGGGTAAGGATGCAAGAGAGCCCGGCCGGGTCACTTACGGGGATTCGCCCCTTGTCCAGGGGTTTCTTCGCTTTTCACGACAACCTTCTTCGCCATGCCTGGAGTTCGCCATGCCTGCCCTCGATCCGTCCGCCCGGCCGGTCCCGCTCTCGCCCACCCTTGCGATCAACGAGGCCATCGCCCGTAGAAGACGCGAGGGCCGGCGGGTGCTCCCGCTCGGCTTCGGCGAGGCGGGGATCCCCATCCACCCGGCCCTCACCCGTGAGCTCGCCGCCGCGGCGGACCAGGGCGCCTACGGCCCGGTCGCGGGCTCGGCGGCCCTGCGCGCCGCCGCCGCCGGCTACTGGTACCGCCGCGGCCTGGCCACCGATCCCGACCTGATCGTGTCCGGTCCCGGCAGCAAGCCGCTGCTGTACGCGCTGATGATGGCGATCGGGGGCGAGATCGCCATCCCGGCGCCGAGCTGGGTGTCGTACGCGGCGCAGGCGACGCTGACCGGCGCGGGGTCCGTCCCGATCGCCACCCCGCCCGGCGAGGGCGGCGTGCCCAACCCCGCGCTGCTCGCCGACGCCGTGGTCCGCGCCCGCGCCCAGGGCCGCACGATCCGGGCCGTGGTGGTGACGCTGCCCGACAACCCCACCGGGACGCTGGCCTCGGCCGGCACCGTGCGGCGGCTGTGCGCGGTGGCCCGCGAGCACGACCTGGTGATCATCTCGGACGAGATCTACCGCGATCTGGTGCACGACCCGGCCCGGACGGTCACGAGCCCGGCCGAGTACGCGCCGGAGCGGACCGTGGTGACGACCGCGCTGAGCAAGAGCCTGGCCGCCGGCGGCTGGCGGATCGGGGTCGCGCGGCTGCCGGACGCCCCGTTCGGCCACGAGCTGCGCGCCCGGCTGCTGGGGATCGCCAGCGAGCTGTGGTCCAGCGCCCCGGCCCCGATGCAGCACGCGGCCGCGTACGCGTTCGGTGAGCCGGCGGAGCTGGTGGAGCACGTCGACCGCTCCCGCGCGCTGCACGCGGCGGTCACCGCCGCGGTGGCGGACCGCTTCGCCGCGGCCGGCGCGCGGGTGGCCCCGCCCGAGGCGGCCTTCTACACCTACCCGGACCTGGATCCGTTCCGCGACCACCTGCGCGAGGCGCACGGCGTCCGGACGGGCGCGGAGCTGACCGGGCTGCTGCTGGAACGCTACGGAGTGGGCGTGCTGCCCGCCGCCGCGTTCGGCGAGCCGGAGCGGGCGCTGCGCGTGCGGGTGGCCACGAGCCTGCTGTACGGGGAGACCGACGAGCGGCGGCTGGCCGCGCTGGCGGCCCCGGATCCGGTGGCGCTGCCCTGGATCGCCGCGGGGCTCGACCGGCTCGGCGAGGTGCTCGACGACCTGAAGGCCGCTTCCGGTCACGCTCTGGCGCCGGCGCTGGCCGGCTGACCGGCGCGCACGGCCCCGCCGCACGCGGCGCCGCCCCCGGCCCATTGCGGGACCGGGGGCGGCGTGCCCTCTCCGGGCGCGCGGGCCGGGACGAGGGCGGAAGCGGAGGGTAAGGGATTCGAACCCCTATGAGTGTCACCTCAACGACAGTTTTCGAAACTGCTGCCTTCCCGTTCGGCCAACCCTCCGGGCCCGCGGGCGGAGCCGTAGCCGGGAATCGAACCCGGTTCGCCGGATTGGAAGTCCGGCGCCTCACCGAAAAGGCCTCTACGGCGAGGCCCGGCCTTTCCGCCGGGCCCGTTCCGGTCCGCGCCGTCCGCCGCCACCCGAGAAGGCGGCGAGCGGCGCGGACCGGCCGGTGGACCCGCAGGGACTCGAACCCTGATCGTCTGCGTGCAAAACAGATGTGTTGCCTTTACACCACAAGCCCTTTGGTCACATCGCAGGGGCGGTAGGAGTCGAACCTACTTTCCGCTGGTTTTGGAGACCAGCCGCCTAACCGGTGGCTCACCCCTCTGCGCTTTCGTTCTCTTCGATGCACATAAGGATGCGCGGGTTCATGATCGGCGGCAAAGGGTTTTTCCGGCGCGGGCCGCGGCCGGGGGCGGCCCGCGCCCGGCCGGACCGGCGGCCGGGCGGCGATCCTCCTGGTCACAGCGCCGCGGTCGGCGGAATTCGGGGTGGTGTAAGGTCCAACGTCGCACGGGGTGAACGGCTTGTGGCGAGCGGGCGCCGGGTAACGCGCGTCCCGCCGCGCCTCCCCGTGATAGACCCAGATCAGTGCGTCGTCACCTACGTGATGGATGGAAGAAGAAGGCTAGGGGGCCTGCCCGCCATGAGGCATGCACAGGACGGGGCTGCCGCGGCGATGAACGCCGTTTCCCGGGTTCTCGTCGCCCGGGGCAGGAACGAGCCCCAGGAGCTGGAGAACCCGGACGTGGGATGGGGCCAGCGCGCCCGCGACGGCGTGTGGGTCCCGACCAAGGACGGCCAGCGGATCCACATCGGGATCGACGTCACGGCCGCCGACACGGTCGGGCAGATCCTGCGGCCGGCGCTGCGGGTCTTCGTGGGCGTGGACGTCGACACCGACATCGTCGCGCAGACCACCACCGGCGGCGTGCGGCTGCTGACGGTGATCCACGGGCCGGACGCGCCGACCGAGTTCCGCTTCCCGCTGTCGCTGGCCGACGGGCTGGCGCTGGAGAGCATGCCGTCCGGCGGGTACGACGTCGTCCACCTGCGGTACGGCGCCACCGTCGGCCGGCTCTACAACCCCTGGGCGTGCGACTCGATGTACCGGCAGGTGAAGGCCGACTACTCGCTGGCCGGGCAGGTCGTGACCATGCGCGTCCAGCACGAGGGCTCCTACTACCCGGTGGTGGCCGACCCGCACTACTCGCGCTGACCGCGGCCGGCGCCGGCCCGGTCCGGCATAGGGTGAGAGCGCCCCCGGAACCGGCCGCCGGCGCCGCGGGCCCGGCCGCCCCGGTCCCAGTCTGGAGTCATCGTGATCTTCACTCATGACACCGAGCACGCGCTCGCCATCGTCGTCGACCTGATCAACACCGCGCCGGAGGCGGCCGGGACCGAGGGGCTCGGCGGCACGGACGCGCTGCGCGCGTTCCTGGACCGGCACCGCTTCAGCGACGTGCGCGAGGTGACCGGGCGCGACCTGGCGGAGTTCCGCGAGCTGCGGGGACGGTTCCGGGCGGTGTTCGGCGCCGCCGGCACCGCGGCCGCGGTCCGGCTGGTCAACGAGATCATCGGCGCGGTGCGGGCCACCCCGCGGCTGACCGACCACGACGGGTACGACTGGCACGTCCACTTCCACGCCCCGGGCGCGCCCATGAGCGAGCACCTGGCGGCCGACTGCGGGATGGCGCTGGCGTACGTGGTGGCGGCGGGCGAGCTGGACCGGCTGCGCACGTGCGAGGCCCCCGGCTGCTCGCGGGTGCTGGTGGACCTGTCGCGCAACCGCTGCCGCCGCTACTGCGACAGCCGCACCTGCGGCAACCGCATGCATGTGGCGGCGTACCGGGCCCGCCGCCGGGAGGCCGAGGCCGGGGCCGAGGCGGCCCGCTGAGCCGCGCGCGGCGGCGCTCAGGGGGCGAGGGCGGACACCGCGGCCAGGGCGCGGCGGGCGCCGGCCACGTCGTGCACGCGGAACACCCGGGCGCCCAGCCAGGCGGAGACGCCGAGCACGGCCATCGTGCCGACGCCGCGCTTCTCGACGGGCTGGCCGAGGGTCTCGCCGATGAAGTCCTTGTTCGACACCGCCACCAGGACCGGCCAGCCGGTGCCGGACAGCTCCGCCAGCCGGCGGGTGATCTCCAGCGAGTGCCGGGTGTTCTTGCCGAAGTCGTGCGCGGGGTCGATCAGGATCGAGTCCCGCCGCACGCCGAGCGCGGCGGCGCGCTCGGCCTCGGCGACCACGTGCCCGAGGACGTCGGCCACGACGTCGCCGTAACCGGTGCGGTGCGGGCGGGTGCGCGGGTCCAGGCCGCCCGCGTGGGCGCAGACCAGGCCGATGCCGTGCGCGGCGGCGACCTCGGCCAGCCGCGGGTCCGGGCCGCCCCAGGTGTCATTGAGCAGGTCGGCCCCGGCGGCGGCGACCGCCTCGCCCACCTCGGCCCGCCAGGTGTCGACGCTGATCACGGTCCGCGGGTGCCGCTCCCGGACGGCGGCGACCAGGTCCACCACCCGGCGCAGTTCCTCGGTCACGTCGACCTCGTCGCCCGGGCCCGCCTTGACCCCGCCGATGTCGACGATGTCGGCGCCCTCCTCGACGGCCCGGCCGACGGCCGCGAGGGCGGCGTCGAAGCCGTAGGTGGCGCCCCGGTCGAAGAACGAGTCGGGCGTGCGGTTCACCACCGCCATGATCGCGTACCGGCCGAGCGCGCGGCCGTTCAGCCGCAGCGGGACGGCTCCGGTGTCAGCGGGCGGCATTCGGGCACCTCGGCAGGGTCGCGGGGCGGGCCATGATGATCACACGGTGGCACATCGCGGCCGCGGCCGCCACGCCGCCCCCGCCGTGGGTGAACTCGAAACAAATTCGGTTTTAACCCCGCCCTCCCTCGTCACCCCGCACACGGGCTCGCTAACCTCGTTCCACACTCACCGCGAGGAGGACCCCGCGGTGGCCCCGTCGTCCGACTTGTCGTCTGACCAACTGCCATGGAGGATCCGCTGTCCAGGCGAGCGCTCATCACCGGAATCACCGGGCAGGATGGCTCGTACCTCGCCCAGCACCTGCTCGAACAGGGCTATGAGGTCTGGGGCCTGGTACGGGGTCAGGCGAACCCGCACGTGTCGCGGCTGCGCAAGCACATCGGCGACGTCCAGATCACCACCGGCGACCTGCTCGACCAGGGCAGCCTGATCTCGGCGGTGGAGCGGGTCCGGCCGGACGAGGTCTACAACCTCGGCGCCATCTCCTACGTCCCCATGTCGTGGCAGCAGGCCGAGCTGACCGCCGAGGTGACCGGCATGGGCGTGCTGCGGACGCTGGAGGCCATCCGGGTGGTGTCGGGCATCAGCCCGTCCCGCACGCCGGGCAGCGAGCAGATCCGCTTCTACCAGGCGTCCTCGTCGGAGATGTTCGGCATGGTCCGCGAGACGCCGCAGAACGAGAAGACGCCGTTCCACCCGCGCAGCCCGTACGGCGTGGCCAAGACCTACGGGCACTACATCACGCAGAACTACCGCGAGTCGTACGGGATGTTCGCGGTCAGCGGGATCCTGTTCAACCACGAGTCGCCGCGCCGCGGGGCCGAGTTCGTGACCCGCAAGGTGACGCTGGGCGCGGCCCGGATCAAGCTGGGGCTGGCCACCGAGCTGCGGCTGGGCAATCTGGACGCCCGGCGCGACTGGGGGTTCGCCGGCGACTACGCGCGGGCGATGCGGATGATGCTGGCGCAGAACTCCCCCGAGGACTACGTGATCGGCACCGGCGTGACGCAGTCGGTGCGCGACCTGGTGGAGTTCGCGTTCGGCTCCGTGGGGCTGAACTGGGAGGACCACGTCGTCCTGGACGCCAAGTACACCCGGCCGGCCGAGGTCGACCTGCTGTGCGCGGACCCGAAGAAGGCCCGCACGCAGCTGGGCTGGGAGCCCGAGGTCGGCTTCGAGGAGCTGGTGACGATGATGGTCGAGTCGGATCTGCGGCTGCTGTCGGAGTCCGCCCGGCCGGAGGACGAGCCGTTCAGCCCCGACCACTGGTGATCCGCCGGGGTCGGCGTGCGACCATGGCCCACATGGGGACCTGTGAACATGTGAAGGAGCTGCCGGACGCGGATCCGGCGGCGCGGACGCCCGAGGGCTGCGAGGAGTGCCTGCGGGACGGCATGCGCTGGGTGCACCTGCGGCTCTGCCTGACGTGCGGGCACGTCGGCTGCTGCGACTCCTCGGCCGGCAGGCACGCCGGCGGCCACTACCGCGAGACCGGGCACCCGGTGGCGCGCTCGTTCGAGCCGGGCGAGGACTGGCGCTGGTGCTTCGCCGATGAGCTGATCGTCTAATGGCCGGGGTCCGGCTGGCCACCGCCCCCGGCCGCTGGATCCTGCTGGCGACGGTGCTCGGCTCCAGCGTGGCGTCCCTGGACGCCACGGTGGTGAACGTGGCGCTGCCCCGGCTGGCCCGCGAGCTGGACGCCGGGATGGCCGGCCTGCAGTGGACGGTGAACGCCTACACGCTCACGCTCGCCGGGTTCATCCTGCTCGGCGGCTCGCTCGGGGACCGGTTCGGGCGGCGCCGGATCTTCGTGATCGGCGTGGTGTGGTTCGCGCTGGCGTCGCTGCTGTGCGGCGCGGCCCAGAACGTCGAGACGCTGGTGGCGGCGCGGGCGCTGCAGGGGGTGGGCGGCGCGCTGCTGGCGCCGGGCTCGCTGGCGATCATCCAGGCGTCGTTCGCGGGCGACGACCGGCCGCGCGCGGTGGGCGCCTGGTCGGGGTTCGGCGGGGTGGCGGGCGCGATCGGGCCGTTCGCCGGCGGCTGGCTGGTCGAGGCGGCGGGCTGGCGCTGGGTGTTCCTGCTCAACCTGCCGCTGGCCGCGCTGGTCGTGGTCGTGGCGCTGCGGCACGTGCCCGAGAGCTTCGACCCGGTGGCGCGCGGCCGCTTCGACATCCTGGGGGCGGTGCTGGCCGCGCTGGCGCTCGCCGGGACGACCTACGCGCTCACCGAGGCGCCGGAGGCCACCGCGTCCACGGCGGTCGTGGGCGCCGCGGCCGCGCTCGGGCTGGCGGCGGCGGTGGCGTTCGTCTGGGTGGAGCGCGCCCGGGGCCGGGGCCGCGGGCTCCTGGCCGGGCGCGGCGGGCGGGCGGCGCCGCGGCCGATGCTGCCGCTGGACGTCTTCGCCTCCCGGGAGTTCTCGGCCGTCAACGTGGTGACCTTCGTGGTGTACGGCGGGATGGGCGTGATGTTCTTCCTGCTCGTGCTGAATCTGCAGGTGGTGTCGGGCTTCTCGGCGATCGCCGCGGGGACGGCGCTGCTGCCGGTGACCGTGCTGATGCTGCTGCTGTCGTCGCGGGCGGGCGCGCTCGCCCAGCGGATCGGCCCCCGGCGGCCGATGGCGGCCGGGCTGCTGGTCGCGGCGGCCGGGATGCTGCTGATCGGCCGGATCGGGGCGGACGCCTCGTACGCGCGGGACGTGCTCCCGGCGGTGACCGTGTTCGGGCTGGGCCTGTCGGCGGTGGTGGCGCCGCTGACGGCGACCGTGCTGGCGAGCGCGGACGTGCGGCACGCCGGGGTGGCCAGCGGGGTCAACAACGCGGTCGCGCGGGCCGCGGGGCTGCTGGCGGTGGCGGCGATCCCGCCCCTGACGGGGCTGACCGGCGACGCCTACGAGAATCCGGCGGTGTTCTCCGACGGGTTCCGGACCGCGATGCCGCTGTGCGCGGCGCTGCTGGTGGCGGGCGCGGTGCTGACGTTCCTCACGGTGGGCGACGACGTGCTGCGCGCCGCGCCGGAGGAGACGGAGCCGCAGTGCAGGATGCACTGCGCCGTCGGCGCGCCGCCGCTGGAGCCGGACCGGGATCAGGCGCCGCCGGCGCCGGCGTCCGATCCGGACCCCTCCGCGAGGTAGCCGTGCAGCAGGCCCGCACCTTCGAGCATGGCGCGGGCCTGCGCGTTCAGGGCGTCCCGGCGCCGCGCGACGGCCTCCCGCAGCGCGCCGGTGCTGCCCGCCCGCCGCAGGTCGTCGAGGATGGGCCGGATCTGGGCCAGCGGGTAGCGGCCGGCCCGCAGCATGCTGATCATCTGGGCGTCCCGGACGTCGGCGGGGCCGAAGCCGCGGTAGCCGGTGGCCGGGTCGCGGCGGGGCGTGATCAGCCCGGCGGCCTCCCAGACCCGCAGGGCCGAGGTGCGCACCCCGAGGCGGGCCGCGGCCTCGCCGATGCGCAGCACCGACCGGGAGGACGGCGCGGGCTCGGGCTCCTTCCCGGCGACCGCCTCCAGCGCCTCGCGGGTCGCCTCCAGGGCGAGCCGCTGCTCGTGCAGGCCGGCGTGGGCGGCGTCCACGAGGGCGAGCGCGGCCGGGACGTCGCCGCCGTGCACCGCCTGCATGATCTCGCGGGCGGCGGCCCAGCCGTACCCGCGGGCCAGGGCGCGGTAGGTCAGCAGGGCGAGCCGGTGCCCGGCGCCGAACCTGCGGTAGCCGGACGGCGTCCGCGGCGCCGGGGGGAGCACGCCCGAGTCGGCGTAGTTGCGGATCTGCTGGGCCGAGACGCCCGCGATCCGCGCCAGGTCGATCGGGCGGAGCCGCTCCCCCGCCGCGTCCTCGTTCCGCACCCGCCCGTCCCCTTCCTGCCGGCCTTCATCGTCCATTTGAAGGTTATCGGAGCAGCACCCCAGTGGGGACGCATGACTCGGCGGTGAAGCTTCAACGTACAGCTTCAATGAGAAACTTGAAGGCATGGAGACAGAGGCGGGAAACGTCATCGAGGCCCGCGGCCTGCGGATGCGGTACGGCCGGACCGAGGTGCTGCGGGGTGTCGACCTCCACCTGCGGCGCGGCGAGGTCCTGGTGCTGCTCGGGCCCAACGGAGCGGGCAAGTCGACGACGATCGAGATCCTGGAAGGCTTCCGGCGGCGTTCGGGCGGGGACGTCCGGGTGCTGGGCGTCGATCCGGACGAGGGCGACGAGGCGTGGCGGGCGCGGCTGGGCATCGTGCTGCAGTCCTGGCGCGACCACGGCAGGTGGCGCGTCCGGGAGCTGCTCGCCCATCTCGGCCGGTACTACGCGCCGTACGGCACCGCGGACCGGCCCCGGCCGTACGGGACGGGCGAGCTGCTCGCGCTCGTCGGGCTGGAGGGCGAGGCGGGCGCGGTGGTCGGCCGGCTCTCGGGCGGTCAGCGGCGCCGGCTGGACGTGGCCATCGGCCTGGCCGGGCGGCCGGACCTGCTGTTCCTGGACGAGCCGACGGCCGGCTTCGATCCGCGGGCGCGGCGCGAGTTCCACGGCCTGGTGAACCGGCTGGCGGAGCTGGAGGACACCTCCGTCCTGCTGACCACCCACGACCTGGACGAGGCCGAGCGGCTCGCCGGCCGGATCCTGGTGCTGGCCGGCGGGCGGATCGTGGCCGGCGGCACCCCGGCCGAGCTGCGCGCCCGGGTCGCCGGGGAGGCGGAGGTGCGCTACAGCCTGGACGGGCGGCCGCACACCGAGTCGGCCGCCGACGCCACCGGGTTCGTCCGGGACCTGTTCCGGACGCACGGCGACGCGGTCGGCGACCTGGAGGTGCGGCGGCCGAGCCTGGAGGACGTCTACATGGCGCTGGTGCGCGAGGCGGCGGACGGGCTCGGGGGCGCAGGGAGCACAGAGGACACAGAGAACACCGAGAACGCGGAGGTGGCGGCGTGAACGCCGGTACGGCGGCCCTGGGGGCGGGCCTGGAGCGCGGCCGGATCGAGCTGCGGCAGTCCCTGACCAGCGTCCAGGAGCTCTGGAACGTGCTGTTCTTCCCGGCCGTGGCGCTGGCGGTGATGTTCCTGCTGCGGGACGGCACCGTCCCCGGCACCGGGTTCTCCCTCGGCTCGCAGGCGATCCCGGGCATCCTGGGGCTGAGCATCGTGCTCAGCGCGATGATGGGCCTGGCGATCTCGCTGACCATGGACCGGGAGGACGGCACGCTGCTGCGCGCCAGGGCCACCCCGCACGGGATGGCCGGCTACGTCACCGGCAGGCTGGTCGCGCGGGCCGGGACGGCGGTGGCCGTGCAGCTGCTCCTGCTGGTCCCGGCGGCGCTGCTGTTCGGCGGCCTGCGGCTCGGCGAGGCGTCGTCCTGGGTGACGCTGGCGTGGGTGACGGCGCTCGGGCTGGCGGCCGTGCTGCCGCTGGGCGTGATCGCGGGCGCGCTGGCGGGCGGCCCGCAGGCGCTGGGCGTGGTCATGCTGCCGATGATGGTGCTGACCGCGGTGTCCGGGGTGTTCTACCCGATCAGCGGGTTCCCGGGCTGGCTGCAGGGTGTCGCGCAGGGCTTCCCGCTCTACTGGCTGGGGCTGGGGCTGCGTTCGGCGCTGCTGCCGGACGCGCTGGCGGCGGCCGAGATCGGCGAGTCCTGGCGGCGGCTGGAGACGGCCGGGGTGCTCGGGCTGTGGGCGGTGGCCGGCGTCGCGCTGGCGCCGGTGGTGCTGCGCCGGGCGGCGCGGCGGGAGTCGGGGTCCGCGGTCGCGGCCCGCAAGGAGAAGGCGCTGCGCCGGGGCGTGTGATCCCGGCGCAGGCGGCGGTGGGCGGGGCCGGGCGCGCGGCGCCCGGCTTTCCCGGTCCGATTCCGGCTATGTCCAGGACCCGAACGGTTCGTTGGCATACGGTCAGGGCATGAATCTGCGGCAGCTGCGCTATGTCGTGGCCACCGCCGACCACGGCACCATGACGTCGGCGGCTCAGGCGCTCTACGTCGCACAGCCCGCGCTGTCGCGGGCCGTCCGGGAGCTGGAGCGGGAGCTGGGCGTGGAGCTGTTCGCCCGGTCCGGGCGGGGCGTCGTGCTCACCCCGGTCGGCGAGCAGGTCGTCCGGCAGGCCCGGATCGCGCTGGACGCGGTGGACGCCATCGAGGGGCTGTCGGTCGCGCGCGCCAACGGCCGCGGCGCCGAGCTGCGCATCGCCACCACGGCGACGCTGGAGCCGGAGCTGACCGGGCGGCTGATCCCCCGGTTCGCGCGAGACCAGCCCGCCGTCCGGGTGCGGGTCGTCCGCTGCCCGGGCCGCGAGTCGGTGGCCGCCGCGCTGCGTTCGGGCCGGGCGGAGCTGGCGGTGACGGACCTGCCGGTGCCCGGCGACCTGGCCGCCCACCCGTTCGAGCAGCGCGAGGTGGTGCTGATCTCGCCGCTGGGGCTGCGCCTGCGCGAGCCGGTGCCGCTGACCGCGCTGGACGGCATGCGGCTGGTGCTGCCCGCCAAGGGCAGCGCCCGCCGCGCCGAGATCGACGCGATGCTCAGCAAGATCGGCGCCCGGCCGGTGCCCGCGGTGGAGTCCGACGAGCGCGGCTCCTGGCTGGGCTGGGTCCGGGCCGGGATGGGCTCGCTGCTGTGGTACCGCAACCAGCTCGACGACACCGAGGGGCTGGCGGTCCGCTCGTTCATGCCGCCGATCACCCGGCTGATCGGGCTGGTGCACGCGCACCGCCCGCTGGCGCCGGTGGCGCGCGACTTCCTGGCCTTCGCGAAGGAGACGTCCCGCGATCGTGCATGATCTGTGGGGTGGAGGCTACTCACGCCCTGTGGCTGCTGGCGGTACCGATCAGCGCGCTCGCGGTCGCGGCGCTCTCCCGGCGGGCGGGGGTGTCGGCGCCGCTGGCGCTCGTGCTCGCCGGCCTGCTGGTCTCGTTCGTGCCGGGTGTGCCGGAGTTCGAGCTGGATCCCGAGTTCGTGCTGTTCTTCTTCCTGCCGCCGCTGCTGTTCTCGGCGGCGTGGGAGAGCTCGTACCTGAACCTGCGTGAGAACACCCGCACGATCGGGCTGCTGTCGATCGGGCTGGTGCTGTTCACGACGCTGGCCGTGGGCTACACGGCGCACCTGCTGATCCCCGGCCTGCCGCTGGCGGCGGCGTTCGCGCTGGGCGCGATCGTCGCGCCGCCGGACGCGGTGGCCGCGGTGAGCGTGGCGCGGCGGCTGGGGCTGCCGCGCCGGCTGGTGACGATCCTGGTCGGGGAGAGCCTGTTCAACGACGCCACGGCGCTGACCGCGTTCCGGGTGGCGGTGGCGGCCGTGGCGGGCGCGGGCTTCACCCTCGCGGACGGCACCGTGCGGTTCCTGTTCGCCGCGCTCGGGGGCGTCGCGGTCGGGCTGCTGCTCGGGCCGCCGCTGCACTGGCTGCGGTCGCGGCTGCGGGACCCGCTGGTGGAGAACACGGTGGTGCTGCTGGCGCCGTTCGCCGCCTACCTGATCGCCGAGGCGATGCACGCCTCCGGGGTGATCGCGGTGGTGATCAGCGGGCTCTACCTGGGCGACCGCTTCGCCGAGTCGCCCGCGGTGACGCGGCTGATCGGGCACTCGTTCTGGAAGGTGCTGATCTTCCTCCTGGAGTCGGTGGTCTTCCTGCTCATCGGGCTGCAGCTGCCGCTCGTGCTGGAGGGCCTGGCCCCGTACGGCGCGGCCGAGCTGGCGTGGTGGGCGGTGGCGGTGTTCGCGGTCGTGGTGCTCGCCCGCTTCCTGTGGGTGTTCCCGGCCTCGCACCTGGCGCGGTGGGGGTCGCCTGCGGCGCGGGACCGGGAGGCCGACATCGGCTGGCGCGGCCGGGTCGTGATCTCGTGGGCGGGGATGCGCGGCGTGGTGTCGCTGGCGGCGGCGTTCGCGATCCCGCTGACCGGCTCGGGGGACGAGGAGTTCCCGGGCCGCGCGCTGATCCTGTTCCTGACGTTCACCACCGTGCTGGCCACGCTGCTGGTGCAGGGCCTGACGTTCCCGCTGCTGATCCGCAGGCTGGGGATCGGCAGCGAGCGCGAGCGGTACGTCGACACCGTCGCCGAGGCGGGCGCGCAGCACGCCGCCGCGGACGCGGCGCTGCGGCGGCTGCAGGAGCTGGCCGGCGCGGAGCCGGAGCCGCCGGACGAGGACGTGCTGGAGCGGCTGCGGCAGCTGGCCGAGCACCGCCGGCTCCAGGCGTGGGAGCGGCTGGGCGGCGGGACGGGCCCGGCGGGCGCGGAGGTCCCCACGGCCACGTACCGGCGGCTGCGGCTGGAGATGCTGGCCGCCGAGCGCAGGACGTTCGTGCGGATGCGCGACGAGCGCCGCATCGACGACGAGGTGCTGGAGAGGGTCCTGCGCGAGCTCGACCTGGAGGAGGCCGCGCTCAGCCGCGACTGACCGCCGGTCAGTGCGCCGTGCCGTGCCGCAGGTCGCGCGGGGCGAGGCCGAACCGGCGGCGGAAGGCGGTGCTGAGCGCGCTGGCGGAGGAGAAGCCGGACAGGTGCGCCACCTCCGTGATGGTCAGGTGCGCGTAGCGCGGGCTGGTCAGGCGGTCGCGCACCAGCAGCAGCCGCTCCTCCTTGATGAGCTCGCGGGGCGTGGTGCCGGCGTGCTGGAGGGCCAGCTGCACCTGCCGCAGCGACCAGCCGAGCCGGCGGGCGACGGCGGCGCCGTTCAGCTCGGGGTCGGCGGCGTTGGCGCGCACGAACCGGCGCACCATCGCCTCGACCTCGGCGAGGTGCCCGGGGGCGCCCGGCCGGTCGTCGGCGCTCACGACCATGCAGACCAGTTCGGCGACGCGGTCGCACACCGCGTCGAACTCGCGGGCCGTGAGGGCGTCGCGCTCCTCGTACAGCGAGCCGAGCATGCCGTGCACGACGCGGCCCAGGCCGGTGGTCATGTCGAGGGTGGCGCACCGCGGGGCGGCGCGGCCGAGCCGGCCGAGCACCCGGCCGGCCGGGAGCGTCAGGATGAACGACCGCACGGGGCCGTCCTGGACCAGCTCGAACGGTTCGGCGGGGGTGATCAGGCAGCCGGTCCCGGGGCGCGCCCGCAGCTCCTGGCCGCCCTGGCGCATGGTGACCCCGCCTTCGAGCGGGACGAGCAGGCGGTAGTCCTCGTCGGGGTCGCGGCGGGCCTGCAGCACGGTGCGGGCGTATCCGATCCGGTCGGAGCGGGACTCGACGAACTGGTACGCGGCGGTGCGCTGGCGGGCGGTGCGCCCCCGGTAGTCGCCGCCGCGCGGGAAGCGGTAGTCCAGGCTGCAGTGGTAGCCGGTGATGTGCTCGCTCCAGAAGTCGGCCCGCTCGCGCGCCGGGATCTCGTCGGTGGACGCCACCTCCACCGCGTACGTCCCTTCGGGCACTGACCTCACCTCCGCAATCGC
Source organism: Spirillospora sp. NPDC029432 (assembly GCF_040703975.1). NCBI lineage: Bacteria > Bacillati > Actinomycetota > Actinomycetes > Streptosporangiales > Thermomonosporaceae > Spirillospora > Spirillospora sp. NPDC029432. The sequence goes on from NZ_JBEZWH010000096.1 coordinate 21,426, forward strand.
CGTCCGCGTCCGAGAGTAGCGACTCCGACACGATTCACCGGGAGGAACACGCTCATTGTGACCAGAACCGGACTGAACGTAGGCGAGATACCGCCGACCGGTGCGCATCCTGACAATTTTTTTGCGTACGGGGGCAAGCGGGCCACGAGACGGCTGTCCTAATGTCTCGAAACCTCCTGTCCGAACCCCGGGGTCGCGCCCGTTCGCCACCGCGTACGCCACCGTGGCAGGCCGGGCACGCGATCCGTGCACGTGCCGGCGCACCGGCGCGCTTCTGTCCGTCCTGTACCAAGGAACCGCATGGAGCATTTCCTGCTGGCCCTGGCGATCGCCTGCTCGATCGCCGGTCTCGCCGCCGTCGCCTACCTGCTCGTGCGCCAGCGCCGGCTCACCGCGCACCTGCGGCGGCGGAACACCGCGCTCGCCGACGGCCTCCGGCGGCGCGACGAGGAACTCCGCCACCTGGCCACCGAGCGCCTCCCGGCGCTCCTGCAATCGCTGCACAACCCGGCCGTCACCGTGCCCGGGCCGCTGCACGACCCGCACTCGCTGGGCCCCGCGTACGAGCGCGGCGTCACCGAACTCATGGACCTGTTCGCCGGGTCGGCGGGCGAGGTGCGGGCCCGCGCCGACAAGGCCGCGAAGCTGACCCTGCGCTCGACGATGCGCGGGGTGCAGAGCCTCGCCAACGAGCAGCAGCTGGCGATCAGCACCATGCAGGAGCGGCACGACGACCCCGACGTGCTGGAGGACCTGCTGCGGCTCGACCACATGAACGCCCAGCTCGGGCGGCGCGCCCAGGCCACCGCGGTGCTGTGCGGGTCGTGGCCGGGCCAGCAGCGCTCGGCGTCCTCGCTCAGCGACGTGGTCCGCGGCGCGACCTCCCGCATCCGCGACTACCTGCGGGTGCGCGTGCAGGCGCCGGTCAACGCGGCGGTCGTCAGCCGTGCCGTCGAGCCGGTCGTGCTGACGCTGGCCGAGCTGCTCGACAACGCCGCCCGCCACTCCCAGCCCGACACCTCCGTCGAGGTGAACGTGCAGAACACCCACAACGGCGTCGCGATCATCATCGACGACGCGGGCGTGGCGATGGACGCCGAGGAGCTGGAGCGCGCCGGCCGGCTGCTGGCCGGGTCCGGCACCGCCGACATCAACCGGCTCGGCGACCCGCCGCAGATCGGGTTCGCCGTGGCGGGCCTGCTGGCCGACCGCTACGGCTTCACCGTCTCGGTCGACACCCGCTCCCCCTACGGCGGGGTGCGCGCGGTGGTCTTCCTGCCGTCCGCCCTGATCACCGCCGTCCCCGCCGACGACCGGCGCTTGTACTCCAGCGCGTCCTCGATCTCCCCCTGGGTGACGATGACGAAGCGGGCGTCGTACTCGTCGAGGAACTCCAGCCTCCAGAACTG
>NZ_JBEZWH010000097.1:0-21908 GCF_040703975.1 Spirillospora sp. NPDC029432
GGCCGCCCGCCGGGACCTGGGCACCGGCGGGAAACCGCCGGGGCCGGCCGCGCCCGCCGGCGGGGCGCGGCGAGGGCCGGTCACCGCGGCGCGCATCTCGGGAACGCGGGACGGCACGGCGGTCGAGCCGTTCCTCGCCGCGCTGCGGCAACGCATGGGGCCGGGGTTCCGCACCGCCCGGCTCGGCCGTCTCGACGGCAGCGACCTGACACTCGAAGGACGGACGGTACGGCTCGTCCGGGCGGTCAGGGAGGGCGAGGACCCCGCGCCCACCGTCGGCACCGTGCTCGGGGAGGGCGCCTTCTACCTCCACGCCGTGGACCGCGAGCGCGCCGGGCTCGGCCTGACGGCGGCCGCCGTCGCGGGCGGCGCCTACCGGGTGCAGCGGGTGGCGCCCGACGGCCGCCGCGAGGACACCGGCATGCGGGTCGTCACCGCGGAGCTCGACACGATCCCGGCCGGGGTGCTCGCCTACGTTCCCGGCGGCACCACCACGCTCCGGGAGATCACGGTCAGGGGCCGGGCCCGCCCGGACGCCAGGACGGTCGCGAACCGGCTGGAGACCGTCCTGGACGGCGGGATCGCCCACGCCCCCGGCTCGGTGGTCGCCATCACGCTCACGGCCCAGTTCCGCGACCTCACCGACGACGAGGTCATGGAGGTGCTGGCCGAGCTGGAGCGGCGCGGGCGGCTCGGCGAGCTGCTCAACCTGGTGCGGGTGCGGGCGTTCCGGGATTTCCTGCGGAAGAGGGGCGTGCCGTGGACGTACGTCTTCGCCAACTGGCGGCCGAGCCCGCAGGACAACGCCGCCCTGTTCGCCGGCGTGCTGGTGGGGGCGGGCGAGAACTTCTACCAGGTGTTGGAGATGATCGGCATCCTCGTCGGCTCCCCGTTCGACGAGAAGCTCGCGCAGCAGGCGGGCGCCATGTGGGACGGCATCGTCCGCCTGCTCGAACATCCGCGGGTGGTGGCCATGGAGGCCCTGCGCGGCTTCCGGCGGGAGCTCGTGGACACGCTGCTCGACCTGCGCTTCTTCGACGCGGGCCGGCTGCTGGGCAACGCGGTCGTCACGGCGATCACCCTCTGGGAGGCCGCGGGTGCCCTGGCCAAGCTGGGCCCGGCCGCCGTACGCCTGGGGACGCGGTTCGTCCGGGCGACGGTGAAGGCGGTGGTCCGGGAGGGCGTGGACCTCGCCGAACTCGTCCGGACCGCGGCACGGGGCATCGGCCCCGAATCGCAGCTCGCCCTGCCCGGCGGGTACGCGATGGCCGCCACCGACCGCGACGTCCTGCTGATGGCGAGCGGCGGGGGCGGGAAGCCCAGCCTCCAGGTATCCCGCCTCGAGGTGCTGCGCGCCGCCAGACGCGGGGAGCTGCCCTTCGGCGGCTTCACCGCCGCCGAGATCGACGAGCTGATCGCGCGGCTGGAGAGGCTCGACCCCGAGGGCCCGCCGCCTCCGCCGCGTCCGGCCGAGTCGCCCGGCCACGGGCCGGCGGTGCCCGTCTTCACCGTGGCGGTGCTGGAGGACCTGGTCGCGACCGCGATCCGGCGGCTGCGCGCCCGGCTCGGCTCGCGCTGGCTGCCCAACACCGAGTTCGGCAACGCGCTGCACAGCGAGGTCAGCGCGCTGGTGAAGGAGCGGTTCCCCGCGGCGCCGCCCGGGCTGACCATCGTCACGGAGAAGGCGGTGAGCGCCTTCGGCCACGTCCCGGCCAGGGTGCTCGAAATGACGATCGAGGAGTTCGTCATGCAGTCGCCCACCCTGCGCATGTACCGCTCCGAACTCTCCTCGCTCTTCCAGGGGAAGGAGGGAGCGCGGCTGATCAAGAACCTCAGGGTGGACCTGGCCATCGTCGCCGAGGGCGAGACGGTGGTGTGGGACCTCGGATCCGTCAGCGGCCCCGACCACCTGGCCAAGACCCTGCTCTACGCGGAGATCCTGCGGCAGGAGGGGCATATCGTCCGGGTCGGTGAGACGTACTGGAGCCACTTCGCCAAGGCGCCGGGCACCGGTCTCCGCGACCTGTCCCCGGCCGCGCTGGAGGCCGCGCGGCAGGCCCGGGAGGCGGGCCGCCGCGCCGAGCGCGGCCCCGAGCGGCCCTGACGGCTCGCCGCGGCGGTACGGGCCGCGGCCTGGAGCGGCTAGAGCAGGCCGAGATCGCCGGCCTTCATCACGGCGGAGAGCCGGTCGCCGCACGACAGCTTCGCGTAGGCGTGCTCCAGGTGCTTATGCACGGTGCGGACGCTGATGCCGAGCCGCCGGGCGATCGCGGCGGCGGTCAGCCCGTCCGCGACCAGCCGCAGGATGCCGGTCTCCCGGGAGGTGAGCCGTACCTGGGGGGCGGAGGCGGGCCGCCCCGCCCGCCGCATACCGGGCAGCAGGATCGCGGCCATCTGCACCTCGCGGGAGGCGAAGTCGCGGTCCGGCCGCGCCAGCAGCCACGCGCTGTCCTCGTCCCTGGCCAGGAAGAGCTGGTAGGGCGCCGACAGCGGATCGTCCATCGTGCGCGCCCCGGGCGGGCTGGTGATCCGGTACGGGCCCCGGGCCCGGACGTCGTCGAACACCGGCGGGCCGCCGGCCGCCCCGGTTGGCGCGGACCGCCGGTGCGGGACCGGCTCGTCCGGCGACCACACCAGCAGCCCGAGGCCGGCGGCGGGCGGCTTCCGCTCCAACCACACGATCACGTCGGCGGGGAACACGCGGCGCAGCACCTCCGCGCCGAGCTCCAGATCGGGATCGGGATCGGTCTCCGCGGCGGGCGGGTCCGGATGGACGGCCACCGCGCCAGGTTCTTCGTACGCCCTGGCCATCGTCATGATCGTCGTACTCTCCGAGGTGCCGGATGATCTCTCCGAGGCAACGGCTACCCTCTGTGATCAATCCCACACACCTCGGCCGGCCCGGGGGCGGCGGGGCGGCCGGCGGAGTCGCCGTGGCGTCCGATCGCGTTCAAATTCGTTCCGGCTGTTCTCTGGACGGCCGGACGCGCATTCGATGTCCATGTGATCTCTTCGGGGCCGGCCAAGGCGACGGCGCCTGGATACGCGTACACGGGGGTAACGTGAGCGGACGCGACGGGGAAATGGGGATATCGGTCGGGGTGCTCGGCCCATTCCAAGTGGCGGTGAACGGACGCGCGGTGCCGTTGACGGCGGGCAGGCTGCGGGCCCTGCTGGCGGCACTGGCGCTGTCGGCCGGACACGCGGTGACGGTCGATCACCTGGCGGCGGCATTGTGGGCCGACGAGAATTGGCCGGGGAACGTCCGGCGGAGCGTGCAGACCTATGTCGCGCGGCTGAGGAGCGCGCTGGGAGCGGAGGCGATCGGTTCGACCCCGAACGGATATGTCCTGTGCGCCGAGCCCGAAAGCGTCGACGCGCTCCGGTTCGCCGGCATGCTGCGCGAGGCCGAAGCGGCGGCGGACGCCGCGGCGGAGCGGAGGCTGCTCGGGGAGGCGCTCGCGCTGTGGCGGGGCGAGCCGCTGGAGGGGGTGCCGTCCGCCCGGCTGGTGGAGTCGGAGGCGTCCTGGCTGGTCGAACGCTACCTGACCGCGCTGGAACGGCGATTCGACCTGGATCTCGCAGCCGGCCGGCACCGCGAGTCGATCGTGGAACTGAGCGAGCTGGCCGGACGGTATCCGCTGCGGGAGCCGCTGTGGACGCGGCTGCTCATCGCCCTCGGCCTGGCCGGGCGCCGGGCCGAGGCGCTGGCGCGGTACGAGACGATCCGCGTCCGGCTGGCGGCCGAACTGGGCGTGGACCCCGATCCGTCCCTGCAGCGGGTCCACGCGGATCTGCTGGTGCGGAGGCGGCCGGCACCGAGGCGGCCGGCGCCGATGAATTCCGCGTTGACGGGAACGCGTTGATGATCTTCAAGATCGCATTCCGCCCGGCCATCATGATCCGTCAGAATGGGGCCCATGGCCTTCGGGGACGACGACCGCCGAAACGAGGCAGGAGAACGGGCGGCAGCCGGTTCCCTTCCGCTTTCGGCCGGTGATGCCGAGTGCCCTTACCAGGGCCTCGCCCCCTTTGAGGCCGACCGGGCGGATCTGTTCTTTGGACGTGTCCAATCGACCCGCAATCTGCTCGACCGGCTGGCGCCGCGTTTGGACGGGCGGGGAACCGTCCTGCTCGTCTCGGGCGCTTCCGGCGTCGGCAAGTCGTCCCTGCTGAGAGCGGGCCTGATCCCGGCATTAGAGAAAGGCGCGCCGCCTCTCAAGGGATCGGAGGATTGGCCGCGGCTGCTCGTCACTCCGGGCTCCGATCCGCTGCGCGCCCTGGCCGAGGCCTGGACGGGAACGTTCGGCGGCGATCCCGGCGAGACGCGCCGGCGCCTGCTGGACGATCCGGACGGGGCCTTCACCGGCGCCGGCCGCCTCATCCTGGTCGTCGACCAGTTCGAGGAACTGTTCACCCTGGTCACCGACGAGGCGGTGCGGCAGGCGTACGTCCGCGCCCTGCACGCGCTGGCCACCGGGCCCGCGGCCGCCGGAGTGATCATCGGCCTGCGCGCCGACTACTGGGACCGGTGCGCCGCGTATCCGCGCTTCGCCCGTGCCATCCAGGACGGCCAGGTCATCGTCGAGCCGATGGACGAGGACGACCTGCGGCTGGCGATCACCGGCCCGGCCGCCGTCGCCGGCCTGGAGATCGAGCCCGGCCTGGTCGAGACGATCCTGGACGAGCTCCGCGCCGGCCGCGGCGGCGACCGGTACGAGGCGGGCGCGCTGCCGCTGCTGTCCCAGGCGCTGCGGAGCACCTGGGACAGGCGCGAGGACGGCCGCCTGACCGTCCGGGGCTACGAGGAGTCCGGCGGGGTCCGCGACGCCGTCCGCCGCACGGCCGACGACGTGCTGGAGACGCTGGCGCCGGACGACCGCAAGACGGCGCTGCGGATCTTCCGCCGGATGACGCTGGTCACGTCCGGGGGGCGGCTCGCGCGGCGGCGCGTGGCGCTGCGTGAGCTCCATGCCGCCGCGTCCGCCGCCACGGAGGAGCACCGGGCGGCGGTGGACGCGCTGGTGTCGGCGTTCGCCGCCCGGCGGCTGCTCACCCTGCACGAGGACACCGCCGAGATCTCCCACGACGCGCTCCTCACCTCCTGGCCGAGGCTCCGGCAGTGGATCGAGCCCGACCTGACCGCGCAGCGCGTGTACGACCAGCTGATCGGTGACGCCGAGGCGTGGTCCGAGCAGTACCGCGACCCCGACATGCTGTACCGGGGCGCCCGCCTCCTGGCCGTCCAGGACAGCGAGCGCCGCTGGGAGCGCGACCCGGGCAGCTTCCCGCCTCCCGGGCCCACCGTGGACGCCTTCCTGGCGGCCTCCACCGGGGCGGCCCGCCGGGCGGGCCGGCGCCGCCGCCTGGTCATGGCGTCGCTGGCGGCCCTGACCGTGCTGGCCGTGGCCGCCGCGGGCACCGCCGTCCGGGCCGCGGGCCACGCCGACGCCCAGCGCAGGCTGGCCGTCTCCCGCGAGCTGGTGACGCAGAGCGAGATCGAGAAGGATCCGGCGGTCTCCGCGCTGCTGGCCGTCGCCGCGTGGCGGATCGACCCGTCCCCCGAGGCCCGGCACCGCCTGCTCGCCGCGGCGACGCGCACGGAACGGGGCGCCCTCCCCCCGCCCGGCCGGAAGGTCGGCGAGCTGGCCTTCAGCCCGGACGGGAAGACCATCGCCACCGGGACCGACGACGGGACGCTCCGGCTGTGGGACGCGGCGTCCCGCCGGGCGCGGGGCGCCCCGATCGTCCACGGCGGCGCCGGATGCGCGACGGGCATGCGCGCGGCCTTCAGCCCGGACGGGAGGACCCTGGCGACGGGCTGCTTCACGACGATCCGCTTCTGGGACGTCGCCACGCACCGCCCCCTCGGCCCGCCTCTGAGCATGGACGCACCGGAGGCCAACCGGGCTCCCGTCACCGGAGCCGCCGGTTCCGTGCGGTCGATGGCGTTCAGCCCCGATGGGGGGCTCCTCGCGACCCCGAGCTACGAGGGCACGATCACGCTCTGGGACGTCCCCGGCCGGCGGTGGCTCTCCCCCGTCATCGGACGGCCGTCGAGCGAGGCCGGGAAGGCCATCGACGCGGTGGTCTTCAGCCCCGACGGGAAGCGCCTGTACACCGCCGGAGCCGACGGCAGGGCGCGGGTGTGGGACACCGCCACGCACCGCCAGATCGGCGACGATCTCACCGGGCACACCGGGGACATCGTCGGCATGTCGCTCAGCCGGGACGGCAGGACGCTCGCCACCGCCGGCGGCACCACCGTCAGGCTCTGGGACACCGCGACACTGCGCCAGATCGGGCCCCCGCTCCGGGACACCCAGAACGACCATCCTTTCCGAGGGGTCGCGTTCGGCCCGGACGGGACGAGGCTCCTGACCTCCGGCGGCAACGGCCGGATCCTGCTCTGGGACGTCGCCGACCGCCGCCCCGTGGGGCCGCCGCTCAACGAGCAGCAGGTGTACGGCGAGAAGATCGCGTTCAGTCCCGGCGGAGGGCTCGTCGCGGCCACGGACCTGGACGGTTCGGTGTGGTTGTGGGACCCGGTGCGGCACCGGCAGCTCGGCCGTTCGATTCCCGCCATGTCCGACATCCGGTTCAGCCCGGACGGCACGCTGCTCGCCGCCCCCGGCCCCGGGGTCCGGCCCGGTTCCACGACCGCCGACCGTGCCGTCCGGCTATGGGACGCGGCCACGCAGCGGCCGGTCGGCCGTCCCCTGTACCCGAGCGACGTCCCGAACGCCGTGTTCACCGAGGTGGAGTTCGCCCCGGACGGGAAGAGGCTCGCCACATCCGGCAACACCGCGGTCCGGCTCTGGGAGACGTCCACGCAACGCCAGATCAGCCCGCCCGTTTACGCCGGGAAGCGCAACTGGTGGGCGAGCTTCGGCCCCGGCCTGCGGTCGCTGGTCGTCAGGACGGAGGACTCCCTCGTCTTCTGGGACGTCGAGCGGCGCCGCGAGACCGGGCCGAGGATCACGATCCCCGAACACACCGGCAACATCACGGCGCTGTCGTTCACCCCCGATGGGAAGACCCTGGCGACGGCCAGCCCGGACGACCGCACCGTCCGGTTCTTCGACATGTCCACCCGCCGCCAGGCCGGCGCCCCGCTGAAGAACGCGATAGACGGCGGCATCAGCCATGACGTGGCCTTCAGCCCCGACGGGAGGACGCTGGCCGTCACGGCGCCCAACGGGACGGTGCGGCTGTGGGACGTGGCGGGCCGCCGGCAGATCGGGAACGCCCTGACCGGCCACACCGGCACCGTCCACGCGGCCGAGTTCAGCCCTGACGGCAGGACGCTGGCGACCGGCGCGGCGGACAGGACCGTACGGCTGTGGGACGTGGCGACCCAGCGCCAGATCGGGCCCCCGATGACGGGCCATACGAACATCGTCCACGTCCTCGACTACGCGCCGGACGGGACCCGGCTCGCCGCCGTCGACAGCGACGGCACCGCGCGGCTCTGGCACGCGGCCATGCCCCCGGACCCCGCCGCCGCGGCCTGCGCGGTCGCGGGCCGCTCGTTCACCCCCGGCGAATGGAGGCGGTACGTGCCGGGGGAAGAGTTCCGGCGCCTGTGCCGATGACCCACTCCCCTTTTCACGGACGGACGCAGCGGTGATGTTCATTCGAGGTTTCAGGAGGAGGACCGGCCTGCCGGCGCCGGAGCTCGCCGCCCTGTTCCGGTCGATCATCGAGGACGGGCGCCGGTTCCATCCGATGGCGTCCGACTTCCTGAACCACTTCATGGACGGCGCCGCCGAGTCCCGGACGCTGCCGCAGCGCTGGCTCCGGTCGTTCCGGGTGATCCGGAAGGCGGAGCGGAAGAACCGGCGCAGGTTCGAGCGGCAGCTCGAACGCGCGGCCCGGCGCCTCCCCGACGGGGAGTCGTCCTGGCTGAAGGACCACTGGGACGCGCGGATCAACGCGTTCATCGGCACGGAGCTGTTCTACGTCAGCCGGATGAGCCTGCTGCGCTCGCAGGGATCGTTCGTCCTGACCCGATCCGGTGCGGAGGTGCGGTTGTCGGGAACGGTCAGGCACCACTGGTTCGATCCGTACGACTGGGATCGCGGCCGGTGGGTGTTCATTCCCAGGCACGGCTTCGTCCCGATCTCGGTCGGCCGGGAGCTCGTCGAGAACGACGAGGCCCGCAAGTTCCTGATGGAGTCGCGGCATGTGCAGACGCTGGAGGGGACCTGCCGGAACGCCCGGGGGTTGCGGCGCACCCGGTCGCGGTTCGACTGGGCGCTGGTGACCGGATGACCGGGGACCGTCCGCTCCCGCCCGGTCCGCCCCCGCCCGACCCCGCCGGGGCGGACACGGTCGAGGACTTCGTGCGGGCCCTCGCCGAGCTCAGGAAGTGGGCCGGCGAACCGTCCCTGAGCAGGCTGCGGCAGCTCGGCGGGCGGACCGAGTCGCCCGAGGGCGCCGCCATCGACCTGCTGCCGAAGAGCACCGTCTCGCACACGCTGCGGCAGACCGGCAGGCTGCCGCGCTGGGAGTTCGTGCGCGCGTTCGTCACCGCCTGCCTCCGCTACTGCGACCATCCGGCCGAGCGGATCCCCGGCGAGCTGGAACGCTGGCGGGCGGCCAGGACGGCGCTGGCCGCGCCCGTCCCGGTCCCGGCCGAGCCGGACGCGGCGCCCGCCGAGGCCGCGGTGCCCGCCGCCGGCCGCCGCCCGGCGTCCGACCCGGCCGTGGAACTGCTGGCGCGGCGGGTGGCGAAGGAGGAGGACAGGGCGCGCAAAGGGCTGCTCGGCGGCTACAGCCTCGCGCCGGTCTCCTTCGGCGGCGGCGAGAACAGCGGGGAGAACGGCGGGGAGGGCGTCGAGGAGATCGGGGCGTTCTTCGCCGGGCTGAGCCCGCGGCGGCTGCTGGTCGTGGGCCCGTCCGGTGCGGGCAAGACCGTCCTCGCGATCGAGCTGGTGCTGCAGCTGGTCGAGCCGTTCCTCGCCGCCGGGACGCCGGCCGGCGACCGGTCGATGGTCCCGGTACGGCTGAACGCGGCCCGCTGGAGGTCCGGGAAGGCGTTCGAGCCCTGGCTGGCCGAGCAGCTCGTGCAGAACCACGGCCTCGCGGACCGGGACGCGGCGCGGCTGGTGCGCGACCGCCGCGTCCTGCCCGTCGTGGACGGCCTCGACGAGCTCGATCCGGACCCGTCCACCGGGCCGCCCCGCCGGGCGATGGCGCTGCTGGCCGAGCTCAACCGGTACAGCGACATCTCCGGAAGGCGGCCCGGCGCCGCCGTGGTGACCTGCCGTTCGGACCGGTACGCCCAGCTGGCCGGTGCGCGGGCGGGGCTCGACAACTCCACGCGCGTCGACCTGCACGGTCTCACCAAGGAGCAGATCGGCTCGTACCTGCGTACCCGCTGGCCGGACGGGCACGGCTGCGCCCCGCACCGCGACGGCGTCCGCGCCGCCCTGCACGGGGCCTCGGGCGAGGCCGTCCACTCCGCGCTGGCGACACCGTGGCGGCTGCTGCTGACCGCGACCGCCATCGAGTCCGGCACCGACCCGGAGGAGCTGCTGCGCGCCGACCCGGACGCCGATCCCGGCGCGGAGGCCGGGCGGATCGCCCGGAAACTCCTGGACGCCTACGTCCCGGCGGCGGCCGGGCTCACCCCGCGCAGCGGGCACGGTGCCGGGTACAGCCCCGAGCAGGTGCGCGCCTGGCTCGTCCACCTGGCCGCCCATCTGCGCCGGCAGGCCGTCCACGCCGCGGCGGACCGGTCCCCGCCCGGCCTGACGGCGACCGACCTCGTCCCGCACCTGTTGTGGCCGATCGGCGGGCGCCGCCGGATCCGGCTGCTGCACGGCCTGTGCTGCCTGATCCTCGCGGTCGCCGCGATGGCGGCGTTCTGGGTGGGTTCGGGGGTCGACCGCCCCGGGGACCTGCTCGGCGGGCCGGCTCCGGGACAGGTGCTCACGCTGGCGCTGATGGCCGGCTGGGTCGCCATCGCCACCGCCCTGTCGCTGTCGCCGTGGCCGGCCGCCGCCGGCGGGCGCACGAACGTCCCCGGGCGGCGGCGCGCGGCCGGCGGGCTGATCGGTGCCGTGGCGGCCGCGCCGGCGGGCGTCCTCGGCGGCCTGTGCGGGCTCGCGCTGACCGGCGGCCGCGCCTTCGGCCCCGGCTTCGCCGTCGCCGCCGGAGCGCTGGGCGGCGCGGCGCTCGGCGCGGTGATCGGGCTGACCGCCGCCGGACGCCGGCGGGCCGAGCGCCCGACCGTGGCCCAGGCGGCCCGTGCCGACCCGCTGAGCCTGCTCGGCTTCGGGCTGTGCGGGGCCCTCACCGGGCTGCCGCCGCTGCGGCTGTCCGACGCGGGGCCCGTCCCGCTGGTCGCGGGGCTCGCCGGCGCCTTCGCGCTGGCGGTCGCGCTCGGGGTGGCGTTCCGGATCGCCACGGGCGGCTGGAGCAAGGACGCGGACCTGGCCCACCCCCGCGAGGCCCTCCACCGCGATCCGGCGATCGGGGTGGCGTTCGGCCTCACCGGCGGCGTCGCCGCGTTCCTGGTCTTCATCATCGATCAGGACCTTCCCGTGGCGCTGGCGAGCGCGGTCACCGGCGGGGTCGCCTTCGGCCTGTCGTTCGGCGCGATCGCCTGGACCCGCACCATGATCGGCCTGCTGGTCACGGCCGCCCGCGGCCTGCTCCCCCTGCGCCTCTGGACGTTCCTCGACTGGGCGTGCGAGGCCCACCTGCTGCGCGTCAGCGGCGCCACGTACCAGTTCCGCCACCGCGAGCTCCAGGACTTCCTCACCCCTCCCGAGGACACGGCCGTCGCCCCCCGTACCGGCCCGCTCGCGTGAAGGACCGCTGCGCGATCGTCGCAGCGGCCGCATTCACCGGCGCTTCGGGAAGGCTTCACCGCAGCTCAGGAGTGGCGGCCGGTCAGTTCTTCCCATGCGGCGGCCAGGCGTGCGGTCACCTCGGTCAACACGTCGGCCGGGAAGGTGTAGGGCAGCCGCAGATGGCCGTCGTGGGCACCGGTCGGGTCCATGGTGGTGCCGGGGACGACCTCGACGCCGTGCCGCAGCGCCACCTGCGCGAAGGCGCGGGCGTCGCGGCCGGGGAGTTCGATCCAGAGGGCCGAGCCGCCGGCCGGCGGGTCGAAGCGCCACTCGGGCAGGCGCTCGTTCAGCAGCGCCGTGAGGTGGGCGAGCCGCTGCCGGAGAACGGCGCCGCGGGCCGCGGCGATCTCCGGCAACCGCGGCAGCAGGCGGGCGGCGAGCGCCTGGTCGAGGATCGGGCTGCCGAGGTCGGCCAGCGCCTTGTGGCGGGCGAGCCGTTCGATGGTGCCGGCGGGGGCGCGTACCCATCCGGTCCGCAGCCCGCCCCACACCGATTTGGCGAGGGAGTCCGCGGACAGGATCTCGGCCCCCGGCGGCGCGTGCGCGGCGATCGGCGGCGGCGTGTCAGGGCCGCCGCTGCCGTAGGCGTTGTCCTCCAGTACCGGCACGCGGTGCTCGGCGGCGATCTCCGCGATCCGCCCGCGGCGGGCCCGCGACATGAGCGTGCCGGTCGGGTTGTGCACCGTCGGCATGACGTACAGCAGGTCGGGCCGATGCTCCGCGAACGCCCGCGCCAGGGCGTCCACGCGGATGCCGTCCTCGTCGAGCGGGACCCCGACCAGCCGCGCGCCCGCCGCCCGGAACACGTCGAAACAGCCCGGCCAGCCGGGTGACTCCACGACGACGACCGACCGCGGCCGCAGGTACATCTGCGCGGCCAGCGCCAGCGCCTGGGACACCCCGGTCGTGATCAGCACCTGCTCGGGGCCGGTACGCAGCCCGGCGGCGGTGAAGCGGGCGGCGACGGCGGCACGCAGCGCGGGCAGCCCGCTGGGGTGGTAGCCGGTGTCCTCCATCAGCGCGGGCAGGTCCTCGGCCAGCAGCCCCGCCAGCTCCTCGCCGAGCTCGGGCACCGCCCCCTCCATCGCGTGGCGCAGCGAGATCACCTCCGCCGGGCCGTCGATCAGCCGCTGGAAGATCGACGTCGCCCGCCCGCCGGGCACGCGGCCGTCGGCGCCCGGACGGGACGCGGCCGGCTGCCGGAGCACGCGCGTGCCGCTGCCGCGCCGGCTGTCGACGATCCCGAGCCCGCGCAGCTCGTCGTAAGCGGTCACCACGGTCGCCCGGCTGACCACAAGCGCCCTGGCCAGGGCGCGTTCCGAGGGGAGCCGCTCGCCGGGGTCGATGGCCCCGTCCAGCACGGCCAGCCGGAGGGCGCGGGCGAGCTTGCCGTACAGCGGGCCCGGCCCGCTCGTCCAGTCCCCCAGGATCTCCGCCAGCTCGCCCGGATCGCGAAAGCGGTCCACCTGGGGCCTGATTGGCTCGGGTCCGGCCGCGTCCATGGCGCCAGGGTAGGTCGTAACGCCGCAGCCGGCGGCCGCCTCAGGAAGAGCAGGCCATGAACACCCTTCTCGCCTTCACCGCCGCGTCCATCGCCCTGATCGTGATCCCCGGGCCGAACGGGATCTACATCATGACCCGCGGCGCCGCCCAGGGATACCGGGCCGGACTGGTCTCCGCCCTGGGCGTCGAGACCGGCACGCTGGCGCACATCGCGTTCGCGGTGCTCGGCGTCTCCATGCTGGTCGCGGCCTCGCCCGTCGCGTTCACGGCCCTGAAGCTGGCCGGTGCCGGATACCTGCTCTACCTGGCGGCGCGCGCCGTGCTGCGGGCGTCCGAGCCGGACCTCGGCGGCGGGGCCGACCCGCTCCCGCTGCGCCGGGTGTTCCGCGACGGCGTGGTGGTCAACGTGCTCAACCCGAAGGTCGCGCTGTTCTTCCTGGCCTTCCTTCCGCAGTTCGTCACCGCCGGCGCCGGCACGGCCGGCGCCCGTACGCAGATGATGGTCCTCGGCGCCGTGTTCTTCGCCCTCGCGCTCGCCCTGGACACGGGGTACGCCCTCGTCGGCGCCGCCGCCCGCCGCTGGCTGAGCCGCCGGTCCGGCTCGACGCGCCGCTACGGCTACGCCATCGGCGGCATCTACCTCTCCCTGGCCGCCTACGCCGTCATCGCCTGAGATCGTCCCGCCACCGCGTGGACCGGCCGAGCCCCATGGAAGGAAGCGACATGAGCACGTCCCTGGAAACACTGGTCATCGTCACCGCCGTCGCGTGCGGCCTGGTGGGCGGGTCCTTCTTCGTCATCTCCGCGTTCATCATGCGCGCCCTGGCCGACCTGGCGCCCGAGGCGGGCACCAGGGCGATGCAGGCGCTCAACGTCCGGGCCGTCACCCCGGTCTTCATGACCGCCCTGTTCGGCACCGCGCCGCTGTGCCTCGTCACCGGCGGCTGGGCCGCGGCCGCCGCGGACGGCGCCGCCCGTGTGCTGGTCATCCTGGGCGTGCTCGGCTACCTGCTGGGCTGCGTGCTGGTGACGATCGCGGGCAACGTACCGCTGAACAACCGGCTCGCCGCCGTCACCGCCGGAACCCCCGAGGCCGACGACGTCTGGGCGCGCTACCAGAAGGCGTGGACCCGGTGGAACACCGTACGGGCCATCGCGGCCACGGCGGCGTCGGCCCTGCTGATCGTCGCGGTGGCCCACGGATGACCGGGCCCACCGGGGTACGGCGCGCCGCCGTACCCCGGCAGGTGCCGGCGCCTACCGCAGGTCGTAGGTGCGGGTCACCGCGGTCAGGTCGCCGTCCTCGCGGGTGGAGGGCACCAGATCGCGCGGCGGCGGCACGAAGCCGGGCACGGCGGTGAGTCCCGTGGTCTCGGCGATCGCGGTGAGCCGCCGGCCGCCCGGCACGCGCACGGTGATCGAGGCGCCCCCGGCGGGCAGGCCCCGGAACCGGACCTCGCCCGGCCACGTCTTGGGCCGCGTCCCCTCGACCGCGACCCGCGCGGGCGCCCCCGCGCCCTGCACGGCCGCCGACGCCTCGACGATCGGACGGTCGAAGCGCAGGGTCACCGAGCGGGCACCGGACCCGGCGGTCACCCGCATCCGGAGGGTGTCACCGTCGCGGGACAGGATCCTCACCCGCGGCCCGGCCGCCCGCGCCGGCTGCGCCGGGCCCGTCCAGCGCAGGTTGCGCGCGTAACCGGGCGGAAGCGCTGCCTGGTCGCGGCCGGATGCGTACCGGCGGGTCCAGGGACCAGGGTCGGCGTCGCCGCTTACCCAGTGCGCGGTGCCGCTGTCGGCGTTCAGCACGTACGCCAGGTGCGTACGGCGCGGGCGCGTCTCGTCATAGGTGTCGGCGGCGAGCCCCGTCACGGTCAGGACGACGGCGAGCGCGAGCGCCGCCGGCAAGGCGAGCGCGGGGCGCCGCTCGGGCAGGACGAGCTCGCCGAAAGGCACCAGCGTCATCCCGAACAGCGCGAGCGCGAGCGCGGGCACGCCCGCCAGAGCGAGCCCCATGCCGTCGAACGCCGCCTGCGCCCACACGGGCAGCAGCAGCGCGGCGACGACCGGCCCCGCGAGCAGCGCCGCGAACCGTCCGCGCGGAAGCAGGACGGCGCCGAGACCGCCGAGCGCGCACGCCAGAGCGGGCAGCACGCACAGGAACGCGGCTCCTGGCGCGACCCAGGTCAGCAGGACGCCCAGACCGGCCGGCCAGGCGAGCGCGCCGACCGCGAGCGCGGCCGGGCCGAGCCTGCGGCGCAGCGGCACGTACCACAGCAGCAGCGCGAGCCCGGCCAGCGCGGCGACCGCCGCCCGGTACGGCACCGGCCGGTGCACCAGACCGCCCATCGTGTCGTAGCCGGGGCGTACACCGGCCAGGACGCTCCACAGCACCTGCGCCAGCACGGCCGCGAGCAGCAGCGGCAGCACCGCCGACACCGCCGCGATCAGGATGCTCGGCAGACCGGCCAGCCGCCGCTTCCGCACGGCCACGACCAGCCCGCCGAACGCCAGCACCGACAGGACGGTCAGCACCGGCACCAGCGCCCCCGGGTAGGTCACCATCATCCCGGGCAGGCGGAAGTAGGTCGCGTCGCCTTCACCGTCCAGATCGGCCAGGTCGCGGTTCCCGAGCTCCCGAGTGAGCGCGAGCATGGTGGCGCCATGGTGCTGGAGGCTGCCCTTGTCGAGGTTGGCGATCGAGTCCGTGGCCGTGTGGTAGTGCGAGCCGCGCTGGATCCAGGCGAAGTTCATGCCCCGGAACCCGGCCTCGGACAGCGGCGTGAAATCGGTGTTGTTCGGCAGCATCCGGTACAGCTCGACCATCGAGGAGTCGCCGTGCGGCCTGGGCGCCGCGTCCGCGAACGCGCCGACCAGCCCGGCGTTGTCCGGGGTCGTCTCGAACATCAGCGCGGGCCCGCCCGCGCCGCGCGCCTCGAAGTTGAGCAGCACTCCCTTCGCCCGTCCGATCGGATGCTGCCGGACGAACGCCTCGGCCCCCAGAACGCCGTCCTCCTCCCCATCGGACAGCAGCAGGACCACGTCGTTGCGCAGCGGCCCGTGCTCGCGCAGCGCGCGGGCGGTCTCCAGGATCGCGGCCACCGCCGCGCCGTCATCGGACGCGCCGGGCCCCATCGCCGCGGAGTCGTAGTGGGCGGCGAGCAGGATCGTCCCGGTGGAGCCGCTCCCGGGCAGCCTGGCCACCACGTTCTCCACCCGCCCGAACGTCGCGAGCCCCTTGCTCGACGAGGCCCCGACGGCCCGCTGCACCTCCACCCCGAACCCCTCGGCCCGCAGGCGCCCGACAAGGTAGTCACGCGCCCTGGCGCTCGCCGGGCTCCCGATCGGCCGCGGCTCGGCGGCGATCCGGCCGAGATGGCCGAGGGCCCGCGCGGCACTGAACTCGCCGGCCGGGGCGTTCGCGGCCAGCGGGCGCGGCGGCCCGTCCGCCAGCGCCACGACGCCGATGACCACCCCGAGGGCCGCCAGTGCCAGAAAGCCGGCGACCATCCGGCGCGGCATGTCGATCAACTTCTCTCTCACGCCGCCCGACGCTAGGCCCGCCCGTACGCCCACCGGGATGGTGCACACAGCCCCATGAACCTGCGGTTTCCCACACCCCGCCCCTTGCTGATCACCTCAAGCCACACGACCACCCGACCAGAATGACCATCCCGTTGACGGCGATATGTCCGCCCAGCACAGGAAAGCCCAAACCACGAGACGCCACCACGGCGTGCTCGATACAGTCACATTCACTCCATGGGGTGCCACTTCAGAGCCCATACTCTGACCTGCTCGCACCAGAAATGAACTCAAAATGATCACAGCCCTGAATCCGGCTAGCGGCACCTGCACCGCACTTTTCCGCAATGCGAATTGAGAACGGGGAGCCGGTTCTGCGGTACGGCCTTTCGGTGCGCATCGCGCTGATCGTCCTGGTGCTCGTTCCGTTCGGGATGCTGGTGCTGTACGACGTCGCCAACCGGCGGACGCCGACCGTTTTCTACTCGGTTCTGCTGGCACCGCTGGCGTTCCTGGTCCTGCGGGAGAGCCTGCGGCGCGTCACGGTGAACGAGGACGGCATCACGTTCCCGGTGCGCGCCCACTTCTGGCAGCTGCGACCGGTGAGCGTGCCATGGGGGCAGATCACCGCGTTCGGTGCTTTCGGACGCCGCGGTGAAGCCGGTCTTCCCCGAGGGCGCGCGCCGTTCCGGTGACGGTGCCGCGTGCTCGCTGGAGCCCGCCGGACGGGACGGGGGAGCACGCCTCGACGTACGGCTGTCCGCCGCCGGGACGGCCAACGCCGTCCGCCGGCACGAAGCCGACCGGCGCCGGGACACCGCCGCGCATGTCGTCCGCGCCGTTCACTCGGTGGGGGACGCGGCCTATTCGTGGTCTTCGATCGAAGCGCCGGGCGTCCGCCGGGCGGAGGTCAGAGCCAGGGTCGGCGGACGCCTCCTGTCGGTGTGGATCTGGGGTCCCGCAGCGGACGCGGAGGCGCTCGCCGTGTCGGTGGCCGAGAGCGTCGCGGAGCGCGTCCGGGAGTACGGATGAGGCGGCTTCCGGTCCTTGCGCCACGGGACGGCGTCCTGCTGCTCGCGGCGGCGTTCTTGTCCGCCGCGAGCCTGGCCTTCCTGGCCGGAGGCGGCACGGACGACCCGTCCCCGGCCAGGCCGATCGCGGCGCCGCGGCCGCTGCCCGACCTGTGCCGGCATCTCCCTCATGCGGTGCGGGACGCGGCGGTGCCCTCCCCTCGGGTCGATCACCAGAAACTCGACCGCAACAGGGCGGAGTGCGGCTGGCGTGCCGGGTCCGGGGAGCCGGTCTCGCTGGTGGTGAAGGCCGTCAGAGCGCCGGCGGTGCACGAGGCCGAGCGGGATCCGCTGCTCGTGCGGGCGCCCGCGGCGGAGGGTGTCGCGGGGTTGGGAGAGGAGGCGTTCGTCCGGCGGGACGCGGGCGGTGTCGAGGTGGTCGCTCGCGAGGGCGCGGTGGTCGTCTCGGCCGAGCACTCGGACGCCGATGTGGCGGCCGTACGGGGGGTCGCCGCGGAGTTGCTGCGGCTCGCGCGCGGTTGACCTTCAGGAGTGCTCGGTCGCGTGCAGGGATGCCAGGAGGGCGAGCCGGTCCGCGTCGGGGCTGCCCGGTTCGGCCGTCCAGACCAGCATGAACGGGCCGGGCCCGCCGGGCAGCGGGTAGGTGTCCCAGTCCAGGACGATGTCGCCGACCTGGGGGACGTGGAAGGTCTTGGTGCCGCTGACCGACGCGCGCACGTCGTGCCGGGCCCACAGGCGGCGGAACTCGGCGCTGCGGATGCTCAGTTCACCGACGACCGCGGTGGCGCGCGGATGGGTGGGGTCGGTGGCGACGGCGGCGCGCATCATGCCGATGTAGTCGAGGGCCTGCCGCTCCCAGTCCGGGCAGCTCCGCTCGCCGGTCAGCGTGTCGTCGAACATCAGCAGGAGCATGTTGAGCCGGTGGGACGGGTGGTCGTCCGGGCTGCCGAGCAGCGCCTCCGCCATCGTGTTCCAGTCGAGCAGGTCCAGGTGCCGGCCGAGCACGACCGCCGGGGTGTCCATCACGCGCAGCAGCCGCCGCGTGCTGTCCGGTACGTGCTCGGGACCGTGCTCCACCTGGGCGGGTACGGGCCGGCGGGCGGCGCGGGCCAGGGTGAACAGGTGCCGGCGTTCCGCGTCGTCGAGGGCGAGGGCGTCGGCGAGCGCGTCCAGGACGCCGTCGGAGGGGCGTACCTCCCGGCCCTGCTCCATCCGCTGGTAGTAGTCGGTGCTCAGCCCGGCGAGCAGGGCCAGCTCCTCGCGCCGCAGCCCGGTCACCTTGCGCCGGCCGCCCGGCTCCAGGCCGACGTCGCGGGGACGCAGCCGGCCCCGCCGGGCGCGCAGGAAGTCACCGAGCTCACGAGCGTACGGGTGGGCCATGCCGCAAGTGTGCCGCCTCATCCGGCGTCCAAGGTAGGTCCCGGAGTCCTAGGCAATCCGGAACGACCGAACCCGCTCGCCTTGCTCGTAGCGTCGGCGCTCCACCGACACCCAGGAGCGACCCATGACCGGATGGACCACCGACCGCATTCCCGACCAGCACGGCCGCACCGCCGTCGTCACCGGCGCGAACTCGGGCCTCGGCCTGGTCACCGCGACCGAGCTGGCCCGCCGCGGCGCCCATGTCGTGCTCGCCGTCCGCGACACCGCCGCCGGCAGGAGGGCGGCCCGCCGGATCGGCGGCGACGTCGAGGTGCGCGAGCTCGACCTGGCCTCGCTCGACTCGGTACGCGCCTTCGCCGCCGAGCTGGCCGCCGACCGCCCGGCGATCGACCTGCTGGTGAACAACGCCGGCGTGGTCCTGCTCGGCCCGCGCCGCACGTCCGCCGACGGCTTCGAGCTGCATCTCGGCACCAACATGCTGGGCCCCTTCGCGCTCACCGGCCTGCTGCTCGGCGCGCTGGCCGCGGGTCGGGACCCCCGAGTGGTCAACCTCAGCTCGATCACCCACAAGTACGCGCGCCTCGACTTCGACGACCTGATGTCCGAGCGCGGCTACCGGGCCTCGCCCGCCTACGGCCGGTCCAAGCTCGCCGCCACGGTGTTCGGCGTCGAGCTGGACCGCCGGCTGCGCGCCGCCGGATCACCGGTCGCGAGCGTGCTGGCCCACCCGGGCCTCACCCGCACCAACCTGACACCGCGCGCGTGGGAGCACCGCGGCCGGCTCGGGCGGGTGATCGCGCGGGTCGGTCTGGTGGCCGCGCAGCCGGTGGAACGGGGCGCGCTGCCGCAGTTGCGGGCCGCGACCGAACCGGGCGTGCGCGGCGGCCGGTTCTTCGGGCCGGCCGGGCTCTTCGAGACGCGGGGCCGGGTCGCCGAGGCCCGGCTCGGCCGTGAGGCGGCCGACCCGGCCGTCGGCGAACGGCTCTGGGCGATGGCCGAGGAACTGACCGGAGTCGGCTACCTCTGACCTGGCGGTGGCCGCCGTTCGTGTTCGCGGGGTCCACAGTGGAGAACGCAGTCGTGAGTCGAGCCCGGAACGTACCCTCTGCAGGAATCGAACCTGCGGCCTTCCGGTTCGGAACCGGGTGCTCTTTCCCCTGAGCTAAGAGGGCATGGGGTTTCCTGGCGCCTGCGACGGGATTCGAACCCGCGTCTCCCGGCGTGACGGGCCGGCGCTCTCCCATTGAGCTACACAGACATCGACCGTGCCCCCGCGAGGGGGACGGCGGCTCCGACGGGTGGACTCGAACCACCATGACCGGGGCAACAACCCGGCATCCTGCCGTTGGATGACATCGGAAAGTGGCGCGGCGAGGATTCGAACCTCGATCGCCCGGCTTATGAGGCCGGCGTGTTTCCGTTACACCACCGCGCACCGAGCAGCGCAGACGGGATTCGAACCCGCAATCTCCCTGCTTGAAAGGCAGGTGACTCTACCGTTCGTCCACTGCGCCTCTGGTTCAGGTCTCCCTGAGGTGTAGCAGCCCGTGTCGGATTCGAACCGACGTCCTTCCGGCTGAGAACCGGACGTCCTTGACCTGGCTAGACCAACGGGCCATTGATGAGCGTGCGCTGCCGGAGCAGATTCGAACCTGCTCGCGGCCGTCGTGCCACCCGGAGGACTCGAACCTCCTCAACCCG
This sequence comes from Spirillospora sp. NPDC029432, assembly GCF_040703975.1. Lineage (NCBI taxonomy): Bacteria > Bacillati > Actinomycetota > Actinomycetes > Streptosporangiales > Thermomonosporaceae > Spirillospora > Spirillospora sp. NPDC029432. The sequence goes on from NZ_JBEZWH010000097.1 coordinate 20,006, forward strand.
GCTTAAGAGGCCGGAGCCCGTCCTGTCGGGCGCGAGCGGCGTGCGAGCCGTACCAGGGAGTCGAACCCTGTACTCCGGTTTGGAAGACCGGCGCCTCAACCCTTTCGGCTTGTACGGCACGGCACCTCTGCCAGGACTCGAACCTGGGACCTCCGCGTTCGTAGCGCGTTGCTCTCGTCCACTGAGCTACAGAGGTATGGCGCGCCCTAAGGGCTCGGCGCGCCGGCCGGGAGCCTTGACGCTCCCGGTTCATGCATTCTCCACTATGGACTTTTCAAAGCGAATCATGTTCGCTGCGGATTCCGCGCTCGCAAGCGCGAAAACGAAAGACCGCCCCGGCACGTCGTCCCGGGGCGGTCTCTGGAGGTCGTGAAGTCCTATCCAGAGACGCCTTCGGGCGTGCCGTCGCCTTCTCGCCGGACGACCTTTTCGATCACGCTCTCCACGTCCTTTCCTTGCGTTCCTGCCGTCTGCTCATATTGAAGACGACGTCTCTCACACGGGCAACTGTTTTTTCCGGTACTTCTGCCGATTCCGACGCCGGGGAACGCGCCCCGGTTCCGGGCGCGCGTTTCCTACAGGGACCGGACGGCCGCCAGCAGGCGGTCCTGGAACGCCCCGACGTCGCTGCCCACAGCGACCCTGACCGGGCGCCGGTGGTCCTCGGCGGGCAGGGAGCGGGCGTCCCACACGGTCGTGCCGCGGGTCAGCTCCCCGCGCAGCTCCACCCGTACGGGACGTTCGACATAGGTCCCCACATCGGGGTCCACGGCGAGCATGGCGGCCAGCGCGTCGTGGATGACGGCGCCCCGGCGTTTGAGCGTCGGGGTGTAGGCCGTCACGTAGAACTCCATGATGCGGGTGGCGAAGCGGGCGGCGTCCGAGTCGTGGGCGGCGAGCGCGTCCAGCCACCGGTCGTCCACGGCGGTCGGATGGGTGGCGTCCAGCGGGACGAGCACCACCGGCCAGTCCGCGGCGAACACCAGGTCGGCGGCCTCGGGATCGTGCCAGATGTTGGCCTCGGCATGGGTGGTGATGTTGCCGGGGTGGTCGAACGCGCCGCCCATCACGACGACCTCGCGGACCAGCGACGGCAGCTCGGGGTCGAGCAGCAGCGCCGCGCCGAGGTTGGTGAGCGGGCCGGTCGCCAGCAGCGTCACCTCGCCCGGGCGCGACCGGGCCAGCCGTACGATCTGCGCCGCCGCGGACTCGGCGACCGGCCGTCCCGCCGGCTCCGGCAGGCCCGTGTCGCCCAGGCCGTCGGCGCCGTGCCAGTCCACCGCGTAGTGGACGTCCTGCGCCATCGGCCGGGCCGCGCCGACCGCGACCGGCACGCCCTCGGTGCCCGCCTGGACGCCCGCCAGTTCGAGGACGCGCAGGGTGTTGAGCGCGCCGGTACGGGCGTCGACGTTGCCGTGGACGGTGCCCACCCCGATCAGTTCCGCCTCGCCCGTCCGGATGAGGGAGGCGAGGTAGAGCAGGGTGATCGCATCGTCGATACCGGTGTCGCAGTCGAACAGGACGGTGGACATGGGCCTCCTCGGGAGCGCGGGGGCGCTCGGTGCACGCCTCCCGCGAACGTCACGGCGCGATGGAGCCTGCCAGCCGCCCGTGCCGCCGTCCAGCGCCCGCCTCGCCGCCCACTGCGGGCGGCGGTCCGTCCTGGGCCCTGTACGCCTCGGGCGGTGCCCTTTACGATGCCAGCCTCGACGGCGAACTCATGGCCCTCCCGCCAGCCCGTGACGACCTCGCCCTGGACGGCACAGCCGCAAGGAGACAGCCATGAGATCCGCCCCGGCCGCCCGCGACGGCCACCTGGCGTCCGCCCTCACCCTCCGTTCGGGCCGGGTCCTGCCCAACCGGCTGATGAAGGCGGCGCTGAGCGAGGGCCTCGCCGAGCCCG
>NZ_JBEZWH010000098.1:0-21572 GCF_040703975.1 Spirillospora sp. NPDC029432
CGCCGTCCGGGGCCGGCGGCGGGTCGTCGCGGATCCATCGGTGCGCCAGCGCCATCACGATCACCAGCGCCGCCACCTCGCCCAGCGCCCACGCCAGCCCGCCGCCCACCCGCTGGTCGCGCAGCGCCGGAGCGCCCCAGCCGCGGCCCAGCCGGGTGAACCAGTCGCCCGCCAGCACCGACCCCCACCCCATGATCAGCACACCGAACAGCGCGTGGAACGGCACCGTGCACGCCGCCAGCAGGAACCGCACGCTCAGCTGCGGCCGCCGCGGCAGCGGATCCGGCCCCAGCACCGGCCACAGGTAGCACCACGCCGCCGCCACGAACCCCGCCATCGCCAGCGAATGCAGCGCGTGGTTGCGCAGCGACGCCTCCAGCAGCGGCGACAGGTAGAACCCGTACAGGCTCGCCAGGAACACCACCGGCGCCACCGCCGGATGGCACGCCGCCCGCAGCGCCCGGCTCCGCAGCAGCGCCACCAGCATCTCCCGCGCCGAGCGGCCCCCGTCGCCGCCGCCGTCGCGCGGCAGCGCCCGCAGCGCCAGCGTGACCGGCGCCCCGAGCAGCAGCAGCGCCGGCGCCACCAGGCTCAGCAGAAGATGCTGGAGCATGTGCGCGCTGAACAGCACCATGCTGTAGCGGGCCAGCCCGCCGCACGTCGCCGCCAGCACCACCGCCAGCCCCGCGTACCACGCGGCCGCGCGCGCGACCGGCCACCGGCGCCCGGCCCGGCGCAGCCGCGCGACCCCGGCCGCGTACAGCACCGCGCCGCCCAGCGCCGCGCACAGGAACAGCGGATCCGGCCACCAGCCGGACACGGCGGACGCCCACGTGGGCGCCTCCGGCAGCGGGAACCCCAGCCGCAGCGCCACCAGGTCGAGCGTCCCCCGCGCCACCTCCGGCGGAGGCGTCCGCGACAGGCCCGCCGCCAGCGCCATCGTCGCCGCCATCGCGACCACCTCGACCGTGGCGACCCGCACGAACACCCCCCGGCCCGCGCCGCCGCGGCGCAGCGCGGGGAGGCTCGCCCGGCGGTGCCACCAGCCGAGCGCCCCGATCGCGGCCAGCGCGGCCGTCTTGGCGGCGACCAGCGCCCCGTAGGACGAGCCGAGGTCGAACCCGCCCAGCCGGATCCACGCGTTCACCAGCCCGCTCACCGCCACCGCGGCGAAGCAGCACAGCGCCAGCCGGCTGTAGCGGGCGACGACGGCCGCGAGCCGCCCGCCCAGGACGTCCCGGGAACGGGCCGCCGCGAGCAGCACCACCAGCCCGCCCACCCACAGCGTCGCTCCGAGGACGTGCGCGGCGAGGCTGTAGACGGCCGCGGTGTGGTGCGACGTCCCGGCGGCGTGGCCGGTGAACACCGGCGGCAGCGCCCCCGCCAGCGCGGCCAGCAGCGGGTACCAGGCGGCGCCCGGCGAGGAGGCCAGCCGGGACGCCACCGCCGCCGCCACCGCCAGGACCGCGACCAGCAGCAGCGCGCGCCCCTGCGGCAGCTCCAGGACGAACGTGCGCAGCATGTTGCCGGTGACCCCGGTCGTCACGGGCACGCCGAACAGGTCGGCGGCCGAGAACATCACCACCGCCAGCACCGCCAGCGCCCACGCCGCCGACCACAGCGCCGCGGCGCGCAGGAAACGCCGCACCGGCGCCCCGGCCGGCGCGAACACCGCCGCCAGCAGCAGCCAGCCCGCGGTCACGGCGCCGCACGCGGTCGCGGCCAGCTCCGCCAGCGCCAGCCCCGTCTTCGTCAGCGCCCCCGGCCGCGTCAGGCCCGGCACGGCCTCCGCGCCCAGCGCGCCGCCGAACCGCAGCACCAGGGCCAGCACGAGCACGCCCGCGCCCGCCGCCGCCGGCCACGGCGGCACCGGCCGCGCGGCGGCCCGGGGCTCGGCCGGCGCCGTCATCGGTAGGGGTCTGCCTTCGGCGGTCACGTCAGGTCGCTCCCACGTGGGTGTCGGACGGCGGGTCCTCGGCCGCGTGCACGCCCTGCCGCACGTCCTGCCGCACGCCCTGGTGCACGTCCGGCTGTACGTCGCCGCCGCCGCGGGCGTTCAAGTCCGGGCACGCCAGCACCAGCCCGTGCCGGGCCAGGAACTCCGTCAGCCGCGTCCCGGCCGCCGTCAGCGTCCGGCCGCAGCCGCCGCAGGTGGTGCAGCGGACCCGTTCGGGCCCGTCCGGGCGGGTGTTCATGTGGTCTCCGATCGCGCGATCGATCGCCGTGACGATCGCGGGCGTGTCCGCCGCCTCCCGCGCCGCCTCCGGCGAGATCCGCGGCACCCCTTCGGGAAGCGTCGGCCGCGCCCCCGGCGGCACCTCCGGCCGGGCCTGGCGCAGGCCGGTGGCCCGCCGGGCGGCCTGCGCCACCCGCACCAGCTCGCCCGCCCGCTCGTGCCACGCCCGCCAGGCGGGCGCGTACACCGTCCCCTTGCCGCCGCAGTCCGCGCAGGGCGCCTCCAGCGCGGCCAGCAGGCGCGTCCACAGGGCGTCGTTCGGCTCGGTCATCGTGGACCTGACCCCAAAGGAGCCCCCCTCCGCCGCCGGCGACACGGGTCTGACCCCCTGTACGGCACCGCCCGCCCCCGGGTTCACCGGCGCGCGAGGATCTTGCCGGGCGGGGGCGGGCGGGGTAGGACGGTCGCATGAGCGCTCACCCGGAGTACCCCGCCGTGCCCGCGCCCCGCTTCGACGTGCCCGCCGGCGAGGCCGCCCGGCGCGCCGCGGCGTTCGCCGACACGATGGCGCTGCGCCGCACCGTCCGCGACTTCTCCCCCCGCCCGGTGCCGCCCGAGGTCATCGACCACGCCGTCCGGGCGGCGGCGACCGCGCCGAGCGGCGCCAACCTCCAGCCCTGGCGGTTCGCGATCGTCACCGACCCCGGCCGCAAGCGGCGCCTCCGCGAGGCCGCGGAGGCCGAGGAGCGCGAGTTCTACCGGCGGCGCGCCACGCCCGAGTGGCTGGCGGCGCTGGCCCCGCTGGGCACGGACTGGCGCAAGCCGTTCCTGGAGGACGCCCCCGCCGTCATCGTGGTGTTCGAGGTGCACAAGGGCCCGCACACGCCCCGCCCGTACTACGTCAAGGAGTCGGTGGGCATCGCCGTCGGCCTCCTGCTGGCGGCGCTGCACCAGGCCGGCCTCGCCACCCTCACGCACACGCCGAGCCCCATGAGGTTCCTGAACGAGGTGTGCGAGCGCCCCCAGGAGGAACGCGCGTACGTGGTGATCCCCGTCGGCTACCCCGCCGACGACGCCATGGTCCCCGACATCACCCGCAAACCGGCCGAGGACGTCGTCGTCCGCCTCTGACGGCGCCGGTCACGCCGACCCCCCGCCGCCGGCGTGCCGGGCGGCGAGCTCCGCCAGGCCCGGGGCGCCGGACGGGGCGCGCAGCGCGATCTCCGCGCCGTCGCGGGTGGCCAGCCCGACGCCGCGCAGGCCGGCGGGGCCGCCGACGAACCGCAGCGGCAGCGCGGCGAACGTCTCGGCGCCGACGTGCTCCTCCAGCTCGGCCGGGTCGCCGCCCACCTCCAGCCAGGAGATCGCGCGCAGCGGGCGCTCGTGGTCCATGGGGGACAGGCGCGCGGGGTGCCGCGCCAGGGTCTCGTGGTAGTACCAGTTCGGGAGTCCCCGCGCCCAGGTCAGCGCCGCGTCGCCGGGCGCCATGACGGTGGTCGCCGTGGAGCCGTCCGGGCGGCGCGCCCCGGGCGCGGTCACCACCGACCCGCCGAGGCGCCGGGCGACCGCCTCGAGGTCGGCGCGGCTGCGGGCCCGCAGGTTCCAGGTCATCCAGTGGTCGCCGCGCCGGGTCGTCTCCTCGAACCAGGTGCGGAACGCCGCCACCCCGGGCGGCAGCTCGGCGTGGTGGTCGATGACGGACTCGACGTTGACGAAGGCGCCGCCGGGCAGCGCGATGGTGCGGTGCGCGGTCGGCATGGCGTCCAGCCAGCCGCCCTCGTGGCTGCGGAGCCCGGTCTCCGCGCGCAGCCGCTCGGCGCTCGCGTAGAGGTGCCGGACACCGAGGGTGAAGTGGTCCAGGTCGTAGACGGCCATGCGGGACCTCCGCCAGGATGAAGATGTTGAAGTGAGATCAGATTTGGAAACAAACGTAATTTGGGAGTGAACGGATGTCAACCGACGGCCCGACCGTCGACCAGGGCGTGCGCGAGATGATCCTGCTGCTGCCGCGGCTGATGGCGCGCGCCAAGCGGACGCCGATCCCGGAGCGGCTGCGCGGCTACGCGCTCACCCCCCGCCACCTGTCCCTGCTGGCGCTGCTGCTCTACGACGACTCCGCCACGGTCAAGGACCTCGCCGCCCGGCTCCAGCTCGCCTCGACGACGGTGAGCCTGATGGTGAACGACCTCAGCCGCCAGGGCATCCTGCACCGCCGCGAGGACGAGCGGGACCGGCGCCGGACGATCGTCGGGATCGCCGACGCCCACCGCCCCGCGATCGAGGGCTGGCTGGGCGCGGGGGCGTCCGCCTGGCGCACCGTGTTCGAGCCGATGTCGCCGCCCGAGCGGGCCCTGGTGATCAATGCCCTGCTCACCTACGAGCGGGAGACGATGGCGCTCACCCGGCAGCCCGACTGACCGGCCGAATGTAGGGTGGGCCCGGCGCCCGCCGGCCGCGGCGCCGGGGTGAGGAGTCGCCGATCGTGCCCGACCGCGTACGCCCATGACCAGCGAGACCCGTACGCTGCCCGTCCTGGAGGCGGGGCCGGTCGAGATGCCGTTCGCGATCCTGAACTGGAGCGAGGACTTCACCCGCGACACCGTCTGGAACGAGCACTCCCACCCCTTCCACGAGCTGCTCTGGAACGAGCGGGGCGCGTCCACGGCCGTGGTCGGCCCGCGGGTGTGGACGATCACCCCGGCGCTCGGCGTGTGGATGCCCGCGGGCACGCTGCACTCCGGGTCGGCGGCCGCCGGCACCCGCTGCCGGGCGAGCTTCTTCGGGTTCGGGACCATGGCGCCGATCTCGCCCGCGCCCGCCGGGGTCGAGATCACCCCGCTGCTGCGGCTGCTGCTGGAACGGCTCGGCGACACCGCGCTGCCGGCCGCGTCCCGGGCGCTGACCGAGGCGATGGTCCTGGACGTCCTCACCCCCTCCGCGCGCGAGCTGCTCGTGCGGATGCCCGTCTCCGACCTGCTGCGCCCGATCGCCGACGCGGTCCGCGCCGCCCCCGGCGACCGGCGGACCCTGGCGGACTGGGCCTCCCACCTGGGCGTCAGCCCCCGCACGATCACCCGCGCCTTCAACGCGGAGACCGGCACCAGCTTCGCGCGGTGGGTCGCGGCGGTCCGCGCCCGGCACGCGGTCGAGCTGCTCGGCCGGGGCTGGGAGATCGACGCCGTGGCCGAGGAGGTCGGCTACCGCTCCGCGAGCGCGTTCGGGGCGGCGTTCCGGCGGGCGACCGGGCTGACTCCGGGGACGTTCCGGGCGCGCTGAACGGGCCGCCGGCCGGTCCGGATGTCCCGATCTCGATAGGGCCTGTCCCAAAAGCGTGATTGCGACAACTTGGTCATTCCTCCTAGAGTTCGGACCAAGGCAAGCCTTACCTAACTAGCTCGGGGCTTGCGGTCGCACGGTGCGCCCGCCGCACGGACGCCATCCGCGTTCCGGGCGGGCGAGGACCCGGCGCCAGCGGATTCCTGAAAGTGGAGTACGAGTGAAACGTCCACCTAGCCTTCGCCTCCTCGCCGTGCTGGCGGTCCTGCTGGGCGGCATCGCCGCCTGCGGGAGCTCCCCGGAGGACACCGAGGCGAGCGGGGGAGGCGGCGCGGCCGCCGCGTTCCCCATGACGATCAAGCACGCGCTGGGGACGACCATCGTGCCCGCCAAGCCGAAGCGGGTGGCCACGGTCAACTGGGCCAACCACGAGGTGCCGCTGGCCCTCGGCGTCGTCCCGGTCGGCATGGCCGCCGCGAACTTCGGCGACGACAACGGCGACGGCGTCCTGCCCTGGGTGGAGAAGCGCCTGAAGGAGCTCAACGCCAAGACGCCCGTCCTGTTCGACGAGAACGACGGCATCGACTTCGAGGCCGTCGCCGACACCCGGCCCGACGTGATCCTGGCCGCCTACTCCGGCCTGACCAAGCAGGACTACGACACCCTCAGCAAGATCGCGCCGGTGGTGGCCTACCCGGACGCCGCGTGGGCCACGCCCTGGCGCGAGATCGTCAAGCTGAACGCCAAGGCCATCGGCATGGCCGCCGAGGGCGACCGGCTGATCGGCACCATCGAGGGCGACATCAGGCGGGTCGCCGCCAAGTACCCGCAGCTCAAGGGCAAGACGGCGATGTTCATGACGCACGTCGACCCCAACGACGTCAGCCAGATCGGCTTCTACACCACGCACGACACCCGCACCCTGTTCTTCGAGGACCTCGGGATGAAGATCCCGGCCAGCGTCGCCGAGGCGTCCAAGGGCACCGACAAGTTCGTCCTGAACCGCAGCGCCGAGCAGATCGACGAGTTCGACGACGTCGACATCATCACCGGGTACGGCGACGGCAAGGGCGAGCTGCTCGGCAAGCTCCGCAAGGACCCGCTGCTGTCGAAGATCCCCGCCATCGAGCGCGGATCGGTCTACCTGCTGCCCAACACCGAGCCGCTCGGCACCGCCGCCAACCCGACCCCGCTGTCGATCTCGTGGGTGCTGGAGGACTACGCCAAGGCGCTCGCCGCGGCCGCGGACAAGGTCAAGTGACGACCGCCCGCGCCGGCCGCACGCCGGGCGCCGCCCTCGTGCGGCGCCCGGCGCGCGTCCGGATCCTGTGGCTCCTCGCCACCGCCGCGGTCCTGGCCGCGCTCATGGTGGCCTCCGTCGCCCTTGGCTCGCGGGACGTCGCCTGGGCCGACGTCTGGGCGGCGCTCGGCGGCGCGGACGGCTCCCTCGAAGAGGCCGCGGTCACCAAGCGGATCCCGCGCACCCTGCTCGCGGTCGCCATCGGCGCCGCGCTCGGCCTCTCCGGCGCCGTCATGCAGGGCGTGACCCGCAACCCGCTCGCCGACCCGGGGCTCCTCGGCGTCAACATGGGCGCCTCGCTCGCGGTCGTCACCGCCGTCGCCCACTTCGGCCTCACCTCGCCGACCGGGTACATCTGGGTCGCGATGGCCGGCGCCGCAGCCACCGCCGTGTTCGTCTACACCGTCGGATCCCTCGGCCGCGGCGGAGCCACCCCGCTCAAGGTCGCGCTCGCCGGCGCCGCCACGTCGGCGGCCTTCGCGTCCCTGGTCAGCGCCGTCGTCCTGCCCCGCAACGACATCGCCGGCGGCTTCCGGCTCTGGCAGATCGGCGGCGTCGGCGGCGCCTCGTACGAGCGCATCGGCCAGGTCCTGCCGTTCCTCGCCGCCGGTACCGTCATCTGCCTGCTGTCGGCCCGCGCGCTGAACTCCCTCGCCCTGGGCGACGAGCTGGCCGCCGGACTCGGCGAGCGCGTCGCCGTCATCCGCGCCACCGCCGCGCTCGGCTCGGTCGTCCTGTGCGGCGCGTCCACCGCCGTCGCCGGGCCGATCGCGTTCGTCGGGCTCGTCGTCCCGCACGCGTGCCGCCTGCTCGCCGGCGTCGACCACCGCTGGCTGCTGCCGCTGTCCGCGCTGGGCGGCGCGGCGCTGCTCACCGCCGCCGACGTCGCCGGCCGCGTCGCCGCCCGCCCCGAGGACATCGAGGTCGGCATCGTCACCGCGCTGATCGGCGCCCCGTTCTTCGTCCACATCGTCCGCCGCCAGAAGGTGCGTGAGCTGTGAGCGCCCCCGCCGCCCCCGCCTCGGCCGTGCCCGTGGCCGCGCCGGGCGAGGTCGTCCGCGCCGTCGCCCGCGGCCGCCGCCGGCGCGCCGCCCGCCGCCGCGCCGTGATCCTGACGCTGGCGGTGCTCGTCGCCGCCGGGTTCGCTGTGACGCTGATGGCCGGGCGGACGTTCTACCCGCTCGGCGACGTCGTCCGCGTCGTCCTCGGCGAGCAGGTGCCCGGCGCGTCGTTCACCGTCGGGGAGCTGCGGCTGCCGCGGGCCGTCCTCGCCGTCGCCGCCGGATTCGCGTTCGGCCTCGGCGGCGTCACCTTCCAGACGATGCTCCGCAACCCGCTGGCCAGCCCCGACATCATCGGCATCAGCTCCGGCGCCAGCGCCGGCGCGGCGATCGCGATCGTGTCGCTCGGCCTCGGCGGCACCCGGGTGTCGGCGTTCGCGATCGCCTCCGCCCTCGCCGTCGCCCTGCTGATGTACTCCCTCGCGTTCCGCGACGGCGTCGCCGGCACCCGGCTCATCCTGATCGGCATCGGGACCGCCGCGTTCCTCGACAGCGTCGTCTCCTACGTCCTGTCCCGCGCCGCCGAATGGGAACTCCAGGAGGCCATGCGCTGGCTGACCGGCAGCCTCAACGGGACGACCTGGGACGAGGCGGGCCCCGCCCTCGCCGCGGTGGCCGTCCTCACCCCCGTCCTGCTGTCCCTGGCCCGCGACCTGTCGGCGCTGCAACTCGGCGACGACACCGCCGCCGCCCTCGGCGTGCGCGTCGAACGCACCCGCGTCGCCGTCATCGTCGCCGCCGTCGGCCTGATCGCCTTCGCCACGGCCGCGGCCGGGCCGATCGCGTTCGTGGCGTTCCTGTCCGGCCCCATCGCCGCCCGCCTCGTCGGCGTCGGCGGCTCCCTGCTGGTGCCCGCCGGGCTCGTCGGCGCCCTCCTGGTCCTGGCCGCCGACTTCACCGGCCAGTTCGCGTTCGGCTCCCGCTACCCGGTCGGCGTCGTCACCGGCGTCCTCGGCGCCCCGTACCTCATCTACCTGATCGTCCGCACCCACCGGGCCGGAGGCTCGCTGTGACCACGTCCCACTCCCTGGCGGCCGAGCGCCTCACGCTCGGGTACGGCGACCGCGCCGTCATCGAGTCCCTCGACCTGGCCGTGCCGCCCGGCCGCATCACGGTCATCGTCGGCGCGAACGCCTGCGGGAAGTCGACCCTGCTGCGCTCCCTGTCCCGGCTGCTCGCGCCCCGCGAGGGCCGCGTCGTCCTCGACGGCAGGGAGGTCCACCGCACGCCCGCCAAGGAACTGGCCCGCACCCTCGGCCTGCTGCCCCAGTCGCCGGTGGCGCCCGACGGCATCACCGTCCTCGACCTCGTCTCCCGCGGCCGCCACCCCCACCAGGGCGTGTTCTCCCGGTGGAAGGCCGAGGACGACGCCGCGGTCGCCGCCGCGCTGGAGGCGACACGGACCACCGGCCTCGCCGACCGCGCCGTCGACGAGCTGTCCGGCGGGCAGCGGCAGCGCGTCTGGATCGCCATGGCGCTCGCCCAGCAGACCGACCTGCTGCTCCTCGACGAGCCCACCACGTTCCTGGACGCCAGCCACCAGATCGACGTCCTCGACCTGCTGACCGACCTCAACCGCACCCGCGGCACCACCATCGTCATGGTCCTGCACGACCTCAACCTCGCCGCCCGCTACGCCGACCACCTCATCGCCCTCGCCGGCGGCCGCCTGCACGCCGCCGGGACCCCGGCCGAGGTCCTCACCGAGGAGAACGTCCGCACCGTCTTCGACCTCGACAGCCGCGTCATCGAGGACCCCGTCTCCGGCCGCCCGCTCATGCTCCCCATCGGCCGCCACCACGTCCGCACCGAGGCCGCCCCCGCGCCGGACCCCGCCCGCTGACACCCCCGGACGGCCACCCCGGGCAGGGGGCTGCATACTGGTCGTGTGACGCCCGACCGGAGCCTGCGGACGCTGCGCGCCGCCGGTTTCGGCGCGGTCTGCACGATCGTCTCCGCGGTCGCGCACCGGTACGCCGGCGGCGCCCCCGCGGGACCCGGCGCGCTCGCCCTCGCCGCGGCGCTGACCGCCGCGGGCGCGTTCCTCCTCGGCGGCCGCGAGCGCGGCATGAAGGCGATCCTCCCCGCGACGTTCGCCGCCCAGTACGGGCTGCACCACCTGCTCGGGCGGCTGGCGCCCGGGACGCCGGCGGCGCACGAGGCCCTCGCCCGTCCGGCCGCGCACGCCCACCATGCGCACCATGCGCACTATGTCGAGCACGCCCACCACGCCGAGCACGTCCAGTACGCGGGCGGCGGCGCCATGGACCACGCCGGCGGGACGATGCTGCTCGCGCACGTCATCGTCGCGCTGATCACGGCAGCCTGGCTGCGCCGGGGCGAGGAGCTGTTCTGCTCCCTCGTCCGGCGGCTCGCCACGCGCGTCACGCGCCTCGTCCGGCCCGGCCCGGTGCCGTCGCCGCGCGTCCACTCCAGGCCCGCCGTGACGCGGGTGTGGGTGCTGATCCCGGACGCGGTGGTCACCGCGGTCGGCCGGCGCGGCCCGCCCGCCGCGAACCCCGCCTGACCCCGCCTCCGTCCCCGCCCGCCACCGGCCCCCGGCGTCCCGCCCGGGGCCCGCGGCCTCGCGCCCGGGGCAGGGTCCACTGATACGGCGGCCTCCCGGCCGCCGCCCGGCCGCGCTCCGCGCCGCCCCTCTTCTCCTGGACGCCGTGCCGTCCAGGGCACCGCCATGCCGCGGTGCCCGGCGCACCGGCGGCCCTTCGACCCGTGCCCGCGAGAACTCGCGAAAGCCCACGGAAGGAACACCCGTGAACATCCGTGCCATCGTTCCCGCCCTGACCCTGCTCGCCCTGCCGCTGACCGCCTGCGGCGACGAGGAGGGCGCGGCCGGCGCCGCGCCCTCGCCGTCCGCCTCGCCGGTCGCGCCCGCCCAGGCGGCCAAGGCCGCCCTGACCATCACCGACCCGTGGGTCAAGACCACCGACAAGGGCATGACCGCGGCGTTCGGCACCATCGCCAACACCACCGGCGCCGACGTGACCGTCGTGTCGGCCGCGACCCCCGCCTCCGCCGCGGTCGAACTGCACGAGGTCGTCGGCGCGGGCGGCGAGATGAAGATGCGCCCCCGGCGGGGCGGCTTCGTCGTCCCCGCGCACGGGAGGCTGGAACTGCGGCCCGGCGGCCTCCACATCATGCTCATGGACGTCACCGCCCCGATCGAACCGGGCGGGCGGGTCGCCTTCACGCTGACGCTCGGCGACCGCTCCACCGTCCGGTTCACCGCGCTCGCCAAGGACTACAACGGCGGCAACGAGACCTACGAGCCGGGGCACTGACGATGGGCCGCGACATCACCAGGCGCGGCCTGATCGCCGGAGGCGCGGTGGCGGCGGGCTCCACGCTCGCCGCCACCGGCGGCTACCTCGCCGCCGCGCGCCCCGGCGACCGGCCCGCGCCCGCCGCACCCCCGGCGGCCGCCGCGACCGGCGCCGCGACCGAGCCGTTCCACGGCCCCCACCAGGCCGGCATCGCGACCGCCCCGCAGACCCACGCCGCGTTCCTCGGCCTGGACCTGCGGCCCGGCACCGGCCGCGAGGCCCTCGGCCGGCTCATGCGCATCCTCACCGACGACGCCCGCCGCCTCACCGCGGGACGGGCGGGCCTCGCCGACGCCCAGCCCGAACTCGCCGACATCCCCGCCCGCCTGACCGTCACCTTCGGGTTCGGGCCCGGCCTGTTCGAGGCCGCCGGGCTGGAACGGGAGCGGCCGGACCTCGACCTGCCCGCCTTCCCCATCGACCGGCTCCGGGACCGCTGGAGCGGCGGCGACCTGCTCGTCCAGCTCTGCGCCGACGACACCGTCACCCTCGCGCACGCCCTGCGCCTGATCGCCAAGGACGCGCGCGCGTTCGCCACCGTCCGCTGGACGCAGCGCGGATTCCGCCGCCCGCCCACCTCGCAGCCCGCGGGGCTGACCCAGCGCAACCTCATGGGCCAGCTCGACGGCACCGTCCAGCCGGCCGACCTCGGCACCGCCGTCTGGATCGCCGGCGGGCCCGCCTGGCTGCGCGGCGGCACCCTCATGGTCCTCCGCCGCATCCGGATGGACCTGGAGAAATGGGACGAGGCGGATGAGGGCGCCAAGGAGTTCTCCATCGGCCGCCGGCTGGCCGGCGGCGCCCCGCTCACCGGACGGGAGGAGCACGACGAGCCCGACTTCGAGGCGACCGACCGCCTCGGCTTCCGCGTGATCCACGACGACGCCCACATCCGCCTGGCCCGCACCGCCGACCCGTCCCGGCGGATGCTGCGCCGCAGCTACAACTACGACGAGGAGGTGGACCGGGACGGCGTCACCGACAGCGGGCTGCTGTTCGCCTCCTACCAGGCCGACATCGGCCGCCAGTTCGTCCCCGTCCAGCGGCGGCTGGCCGCCACCGACCTCCTCAACGCCTGGACCGTCCCCGTCGGCTCCGCCGCCTTCGCCCTCCCGCCCGGCTGCGCGCCGGACGGCTGGATCGGCGAGACCCTCCTCGCCTGAACGCACGCGACCGCGCGGCCGGGTCCCGGGCCCGGCCGCGCGGCGCCGTCCGCGGTCATCCCTTCAGGGCCGCCAGCAGGTCGGGGAAGGCGCTGTGGAGTTCACGCCGCCAGTACGGCCAGGTGTGCTGCCCGTCGTAGAACCGCGCGGTCACGGGCACGCCCAGATCGCGCAGGCGCCCCGTGAACGCCCGGGCGTGCTCGTGCGCGGCCGCCTCGACCGGGTCGGTGAGCGGCAGCCCGCCGAGGGGCCCGGCGCGGCCGTTGCCCGAGGCCACCCGCAGCCGCACGCCGCGCAGCCGGTCCGCGACGTCGTACGGGTTGTGCGCGTGCCAGATCGCGGCCTGGTCGTCGGGGTCGCCCCAGACGCGGCGCCAGTCGGTGCCGGGGCACACCAGCGACGTGCCCCAGCCCGCCGAGTCGTCGCCCGGCCGGTGCCCGTACAGGGTGTGCAGGTAGCCGCTGAACGCCGCGGCCACGCGGAACGAGCCGGGGAAGCGGGCGGTGTAGAGCATGGCGCCCAGCCCGCCCATCGAGTTCCCGGCGATCGCGCGCCGCGTGCCGGCGCGGTAGTCGCGCTCCAGGATCCGCCGCACCTCGGACATGTGGAACGTCTCCCAGGCGGGCGGGCCGCCGGCGCCGTGGTTCCACCAGTCGGAGTAGTTGCCGCAGCGGCCGCCGTTGGGCATCACGACCAGCACGCCGGACCCGGCGGTGAGCCGCTCGACGTCGGTCTCGCGCGTCCAGGCCGTGTAGTCGTCGGCGCCGCCGTGCAGCAGCCACAGGACCGGCCAGGTGCGCGCGGCGTCCCGCGACCACCCTTCGGGCAGCAGCAGGCGCACCTTCTCCTGGCGGCCCATGGCGGGGGACTGGACGGTCAGGTCGAGCGCGCGCGGCCCCGCCGGGGCCTCGGCGACGACCCGCGGCCCGGCAGCGGCGGCGGCAGTGGCGGCGGGAACGGCCGCCGCGCCGGTGAAAGCGGTGCTCGCGAGGAGGAGGAACGTTCCCGCCAGCGCGGCGGGGGTGAGGCGGCGTGCCAAGACGGGAGCCCTTTCGGCGCATGCGGGCGGGGGAGCGCACGGCGGGGGAGCGCGTGCCGGAGGTCGCGGCGGCGGGCGTCCGCGCCGCGAGAGCGCGTGGCGGGGATCGCCCGCGGCGCGAAGGGAACGGGTGCGGGCGGCGGTCAGAAGGGAACGGCTCGAGGCGGTGGAACGGGGAGTCCCGCCGCCTCCAGAATGGCGGCGATAGTGAACATGTCCCCGTTTCCGCGCCCATTCAAAGCGGACCGGCGGGTTTATATGATGCATCGCCAGGCGGCCGCCGAAAAGGTGGGACCCGGAGGCTTTACCCGGCCTCCGGGTCCCTGGTTTCCGCCACGTGCGCACGCCGGCACTTTTAAGGACACGGGTCAGTCGTCATGTCACCGTGCTCTACGGTTGAGCTACCGCGCCATGGAGAGGCGCGGGCCGGAGTTGAACCGGCAACGCGGTGATCAGGCCCGTGTCCGGGCGATCCGGCGATCGGCGGTGAATGCTGAAGCTGGAGCGAGAGTCTGAGCGTGACCACGGCCGCCTCTACCGATTGGGCCACCCCGGCGCGCAGTGCCGGGGGAGGGACTCGAACCCCCATGAAACCGTGTTTTCAGCCTGACGTTTCAGTTTCAGCTTTCCGCGCTTATTCAACGCGGGTCCCCGCGCTCCCACGGGGCGTCTTTGACCTTACTCGAACAGGTAGCCGAACACCACCTCGCCGACGCTCCGCTCGTCCACCTCGGTGCCGTTGGCCTCCTCGCGCGCGAACTTGACGGCCTGCTGCAGCCGGTCGACGCGGTCGAGCAGCTCGTTGACGCGGCGGGCCGGCAGCGCGCCGGAGAACTTCACCGTCGTCCAGTAGCCGACCGTGACGTCCTCGTAGAAGACCTCGACCTGCGCCGGGTGCTTCTCGGTCGCCTCGGCCTTGACGTGGTTGAACGGCACCTTCTTGGTCTTGACCGTGCGGACCGGGTCGGTTCTGTAGGAGTCGCTGGAGGCGTCGAACGTCCACGACTCGGCGGCGTCCAGGACCGGCAGCTTCTTGATGAAGGTGTGCAGGTCGACCAGCTGCTTCTCCAGGAACAGCAGGTAGGTGACCGGGACGTCGCGCAGCAGCGGGCGGCCGTCGACGGTGACGTCGGCGCGGGCGACGCAGTTGGTCCAGTCCTTGGTGGCGGTCACGTCGAACAGCCGGGTGAGGGTCGCGGCGGCCTGCCGCAGCACCTCCTCGGCCTTGACCTGCACGCGGGTCGACTCCGGCGGCAGCTGCTCGCCGTCCTCGTCCTTCGGCTGGTAGTTGCGGGAGATGCCCGACAGCAGGGGCTGCTTCTGCACCGCGTGGTGGGCGTCGGTCAGTTCGCGCAGCGACTTGGCCTTGACGCCCTTCTCGACGGCGATGATCTGGTTGAGCTTCGGCACGTTTCCTCCCGTTCGGACTAAACGACCGTAGTGGTTTCGGACATGTGCCCGCACGCGCTTTTCCGGTGCCATCTCCCGTCCGGGTTTGCCGGGCCGCCGCGCGGACATCGGGCCGGTGGCATCGGGGACACCCGGACTAGGAGGTTCCATGCTCGCGATCGTCGCGGCCGTCGTCTTCGGCCTCGCGCTGCTGTTCGACCTGGCCGACATCGCGTCCGACCCGTTCGACTACCAGACCCTCATCACGGTGGGCCTGCTGCTGATCGCGCTGCACCTGGCCGGCGTCGGCGCCGGGAGCGACTGGCGCACCCGCGGCTGGTCGCGCCGCCGCACCACCCGCCGCTGATCTACAACGTAAAGGCGCGGGCCGGTGCCGCCGCGGCCGGTACGACCGGCGCGGCGGGCCGGCCCACTCCGGCGGCGGTCAGGACTCGTCGCGGCCCTGGGCGTACTCGCGCAGGCCCGGCAGGTCCACCACGACGGTGCGGCGCCATCCCGTACGGACCAGGCCGCGGCGCCGCAGGCTGTTGAGGCCGCGGGCGACCGTCTCGCGCGAGGCGTCCATGCAGCTGCCCAGCTCCTCCTGCGACAGCGGTGGCGCGATCTCGATGCTGCCGTCGGGCTCGGGCGGCGCGTGCCGGGCCGACAGCTCCGCCAGGCTCGCCAGCAGCTGCGCCAGCCGCTGCGCGCCCTTGGCCGACACGTGCGACTGCAGCCGCTGGTCGGCGTCGTCGAGGCGCCGCACGAACGTGCCGGTGACCAGCCGCCACACCGTGGCGTGCGCGTCGAGGAAGCCGGTGAAGCGGGCGGCGGGCACCACCAGCGCGCGGACCGGGTTCAGCGCGGTGACGGTCGCCGAGCGGTGCCGGCTGCCCAGCACCGCGCTCTCGCAGACCAGGTCGCCGGGGCCGCGCACGGCCAGCACCACGTCGTGGCCGTCCTCGGTGGAGGAGGTGACCTTGGCCCAGCCCTCCTCGATGATGACGATGTGGTCGGATTCCTCGCCCTGGTAGCACAGCGGCCGCTTGGCGGGATAGGCGCGGCGGCGCGCCACCTGCCGCAGGGCGGCGCGCTGGCCCTCGTCGAGCGCGTCCCAGAAGCCGTCGCGGCGGCCGCCGGGGACGCCGTCACGCGGCAGGGTGATCCGTTCGGTCACGGGCGATCCGTCTCCTGCGCCCCCCGCCCGGAAGGGCGCGGGGCTCCGAGTGAAGGTGACTCCAGTGGACAATCGGCGCGCCGGTCTGGCAAGTCAGCGCGGGGACGCGGTGGACCGGTGCCCGCGGCAGTTGGGGGGAGTGGGGCGGTGAGGCCCAGTGCCGCGGGCACCGGCCCGCTCGTGCGCCGGCCGCCGCGGGGCCCGCCCGGCGGGCTCCCGCGGCTCCCGCGCCGCCTTGCGTTCGTGCTGCTGTCCACGTCTCCCAGGAAACCCCGTCATTGATCACGATGCTGCTCTCCCGGGCACGTCCTGTCTGCGTCATCTGACACAGAAGGCGGCGCCGCCTTACCTTAAGGTCAGAATTCTGGTCAGGGCGGCCGGTGTCAGGAGGCGGGCGGGGCGAGGGCGTTCAGGAGCCGGTTGACCGGCCCGGACAGGTTCCACTCGTCGGCCAGCGCCACCAGGGCCGCCGGATCGCGGGGCTCGGCGGGCAGCCGGTCGTCCAGGCCGGCCAGCACCGGGTCGTCGATGCCGGTGACGACCCGCACCACCGTCTCGGCCGCCGCCAGATAGTCGCCCGCCGCCTCCATCCGGCGGCGCGCGCCCGCCGGGAAGCCCTCGGTCGTGCCGGCCTCCAGCGCGGCGAGGATGCCCTCCAGCGACCCGAACCGCGTCACCAGCGCGGCCGCCGTCTTGTCGCCCACCCCGGGCACGCCCGGCAGCCCGTCGCTGGGGTCGCCGCGCAGCGTCGCGTAGTCGGCGTAGGCGCGGCCGGGGATGCCGTACTTGGCCGCGACCTCCTTCTCGCCCATCACCTGCAGGTTGCGGATGCCGCGCGCGGTGTAGAGGACCTGCACGGGCCCGCGCTCGTCGACGAGCTGGAACAGGTCCCGGTCGCCGGTCACGATGTCGACCGGGCCCGCGGCCGCGCCGCGCACCGCGAGCGTGCCGATCACGTCGTCCGCCTCGTACCCGGGCACTCCCGCGATGGCCAGCCCGAACGCCTTCAGCACCGCGTCGATCACCGGCAGCTGCGCCTCCAGCGCGTCCGGCGTCTGGTCGCCGCCGCCCTCGGCCACCCGGTGCGCCTTGTACGAGGGCAGCGCCTCGACCCGGAACGCCGGCCGCCAGTCGGCGTCCATGCAGCACACCAGCCGGTCCGGGCGGCGGTCCTGGACCAGCCGCGCGATCATGTCGACCAGCCCGCGCACGGCGTTGACCGGCGTCCCGTCCGGCGCCTTCACCGACTCGGGCACCCCGAAGAAGGCGCGGAAGTACAGCGACGGCGTGTCCAGCAGCATCAGCCCGCTCATGCCCCACATGCTCCCACGCCGGTGCGACAGAGCCGGGGAACCCTTGCCATGCTGGTGCCGTACGAGCAGGTGAGACGAGCTGGGACGAGAATGGAGACGGATGTGACAGAGTCGTTGTATCCGCGCGAGCGGCTCGCGCAGGTGCGGGCCGCCGCGGAGCGGGCCGGGCTCGGCGCGCTGCTGCTGACGCCGGGACCGGACCTGCGGTACGTCACCGGCTATGACGCGCTCCAGCTGGAGCGGTTGACCTGCCTGGTGGTGCCGGCGTCCGGCGAGCCGTTCCTGGTGGTGCCGCGGCTTGAGCTGCCGGCGGCGCGGGAGTCGCCGGCCGGTGCGCTGGGCGTGGAGCTGGTGCCCTGGGACGAGACCGACGACCCGTACGCGCTCGTCGCGGCGCGGCTGCCGCGCGGCCTGGCCAGGGTCGCGGTGGCCGACCGGATGTGGGCGGCGATGGCGCTGCGGTTCCGGGCCGCGCTGCCGGGCGCCGAGCAGGTCGCCGCCGGGCAGGTGATGCGCGGGCTGCGGATGCGCAAGAGCGCGGCCGAGGTCGCGGCGCTGCGCGAGGCGGGCGCGGCGATCGACCGGGTGCACCGGCGGGTGCCGGAGTTCCTGAAGCCGGGCCGCACCGAGCGCGAGGTCGGCCGCGACATCGCCGACGCGATCATCGCCGAGGGGCACGAGCGCGTCGACTTCGTCATCGTCGGCTCCGGCCCCAACGGCGCCAACCCGCACGCCGAGCTGTCCGACCGCGTCATCGCGCCAGGGGAGCCGGTGGTGGTCGACATCGGCGGGACGATGCCGAGCGGCTACTGCTCGGACTCCACGCGCAACTACTGCGTGGGCACGCCGCCGGCGTCCTACGTGGCGTACCACGACGTGCTGCGCGAGGCTCAGGAGGCGTCGTGCCGGGCGGTGCGCCCCGGGGCCACGCCCGAGGCGGTGGACGCGGCGGGCCGCGACATCATCGCCGCCGCCGGGTACGGGGAGCACTTCTTCCACCGCACCGGCCACGGCATCGGGCTGGAGACGCACGAGGAGCCGTACATCGTCGCGGGCAACACCGAGCCGCTGGAGCCGGGGATGGCGTTCTCGATCGAGCCGGGGATCTACCCGGGCGAGCACGGTGCGCGGATCGAGGACATCGTGGTGTGCACCGAGGACGGGTTCGAGCGGATGAACGGCACCACCCGGGAGACCGTCATCGTCCACTGACCGGCCGGTCGGCCGGGCGGCGCGCGGGAACGGCGCGGCGCGCGGAGCGGCGGCGGGGCCCCCCGGGGGGTCCGCCGCCCCGGGATTGGGAGCATTTGTGGGGGGTCAGAACGACATGTAAACGGGTTTGGCGGGCCGGGGGGGCCCCCGGGGGGGCCCCGCCGCCGCGGCATTCGTACCTTATGTTCGGCTGCATAACGATATGTACACCGTTTGGGCGTCCCGGCGGCGCCCTATTGCGGCCCGGTCGCCCCGCCCTGTACGCACTAGGAATTGTTCCACCGGGGTTACGAACGCCTGTCCGGCCGGCCGTGCGCACGCGCACGGCCGGTGCGGCGCGCGCGAGGGCCCCGCAAGGCGGCCTGGGCGGGCCGACGTCCGCCGCGGCTATTGGACGTTTTGCCAGCTGGGCGGGCGGAAGGAGAGGCCGTGGCAGAGGTGGTCCTCAGCGGCGTCGGGAAGGTCTATCCGGACGGCACCAGGGCCGTGGCCGATCTCGGCCTCACCGTCGCCGACGGGGAGTTCCTGGTCCTGGTCGGGCCGTCGGGCTGCGGGAAGACCACCGCGCTGCGGATGGTCGCGGGCCTGGAGGAGATCTCCGAGGGCGAGGTCACGATCGGCGGCCGGACCGTCAACCGCGTCCCCGCCCGGGACCGCGACGTGGCGATGGTCTTCCAGAGCTACGCCCTCTACCCGCACCTGTCGGTGCGCGACAACATCGGCTTCGGCCTGTCGCTGCGCAAGCTCCCCAAGAAGGAGGTCCGCGAGAAGGTCGAGCACGCCGCCCGGATCCTCGGCCTCACCGACCACCTGGACCGCAAGCCGCGCAACCTGTCGGGCGGGCAGCGGCAGCGGGTCGCGATGGGCCGCGCGATCGTCCGCGAGCCGCAGGCGTTCCTGATGGACGAGCCGCTGTCCAACCTCGACGCCAAGCTCCGCGTCCAGATGCGCGCCGAGATCGCCCGCATCCAGCGCGACCTCGGCGTCACCACGATCTACGTCACCCACGACCAGACCGAGGCGATGACGCTCGGCGACCGGGTCGCGGTGATGAAGAAGGGCGAGCTCCAGCAGGTCGCGCCGCCGCAGGAGCTGTACGACCGCCCGGCCAACCTGTTCGTGGCCGGCTTCATCGGCTCGCCCGCGATGAACCTGCTCCACGGGCGGCTGTCCGGCGACGCCGGCGCGCCGCGGCTGGAGGTCGGCGGCCAGACGCTGACCCTGCGGCCCGCCGTCCTGGACGCCCGGCCCGCGCTGGCCTCCTACCTCGGCCGCGACGTCGTCGTCGGCATCCGCCCCGAGGACATGGAGGACGGCGAGCTGGCCGAGGCCGCCGACGGCGCCCGGCTCACCGCCACCGCCGACCTGGTGGAGGCGATGGGCTCGGACGTGCTCGTGCACTTCGCGGTCGAGGCCGAGCGCGTGGACACCGAGGACACCCGGGAGCTGGCGCGCGACGCCGGCACCGACGTGCTCGGCGCCCCCGCGGAGCCCCGTACGGACCTGGTGGCGCGGTTCAGCCCGCGCACCCGCGTCAAGGTCGGCGACCCGGTGGAGGTCCGGGTCGACACCGGCCGGCTGCATTTCTTCGATATCGGGACCGGCGAGTCGATCTGGGGATCGGCCGGCGCCGGATCGGCCAGGGAGGAAGAAGAGGGATGAGGGTCAGCAGGCGAGTACTGAGCACCGCCGTCGCGGCGGGGCTGCTGGTCACCGCCGCCGGATGCGGCGGCGACGACGGCGGCGAGGAGGCCCCGGCCGGAGGCGGCGCGCTCAAGGGCACCACCGTCGAGGTCGCCGCCAAGTGGACCGGGCCGGAGGAGAAGAACTTCCGCGAGGTCCTCAAGGCGTTCGAGAAGAAGACCGGCGCCACGGTCAAGTACGCCTCCACCGGCGAGAACACCGACGCCTTCCTCGGCCCGCGGCTGCAGGCCAACCAGCCGCCGGACGTGGCGATCCTGCCGCAGCCCGGCCTCATGCGGCAGTACGCCGAGAAGGGCTCGCTCAAGCCGCTCGGCGCCGACGTGACCCAGACGATCGACCAGAACTTCTCGCCGTACTGGAAGGAACTGGGCTCGGCGGACGGCAAGACCTACGGCGTCCTCATCAAGGCCGCCTACAAGTCGATCATGTGGTACCGGCCGCAGGTGTTCGCCGACGCCGGCGTGCAGCCCCCGGCGACCTGGGCCGACCTGGTGAAGGCGGCCGGCACCGTGCGCGACTCCGGCACCACCCCGTTCGTGCTGGCGGCCGGTCCGCAGGACTCCTGGACGCTCACCGACTGGTTCGAGAACGTCTACCTCTCGCAGGCCGGGCCCGAGAAGTACGACCAGCTCGCCGAGCACAAGATCAAGTGGACGGACGCGTCGGTCGGCCAGGCGCTGGAGACGCTGGCGGAGATCTGGGGCAAGCCCGACCTGATCGCCGGCGGCACCTCGCAGGCCACCAAGACCAAGTTCGACGCCTCGGTGACCGAGGTGTTCGGCCAGCAGAAGGCCGCGATGGTGTACGGCGGCGACTTCGCCGCGGCCAACATCAACACCACCAAGTCCAAGGTCGGCACCGACGCCAAGGTCTTCGCCTTCCCCAAGGCCGGGAACACCGCCCCGGCGATGCTGGGCGGCGACATCGCCGTCGCGATGAAGGACGGCAAGGGCGCCCAGGAGCTGATGAAGTTCCTCGCCTCGCCCGAGGCCGGCAAGACGTGGGCGGGCCTCGGCGGCTACCTGTCGCCGAACAAGGGCGTCACCCCCGACGCCTACGCCGACCCGGTCGCCAAGCAGCTCATCGCCCAGCTCCAGGCGGCCGGCGACGCCGCCCGCTACGACCTGTCCGACCTGACCCCCGCCGCGTTCGGCGCCACCCCCGGCGAGGGCATGTGGGAGGCGCTGCGCGGGTTCGTGCAGAACCCCTCGGACGTCAAGGGCACGCAGGCGAAGCTGGAGGCCGAGGCCGCCAAGGCGTACAAGGGCTAGGGCGAGCACCGGATGAAGGTCGCTCACGACGACGACGGGGCGCCGCCGGCCGGACCGGCCGGCGGCGCCGCCGCCGCGGTCGGCGGGAAGCCCGCCGCCCGAGACGGCGGCAAGGGCGGGCTGCACCCCCCGTCCTGGCTCGCGCTCCTG